>JBGSQB010000091.1:0-25232 GCA_041738285.1 Pseudomonadales bacterium | reverse complement strand
CATCGGCCGCCGCAATGCGAGCGTCGTCGAGTGGCGCGGACGCGCCGGCGAGGGCCGCAAGGAGCGTCGCCATTGCAATGACAATGCGCATCCTGCGCTCAGCGACCTCCGCGAACCACCTGGCCCGGAACAGCGCCGGTGTGCTCGCCATTTTCGAATGTCACCACGCCTCGCTTGAGGATGTTGCGGTAACCGTCGACCCGTTGAACGAGTCGTTTGCCGCCGGTCGGCAGATCGAAGATCGCTTCCGGTCGACGCAGCGACAGCGCATCGAAATCGATGATGTTGATGTCCGCGAGCAACCCGGGCTCTAGGCGCCCACGATCGTTCATGCCATAGGCGGCCGCTGTATCTGAGGAGAGCTTCCTGACGAGGAACTCGAGGGGCAACTTCTCACCCTTGGTACGATCACGACCCCAGTGAGTGAGGATGAATGTCGGCATTCCGGCATCGGCGATCACGCCACAGTGAGCGCCGCCGTCGGACAACCCGAACACGACGTTGGGGTGTTCGAGCGATGCGCGGAAGAAGTCGAAGTTGTAGCCCTGATAGCCGCCGAGCGGCTGGTAGAACAATTCCTCGCCCTGATCGCCGATCAAGAGGTCGTACATGAGCGCGAATGGGTCTGCCCCGGCCGCTTGCGCGAGACCGGCGATGCTCTGGTGGCGATCGGGTTCGTAGTTCGGCCGTTCACCGAGCGGGAACACCTGCCACAGGAGATCACGCAAGGTGACCCCCATCAGCGTCTGACCGATGCGACTGTCCTCGGCAAGGATCTTGCGGCGCACGTCGGGATTGCGCATCTGCGCAAGCTTTTGCGCGTGTGGGAGCTTGGCGATCTCGCCCGCGTAGGTCGGATGACCCACGAACACGTGAAAATTCGAGTGCAGGCCGTGCAGCACGCCGGTAGGGCGACCGGCGATCTGCGGCCGCACTTCGATGCCGTCGCGGCGCGCCTGCTCGGCGATGTTGAACATCTTGTTGCCCATGAAGGCGGCGGCGGAAGTCGCGACCAGGGTCACCGGGCGCTTGGTTTCGCGCGCGAAATGAGTCACCCACTGCCACTCGTCATCATCGCCGAGGTGATCGGACACCAGTTCGAACACGCCGTGGTCAAGGCCCTTCATGGCGAGGCCGAGGGCGAGCATCTCATCGCTGCCCGCGAAAGTACCCGGCATGTAGACGCCATGCTTGTCCTTATGCAGCAGCGTTCGTGACGTCGAGAACCCCAGCGCGCCTGCCTGAATGCCGCCGCGCACGATCTGCGCCATGTCAGCCAGTTCGGTCGCCGTCGGTGCCACGTCACGGTCGTTGCAGCGCTCGCCCATCACGTAGGCGCGTACCGCCGCATGCGGCACCTGGGCACCGATGTCGATCGTGCGATCCATTTCTTCGAGGGCGTCGAGGTACTCGGCGAAGGTCTCCCAGCGGAAGTCCATGCCTTCGGCCAGCGCGCTGCCGGGGATGTCTTCGACCCCTTCCATGAGCTCGATCAGAAATTTCTCGCCGCCCGGACGTACCGGGGCGAAGCCCACGCCACAGTTGCCCATGACGACTGTCGTCACGCCGTGCCAGCTCGAGGGAGCGAGCACCGGGTCCCAGGTTGCCTGGCCGTCGTAGTGGGTGTGAATGTCGACCCACCCCGGGGTCACCAGCGCCCCTTTGGCATCGATTTCGCGTCGTCCGCGACCCGCCACCTCACCGACCGCGGTGATGACGCCATCGGTGATCGCCACATCCCCGGTGCGGCGTGATGCGCCGGTGCCGTCGATGAGCGTGCCGCCGCGAATGATCAGATCGGCCATGGAAACCTCGAATGCGCGTGAATTAACTGCTCACGCTACCGGAACCGCGCAGAGCCTGTCCATGGCCTGGACGTCGACCTTGATACTGTACATACGTACAGTTACTGTACCCGCATGGAACACCGACCGACGCTCAATAAAGGCCGCGGTGCGCTCACCAATCCGGCGGGCCGCTTCGAACGCGCCCGCAGCGTGGCGGAGTCCGATGGCTGGGGCGAACATCAAGAGCCGGACCGCCCGGCGACCCACGTGCACGTCGATGCGAGTCGCACCATCATCACCCGCAACACCTCACCCGACCTGCCGTTCGACCGTTCGATCAACCCGTACAAAGGCTGTGAGCACGGCTGCGTGTACTGCTTCGCGCGGCCGACGCACGCCTATCTCGATCTTTCACCGGGGCTCGACTTCGAGACTCAGATCTTCCACAAGCCCAATGCGGCGGCGCTGCTCGTCGAAGAACTGGCGCGACCGAGCTATCGATGTCGCGCAATTGCCATGGGCACGAATACCGATCCGTATCAGCCGATCGAACGACGCCTCGAAGTCACGCGGCGCATACTCGAGGTGCTCCATACCTGCCACCACCCTGTGTCCATCGTCACCAAGGGTTCGCTGATCGAGCGCGACATTCCGCTGCTGGCAGACATGGCGCGCGATGGCCTTGCTTCGGTCATGGTCTCCATCACCAGCCTCGACGCGGATCTCAAACGCACCCTCGAACCGCGCGCCGCGTCGCCTGCGGCGCGCTTGAAACTCGTCGCTGAGTTGCGCGACGCGGGTATTCCGGTTGGCGTGATGGTCGCGCCCGTGATTCCCGGCATCAACGACGATGAGATCGAGGCGATCGTCGCGGCGAGTGCCGAGGCAGGGGCACTCAGCATCGGTTATGTGCTGTTGCGTCTGCCCCACGAGGTGAAGGAGATCTTTGCCGCATGGCTCTCCGCGCACGCGCCTCTGAAAGCGGCGCGGGTCATGCACCTGATGCAGGAACTTGGCGGTGGACGTGTCTACGACTCGACCTTCGGGCGGCGTCAGCGCGGCGTCGGCCCCTTTGCAGATTTGTTGAGCCAGCGGTTCGAGATCGCCCGCAAGAGAGCGGGTCTGCCAGCGCGCGAACGAACGGATCTGCGATGCGACTTGTTCGTGCCACCGCATCCGGCCGGTCAGATGCGGCTCATTTAGCAGTTCGCCTCATCACCCACACCACCGCACCGAGCACGATCCATCCCAGCACCATGGCCCACTCCTGCGGCCAGGCGAGCGCCGACGGGCTGAACGGCATGTACACGAGCAACAGACCAATCGACATCACGATCGCAAGCGCGCCCACGGCCCGTCCGGCCGGAACGCGAAAAGGTCGCACCATCTCTGGCGCACGAACGCGCAGCACCAGAAATGCGATCGCTACGAAGAGGTAGGCAACCACAACCGCGAAACTGCCGGCATTGATCAGCCAGACCAGAATCGTGCGACCGAAAAAGGGCGAAATGCAGGCGGCAACGCCGATCGCGATGATGCCAACATAGGGTGTCTTGTAGCGCGGATGAATGCGGGCGAACGCATCCCACAGCAGTCCCGACTCGGCCAGCGCCAGCATGACCCGACTGCCGCCGATGATGAAGGCATTCCAACTGGTGAGAATGCCGCCGATGCCCCCGATGACCAACAGCGTGCCAGCCCATGTACCGCCCCACAACGCGGTCGCCGCGTCCGCGGACGCCATCTGCGCATCGGCACGTGCGGTTGCGTCGAGACCAGCGGCGACCGACAGCGAAATCAGCCCATACCAGGCGACGGCCATGATCACCGAGATGATCAGCAGCAGACCGATGCGCTGGGGTGGCAGATCGATTTCTTCCGCGGACTGCGGAATCACGTCGAAGCCAACCAGCATCGCGGGCACCATGATCAACACGATGAGCACGCCACTCATGCCGCTTGGCATGAGCGGCTCGAAGTTCGCGCTGCTTCCGAACGCAGCAGCGCCGGTCAACAGCAGTACACCGGCGACGAGAATCATCATGGTGATCACGCTCTGAACGATCGATGCGGTACGGATGCCAAGCAGGTTGACGATGGTCATGGCGATCGCGCCACCGACACCGACGATGACGAAGCCGAGATCGACAGGGGCACCGAGCACGCTCCACAAGGTGTAGAAGCGGATCTCTGGGAACAGGTAGACGAGCGCCGTCGGCAGGGCCACCGACTCGAACACGCATACGGCGGCGTACGCCATGAGTAGTGCCCACGTGCACACGAACGATGCACCAAGTCCCAGCGCACGATGCGTGTAGATGTGCTCGCCACCTGCATGCGGCATCGCCGAAGCCAGTTCGCTGTAGGTGAGACCGATGAGCAGGATCGCAACACCGCCGACAGCGAAGGCGATCACCGTGCCAAGGCTGCCGCCGGTGTCGATCCAGTGGCCGGTCATGAGCACCCAGCTCCATCCAATCATGGCACCGAACGACAGCATCAACACTTCGCGCGCCTTCATCACTTTCGACAGGCGCGTGGTCGGTTCGGTCATGGCGTACTGCTCGCAATGTCGCAATCGGGCAACGATACTGTGCGAACTGATGATTGAACATGCCGGGAACGTGGCCAACCCATTCAGATTCGACTATCGCGATCACACCTTCGAATTCGAGATCACTCGAGACGAACTCGTGCTGTCACTCGATGGTGTGCCCCGCAAGCGGCGTTCACGCGATGTCGGTGAGTGCCTCTACGTGTGGACCAATGTAGAGCTGCATTGGGAGGAGCATCACTATATAGAAGGTCGCTGGTGGCCTCAGACCGGGCGTCTGGTGGTGACAGCCAACCGGCAGGTCATTCACGACGTCGTGGTTCAGTGAATGACGTTGTCCGATTTCGACGTCTGGACTTTCGCCCGCGCACCGATGATCGCTTCGAGCAACACGTCCTTGCGCACGGGCTTGGTGACGTAGTCCGTCATTCCCGCATCCGCGGCTTCGCGGCGAAACTCGGGCATGGCGTGCGCGGTGAGTGCGATGATGGGTGTCGGCGCTCGCCCATGGCTTTGTTCGACGGTGCGGATGTGACGAGTTGCCGCATAGCCGTCCATCTCGGGCATCTCGCAATCCATGAGAATCACGTCGATTTCGTCAGGGTGTTCGTCCAGCAGGTCGACCGCTTCACGACCGTTCTCAGCGAAGTGCACCTGTGCCCCCCAGTTGTCGAGCATCTTGCCGACCACCAGCCGGTTGGTGGGGTTGTCCTCGGCGACGAGAATCGCGATGTCGATCAAAGGCCGGTCGAGCGGGGTGGTTGGATCGGACGCGCGAGTCGAGAAGACGACGCGCCGGACCTGGCACAGGAGCAACGGGCGCCCCAGCGAACCCGCAGGGGCATCACCTTCGTAGATGCGAACCAGTCGTGGGCCGCCAGAAGCGTTGCCGATCACCTCCGGTCCTTCGATAGTGGGGTCGGAACAAGAGTCATCGATCAGCATCAGGTCATCGGGGCCGAGGCCCGCAACATCCACGTCGGTGAGATCGTCGGCGACGACAACTTGCATGCCCCAGTGCAGCGCGAGGCTCGAGAGTGGCGACGTCACGTTTTCGTCGTCGCTGATCACGATGATGCGATGAGGCGCCTCGGGCGTCGGTGGCGAAGCTGCTACTGCCTCTGCATGGATCGAGAAACGAATGATCGTTCCTTTGTCCTTCGCACTCTCTATCGCTATCGATCCCCCCAACAACGCTACTAGGTGGCGGCAAATTGCAAGTCCGAGTCCGGTACCACCGTACTGTCTGTTGATGGACGAATCGCCCTGGCGGAATCGATCGAACAGCTGCGACTGCTGTTCATCCGAAATACCGATGCCGGTATCTGCAACAGCGAATTGGAGCTCGCTGTCGCCGCATGCACGAACTGAGATAGTGATGCTGCCGCGGTGCGTGAATTTGACGGCGTTGTTGACGAGATTGCCAACAATCTGCTTGAGCCGCGTTGAGTCGCTCTTGATGTGATGTGGTGTGTTTGCGTCGACACTCACGTGAAAATCGAGGTCCTTGCGCCGCACATGCTCTCGATACAGCATCGTGATGTCGTCCAGCAGCTCTAGCAGATCCAGTTCGACGATTTCGAGTTCCATTCGACCGGCCTCGGCCTTGGAGAAGTCGAGCACGTCGTTCAGGATGCTCATCAAGGCTTCACCGGAGCGTCGCAGCGTCGCGATGTAGTAGCCCTGCTGTTCGTCGAGACGAGTAGCGCCCAGTAGTTCGGCCATTCCCAATATGCCGTTCATCGGTGTGCGGATTTCGTGACTCATCGTCGCGAGGAAGGAGCTTTTGGCACGATTTTCGTTTTGCGCGAGCACTGCTTTCTGTTCCGACTCGCGGGCAAGGAAACGGGCCTTCAGGGCTTCACGTGTGGCGCTTTGTTGCGCGCTCGTGAGTTGACGGATCTGGTCGGCTAGTGCGATCGCGAGCGACAGTGCCATCAGCACGCTCGCGCTCAGTATCAATCCCTGCGCCATCGCGGCGCCGATCGGAAGTTCGAGAACGCGCGCAATGGCGATGGCCAACAGCGTCGACAACAGCGGCGCGGCGCAGAACAGGAAGTTGCGTGCGGCGCGACTGCCTTTGCGCGCTCTCGCGATGGCGCCGTAGACCAGTAGCGGCGCCGAAGGCAGGAGCACTACGAAAATCGGTTTGACCAGGCTCGAGTGCGGAAACACTGCCAGCACGATCGTCAATGCTGCACAGACATGCATGTAGGTTGTCAGCGTTCGACCCAGAGTCGTGGTGCGTTCGATGCCGGCGAATCGGACGCCAAACGCGATCAGAGCGCCCACGCACAAAGGAACGGCTGCAAGAAAGACGTGCAGGGTGACGTTTGGCAGCGATGGCCAGAATAGAAGCGGCGCGTAACCCTGGCTGACGGACTGCCAGAGGAAGAGCGCGGCGAGTAGCGCAGCGAGATCACGAAAGAGTGGCTCCGAGGATCGCAGATAGATGATGGCGTTGTAGACGGCGAGGATGAGTAGAACCGCAAGCGCTGCGCCAACCGCCAGGGTATGGCGAGTCTGGTAGTAGCTGAACGCCTGTGGTGTCCAGATACGTGCCGACAGCCACATGTTGTCGAGCGACGACACATGCAGTGTCAGGTCGCCGGCGGTGGTGGCCGGCAAGGTGACGGGAATCGTCTGATTCGGGAATGCGATCGGCCGGGGCTTCCTCGTTCCGTCACGCGCCATGGCATAGATGGGATTCCCCACAGTGTCCCACGCCGTGACGGTGCTGAGTCGCGGATGATTGAGTTCGAGCATGACGGTGACAGGCGCGTCGGAGTCGTTGCGCACCGGAAGCTTGAGCCAGTAGCTGCGGCCATAGTCATGCAGCGCCCGCGATTGGTTGGCGACGGGTTCGAATCGATGGTCCGGTGGCGGCAGGCTGCGTTCGGCCGGAGCCAGTGCGACTTCAAGTGCTGCGGTCGCGTCAACGACGTCCGCGAGCATATCCAGCCTCAGCATGCTCGGTTGTCCGCTCGCTGCGCACGACAGTGCCAGCGCCAGGGCGGCACCGAGTGACCGGGCACAGCGAACCCACGCACGTGTACGCATGCATTGAGTGTAGGACTGATCTGCCAGGGTGCACCGATGCCGTGTAGGATGTGGACAGCAAATGGGGGGCGACGATGCAGGACACCGATCGAGCGACCATGGTCGCGGTGCTGGAACGACAGCGGCAGGACTACATTCGGGCGGGCTACGTGAGTGCCGCGACCCGGATCGACCGCATCGATCGCGCCATCGCCATACTGGTGGATCACCAGAGCGCGTTGGTCGACGCAATGGAGGCGGATTTCGGCCATCGCTCCCGGCATCAGTCGCTGTTCACCGATGTGGCGGCCTCGATCGGGCCGCTCAAGAATGCGAAGAAGAACCTCGCGCATTGGATGAAGCCCGAGAAGCGCAAGGTCGACTTTCCCCTCAACCTGCTCGGTGCGAGAGCGCGCATCGAGTATCAGCCGCTCGGTGTCGTGGGCGTGATCAGTCCGTGGAACTTCCCGGTCAATCTCACCTTCACTCCGCTGGCCGGGATTCTGGCCGCGGGTAATCGCTGCATGATCAAGCCGTCCGAGTACACCCCGGCTACGTCTGCACTCATGGCGGAACTGATCGGTAAGCAATTCGACGCACTGGAAATGGCTGTGATCGTTGGCGGCCCGCAGACCGGCGCCGATTTCGCAGGCCTTGCCTTCGACCATCTGCTGTTCACTGGTGCGACCTCGGTCGCGCGCCACGTGATGCGCGCGGCCGCCGAAAACCTCGTCCCTGTGACGCTGGAACTCGGTGGCAAGTCGCCTGTGATTGTCGGCCGTTCCGCGGACCTGCAGAAAACGGCCGATGCGATCATGGCCGGTAAGACCATGAATGCCGGTCAGATCTGTCTCGCGCCCGACTACGTGTTCGTGCCGAAGGAGAAAGTTGCGGAATTCGTCGAGTCGACGCAGCGCGCGGTGGCGAAGATGTTCCCGACGCTACTCGACAACGATGACTACACATCGGTCGTCAATGAGCGCCACTACGAGCGTCTGAACGGCTACATCGAGGATGCGCGACAGAAAGGCGCCGAGATCGTGGAGCTGAATCCCGCCGGAGAGGACTTCCGCCAGCAACCTCACCACAAGATGCCACCGACGCTGGTGCTCAATCCGGATGAGTCGATGAAGGTCATGCAGGACGAGATATTCGGGCCTGTCATGCCGGTGAAGACCTATGCCCAGGTGGATGAAACCATCGACTACGTGAACCAGCATGCGCGGCCGCTCGGGCTCTACTACTTCGGTACCGATGGTGCCGAAACCGAGCAGGTGCTCACGCACACGACGTCGGGCGGCGTCACGCTCAACGACGTGATCATGCACGTCGCCCAGGAGGACCTGCCGTTTGGCGGTGTCGGCCCATCGGGCATGGGCGCCTACCATGGGCAGGACGGGTTCAAGACGTTCAGCCACGCCAAGTCGATTTTCGTGCAGTCGAAGATCAACGTCGCGCAGCTTGCGGGTTTGCGGCCACCCTACGGTGAGAAGATCCTGCGTACGCTGAAGATGCAGATCTCGAAGTAGATCGACAGTTGACCGTTTTCAACGAATCAACGCGCCGCTATGTGCTCGGCACGCTCGTCGTCGTCTACACGTTCAACTTCATCGACCGGCAGATCCTGTCGATTCTGCTCGAGCCGATCAAGGCGGAACTGGGGCTGTCGGACACGCAGCTCGGACTCCTGAGCGGATTCGCGTTCGCGGCATTCTATGCAACCCTCGGCATTCCGATCGCGCGCCTGGCCGACCGGGGCAATCGGCGTAATCTGATCGCCGCCGCCCTCACCGTGTGGAGTGGATTCACTGCGCTGTCAGGTCTTGCCAGCAACTTCTGGCACTTGCTGGTGGCCCGGATCGGCGTTGGCGTCGGTGAGGCGGGCTGTTCACCGCCCGCGCACGCGATGATCTCGGACTACTATCCGGTGGAGCGCAGGGCAACTGCCTTGGGCATTTACTCGCTCGGAATCCCGGTCGGCATTCTGTTCGGATTCCTCGCTGGTGGCTGGATCAACGAGTTCTTCGGTTGGCGCATGGCGTTCTTCGTCGTCGGCGTGCCCGGACTCGTGTTGGCGCTGATCGTGCGGTTCAGCATCAGCGAGCCGCCGCGCGGGATGGCCGAAGGGCGCACCGATTCGGCCGAGCTGCCGAGCATCCGCGACACATTCGGCTTGCTGATGCAGCGGCGGGCGTTCCGTCACCTGGCGTTTGGTGCCGCGCTGACGGCGTTCGTAGGCTATTCCTATATCACATGGGTGCCTTCATTCCTGATCCGCTCTCATGGCATGACGACGGGCGAGGCCGGAACATGGCTTGGATTGATCCTCGGCATTCCCGGTGGCATCGGTATCGCACTCGGTGGCTACCTGGCCGACCGCCTCGGTGGTCGTGATACGCGCTGGTATTTGTGGGTGGTGGCGGTGGCGCTGCTTGCGGGTGTGCCGTTTGCGGTTGGGGTCTTCCTGGCCGACTCGGCGACAGTTGCGCTCGCCCTGTTGTCGGTGCCCATTCTCCTCGGCAACTTCTACCAGGCGACCACGTTTTCACAGACCCAAGGGCTGGTGGGACTGAGGATGCGCGCCGTCGCCGCAGGCGTGCTGTTGTTCATCATCAACATCATAGGGCTCGGAGTCGGGCCGCAGACCGTCGGCATCCTCTCCGATCTGCTGGCTGCCGCGCATGGCGTCGAGTCATTGCGCTATGCGCTGCTGATCGTTTCGTTCGTGAACATCTGGGCGGCGTTGCACTACTTCCTGGGCGGACGCCACCTCGCGGCGGACCTCGCTCGGGCTGCCAAGGACTGAAACAGCCTGCGCGGATGCGATGACAGCGGCGCCACGTGAAAAGCCGCCCGCATCATCCCTATACTGCGCGGCCATGGCTTCCTCCCCGACAGAACGTGAACTGACCGAATTCGATCAGAACGGATATCTGATCGTGCGGGGGCTGTTCGATCGCCGCGTCGTGTCGGATGCCCGCGCTGCCGCTCAGTCGATGCTCGACCCGCTGCTTGGCCCGGCGGAGTTCGAAGCAGACGTCGGCTATCCAGGAGCGCCGCTAAGCAGGCTTGCTCAGGGCGGGCTGACGCCGCGGCGACTCCTGCATGCCTATTCAAGATGCGAGTTGTTTCGCGACATGGCGACTTCGGCGGCAATGGGCCATTGGTTGCGGGCACTGCTCGGTGGCTCTCCACTTCTTTCCCAGAGCCATCACAACTGCGTCATGACCAAGTCGCCGGGCTATTCGAGCAGTACGGATTGGCACCAGGACATCCGCTACTGGTCGTTCGAGCGCGCCGACCTGATCTCGGCTTGGATCGCACTCGGCACCGAACGCGCCACCAATGGCGGATTGCGCGTGCTGCCGGGCAGTCACACGCTCGAACTGTCCGACGATCGGTACGATGCGGCGCGTTTCCTGCGCGGTGATGTCGAAGCCAACGCGGTGCTGATCGCGGGCGCTGTCGATGTCGATCTGGAAGCGGGCGACGTGCTGTTTTTTCATTGCCGGCTGTTTCATGCCGCGGGTCGCAACGCAGCCGAAGCCACCAAGCTGTCGATGGTGTTCAGCTATTACGACGACACCAATCGGCCGGTGCGAGGCACGCGCTCCGCGCAGTATCCGGCACTGGCGGTGCGCGTGTGATGAGCGGTGACGATGACGACTTGGAGGCGTTTCGGGCCGCCGTGGGCGAAGTCACGAGGGTTTCGGCCAAGGGACGCGATGTCAGCCGCGCGCCGAAAGCGACGCCGCCCGGTCTTGCCCATCGCCGCGCCGCGGCCGCTGCAGAACCTCTGGTCGAGGATGTCGATGAGCGGTTGACCGTCGACGAGGTACCTCTGGTCGCGCCGGCCGACATCATCTGCGGCAAACGCAATGGCGTGCAGGATGGTGTGTTCAAGAACCTGCGCCTCGGTCGCTATCCGATCGATGCGAGCCTCGATCTGCATCGGCACACGGTGATGCAAGCGCGCACCAAGGTGCTGCGGTTCGTAGCCTTGGCACAGGCCAAGGGCCAGCGCACGGTGCTGATCAACCACGGTCGCGGTGAACGCAGTGCAACGCCGGCACGCATCAAGAGCTACGTTGCGCATTGGCTGGGACAGATGAGCGAGGTGCTTGCCTACCACAGCGCCGAACGCCGCCATGGCGGCGTCGGTGCGGTGTACGTGCTGCTGCGCAAATCCGCGGCTGCGCGGGAGGAAAACCGGCAGCGCCACGGCGGCAAAGGCGGGGAAACAGGGGACGGGGAAGTAGGGGACAGTTGACCTATTTCGAAGTGAAGACCCTGCGATGGGCTCGTTCGAAATAGGTCAACTGTCCCCTATTTCGTTGTCCCCTATTTCGAGGCTCCTACGGACAGCGGTAGGCGATGAAATTCTGAATGCCCTGGTCGGGCGGCGCCATGGCGACGATGGTATTGGCGCCCAGGGTCGCCGCCTGGTTGCTCGCGAGCGTAATCAGTTCACCCTTGACCTTGGTTTCATTGCGTCCGACCACGATCTTCTCGCGGGTCGTCGCCGTGGCGATGCCGAGGCGTTCGCAGGCGCCCACATCAGCGGCGGTTGCCAGGCGCACGGTGGCACCCGCATCGGTGAGTTTGACCCAGGTGCAGCCGGTGAGCATGGCGGCGGCCAGAGCGGCGAATAGAACATGCGTTTTCATAGCACTCCTTTGTCGAGATCGAGGCGGCCGCGGGCGAGATTGAGCCGCAGCACGTCGGATGCGCCTTCCGCCAGTCGCAGCGACCGGGCCGAGCGATACAGTTGTTCGAGCGGGTGACCCACGGTGAGCGCTTTGCCGCCCACCAGTTGAATGGCACCGTCGACCACGTCGGCCAGCGTCTCCGTTGCGAACACCTTGGCGCAGATGCCTTCGTTGACGATGTTGGCGCCCGCGTTTGCCAGACGCGCGGTGCGATACAGCACGCTGCGCGCCGCGAAGGTCTTGATGCGCAGGTCCGCATAGCGCAGCCGCACGCCTTCCCGGGCGCCGAGCGGCTCCCCGCTGTGATGCGGACGTTTGAGATGATCGCTGACGAATTCGACGATCCACAGGCAGCTTCCAACCGCTTCCGCGGCGATCAAGAGTCGGGTATCACCAATCTGCCGCATGGCGCGCGGCAGGCCCTCACCGGGCTTGCCGATGAGGTGGGTCCTGGGCACGCGCACGTCATCGAAGCGGAACGCGGCATGGTGACTGCCATCCATGGACTGAAACCGATGCTCCATTTCGACACCCGGGGTGGTGCGGTCGATCACCAGCATGGCGCGACCGCTACCGGCAACGTCCACGAGCGTGTTGAGGAAGTCCGCATCGGCGCCGCCAGTGACGTACGATTTGCGACCGCTGACGCGCAGATTGTCCCCGTCCGGTGTTGCGGTGGTGAACCCGGCCGCATCATCTGGTTCGGTGAATGCGAATGCGCCGCGCAACGTGCCTGCCAGCAACGGCGCAAGGTGGGAGCTTCGCAGCGGTTCAGCAGCGCCGGCCAGCACGCCTGGCCCAGGACCAATTGCCCAGTGCGACAAGGCAGAATTGGCAGCGGCCAGTGCTTCGCGAACCACCGTGAGGGCGAGCGGGTCGGCTTCGGAGCCGCCGAAGGCGCGTGGTTGAGTCATGGCGAAAAAGCCGGCTGCAACAGCGGCGGCGCGCACGCGCGCGCGAACAACGTTGGCGTCTGTGCCGCCCTCGAGCGCGCGGCTGGCAGCACCGAGTTCGTTGATGGCGAATTGGCTCGCCTTGGCGGCCAAGGCCTTCAGTTCCGGGCTCAATGACTCGGGCATGGATGGGACGCTTCGGTGAGTCCCTCACTTTACCATCGAATTTCCGGCGTCGACGCAGTACCCTAGCGCCACTTTTCGGGGCACAGCGGCACGAGACTTCGGGTCGTTCGGCGAGCAGTTCAGAGGAGCGATAACAATGAAGCCCATCCGTGTGGCCGTGGTCGGCGTGGGGAACTGTGCAAGTTCCCTGATCCAGGGCATCCACTACTACGGTGGTCGTTCCGCGTCGGATGCGGTGGGCCTCATGCACTGGCGCATCGGCGAGTACGGGCCTTCCGATCTCGCCATCGTCGCCGCCTTCGATATCGACGCCCGCAAAGTCGGGCGTGATGTCAACGAGGCGATTTTCGCGCCACCCAATTGCACCACGGTGTTCTGTTCCGATCTGCCAAGCGCCGGGGTGAAGGTGTCGATGGGACGCGTGCTCGACGGCTTCGCGGACCACATGGACGGCTATGCTCCGCACCAGACCTTCGTTCTGGCCGAGCAACCCGAGCCGGATCAAGGCACGGTGGTGCGCGCGCTGCGCGATTGTGGTGCCGAAGTGATGCTCAACTACCTGCCCGTGGGTTCCGAGGATGCTGCTCGGTTCTATGCCGAATGCGCGATCGAGGCAGGCGTTGCATTCGTCAATTGCATGCCCGTGTTCATCGCGAGCGATCCGCAGTGGGTGTCAAGATTCGAGGCCGCCGGGCTACCGTTGATCGGTGACGACATCAAGGCGCAGCTCGGCGCCACCATCACCCACAGGATGCTGACGGATCTGTTCCGCAAGCGTGGCGTCAAGCTCGATCGCACCTACCAACTCAACACCGGCGGCAATACCGACTTCCTGAACATGCTGAACCGCAGCCGGCTGAAATCGAAAAAGCGATCGAAAACAGAAGCGGTGCAGTCGGTGACAGAGTCGCGCTTGGATGACGACAACATCCACATTGGCCCGAGCGACTACGTGCCGTGGCAAAAGGACAACAAGGTCTGTTTCCTGCGCATGGAAGGTCGCTTGTTCGGTGACGTGCCGATGAACATCGAACTGCGGTTGTCGGTCGAGGATTCGCCCAACTCAGCCGGGGTTGCGATCGACATGGTGCGCTGCGCCAAGATCGCGCTTGAGCGCGGACTCTGCGGTGTGCTGGACGGCCCGGCGGCGTACTTCTGTAAGCATCCCCCGCGTCAGGTCACGGACGACGAAGCGCACCAGATGACCGAGGCGTTCATCGCCGGCGGTCAGGTATCCGTGTCCGTGGAACCTGCGGCAACGGTGACCAATGGCACGGTCAGACACAAGGTTGGCTAGCCGTAGTCGGCAAACGGAAACGTGAGCACGACCACCATTCCAACCACCGCCAGCGCAACCGCCCCTACTGCATACAGCGTCATCGTCTCACTGCGCGCGGCACGATGGATGTAGGCTTCGATCTCCTCGGGTGATCGGCTCACCATGCTGGTCGCCATCCGGTAACGGGTGAGGCCATCGCGCTTCGGCAGTCTGATGAAGAGTTCCGGCGTGTCGTCCAATCGCGCGATCGCGGTCGCCATCGGCAGGCCGGTTGCCTTGGATACCTGCAGCGGATGAAGCCCCACCCCGGGCGTGCGCTGAAAGGCGTCGCAGATGGCCAGAAGCGACGCGGTGCGGCCGCGAAACCGCAGCCGAACCAGTGGAATCCCGAGAAATTGTGGCATCCGCGTTCCTGTCAGCCGTGGGCGATCACCACGGCGCGCACGGGCGCGGGGTGACCTTCAATCGTGCGGTTAGCATCGACCGGGTCGAGCGCGCTTTCAAGTGACTCGAAGGTCATCCACGCGGTTGGGCGCTGCTCGGATACGCTGGTCTGATTGACGTCGACGATTCGGGCTTCGGTGAATCCGGCTGCGTCGAACCACTGCAGCAACGTGTCGCAATCGGGGATGGCGTGCACATTGCGCATGCGCGCATAGCGGTCCGATGGAAAGAGCGGTGCATTGCCGCGCGTGATGAGTGTCTCGAGCACGAGTTCACCCCCCGCGGCGAGGCGCGCTTTGAGCCCGCGCAAATGAGCGATCGGGTCGCGGCGGTGATACAGCACACCCATGGAGAATGCGACGTCGAAGGGGTCGGACTCGGGCAGTGCCTCGAAGGTCAGCGGCAGCAGGTAGTTCTCGGCGGGGCCTGCGCGATGGATGTAGGCACGCGTGACCAGATGCTGCATCAGAAACACCTGCGTGGGGTCGACTCCCAGCACGCAGCGTGCGCCTGCCTCGAGCATACGCCAGCCGAAATATCCGTTACCGCAGCCGACATCGAGCACACGTTTGGATTCGAGGCTCGCGATGTGTGGCCGCACTCGCGCCCATTTCCAGTCCGAACGCCATTCCGTGTCGATGTGTTCGCCAAACAGCGCAAACGGGCCCTTGCGCCATGGATGGAATGCGCGCAGCGACGCCACGAGCGCGCGATGCTGGCCGCTGGTCAAGTCGGTGGTCGCGCCAATCGTGATGCGATCATTGAACTCGACGCGGGTCGGTCGGACGTCGGGCAACATTTCGAAGGCGGCGCGCCACGCTGCGACATCGCCGTGACGATCGAGTGCGCCGGCAACGACGGCGATGTCACAGCCGGGAATCGGGACACTGAGTTCGTCGTCGAGGTTCACGGGTAGGCGATGAACGATGCCCAGTTGAGACAACGAAACCAGACATGGACGGCGCGAAAGCCTGCAGCGGTGAATCGCGCTAGATGCGCTTCCTCGGTCTCTGGCAGCAGCACGCGCTCGAGCGCCGCGCGCTTGCCAGCGACTTCGAGTTCGCTGTAGCCGTTGGCGCGCTTGAAGTCCAGATGTGCCGCTTCGAACTCGGCCTGCAGCGCGGCGTCGTCGAAGCGGATCTTCTCGGAGATGATCAATGCGCCACCAGGCTTCAACCCTTGGTTGATGCGCGCGAGCAACCCGGCGCGCTGCGGCAGAGGAATGAACTGAAGGGTGTAGTTCATGATCACGGCATTCGCGTCCTCGATCGGTGTGTCGAGGAGATCACCTTCTCTCCACTCGATGCGATGCTCGCCAGCGTGCAGTTCCCGAGCCCGCGCGAGCATGGCGGGCGAGTTGTCGACCGCAACGATTCTGGCGCTTGGATCGTCGATGCCGCGCAGCACTGCAAGCGCCGTTGCGCCGAGTGAGCAGCCCAGATCGTAGCAGCGTCCGCCAACGCCCATGTGGCGCGCGGCCAGCAACCCCGACAGCGGCAGCACCGTCTCGTAGCCCGGTACCGAACGACGGATCATGTCGGGAAACACAGCCACGACGCGTTCGTCGAATACGAAATCGACGATCTGCCCGGGCGTTCTAAAGATCCGGTCCTGGCTCATCGGAGCGATGATACGTGATGCGATCAGGTCGCAATGGTGAAATCGGGTGGCAGTGGACAATCGAGCGCCGCGGCGATGCCGGCGAGCAATGCACGTTGCTCTGTGGTCGCCCCGTCGTGGAGCGCGCATGCTGCATACGCCTTGATATGCCGCGGTTTGTCGAGCGGCGAGATCTGGCGCAGTGCTCGCAGCGCATCGTTGAGTCTCCGGAAGTTGGGATCCTCCGTGCGATCGAACGTCAAGGGGCGGTCGAACGCCGCGGCGCCGGCAGCAAACGCCGCTGCCTGATCGCCGTGTCCATATTTTGCCATTGCCGACAGCACGGCCGTGACCGCAGCGGTCTCGGCCTGCTGCGACGGGGGTCGATCGCGTTGACGCTTGCGAGCCACGAAATGCGGTGTTAGCTCCTTGAGCACGATCCGGTGTAGCACCCACTCACTCAAGTCGATCCTGGAGTCAGCACGCACGAGCGACGCGATGTTGGCAACGAGTGCTCGGAATTGCGCATCAGAAACAGACTTCAGTGCCGGTGCCGCCAACTGCACGAGCGTCAACCGCTGGATGGGGTCGAGCGCATCCACTTGCAGTGCGAGTATGCGGCCGATCGTATCTGTGCCCAATCCGATTCGAAGCAGATTCAACTGCCGGTCCTTGATGTCGGATTCGGTACTCAGGAACACGGCGTGGAGGAGCGCGAATGCATCGGCTCGATCACGTGCCGCATGCGCGAGCGGTTCCGGTATTGCGCCAATGCGCGCAATGGCGCGACTCAGGTTTGTGGTGCTGGGATTGCCCACCTGGGAGACAACCGATTCATGGCCGTCGCCGGCCAACGCGTTCACTTCGTCAGTGAGGCGCGCGCTCACCGCGGCCGCATCGGTCGCGATGAATTGACCGTCCCAGCGTGGCTCGATGGCAGCGATGCGTTGCGCAAGCGGCGGGTGGGTGGCGAACAGCCGATTGATCGCGAAGCCCACCGCTTGCCCGAAGAAGAGATGGCTGACTTCCGCGGTGTGCGGCGCGGCGAGGCGTGAACCCTGGCCGCTGCCACCGATTTTCTTGAGGGCATTGGCGATCCCACCGGGATTACGTGTGAACTGCACCGCGGCGGCATCGGCCAGAAACTCCCTCTGCCGGCTGACCGCGGCCTTGATCAGGTTGCCAAAGAAGGTGCCGGCGTAGCCGATCGCGAGCAGACCAACGCCGAGGATCAGCACGACACCTCCACTGCCTCGTTTGTTGCCGCGGCCGCCACCGCGCAGCACGGCGCGACCGATCAATCCGAGAAACAGAATGCCGTGCAGTAGCGCGATCAATCGTAGGTTGATGCGCGTGTCGCCGTTCAAAATGTGGCTGAACTCATGGCCGATGACGCCCTGCAACTCTTCCCGGTCGAGGGTTTCGAGCGTGCCACGGGTGACGCCGATGATGGCATCGTCTGTGCCGAGGCCCGCTGCGAAGGCATTGATCGCAGCCTCTTCGATCAGATAGACAGGTGGCACGGATATCGCGGATGCGATGGCCATTTCTTCGACGACATTGAGCATCCGGCGCTCGGCGAAGTCGGTGGTGGAAGGATCGATCTGCCTGGCACCGAGCATCTCGGCGATGGCGCGACCGCCGCTGCGCACGACGTGATACTTGTACAGACTTGCGGCTGCAATCACGAAGATCACGAGCGCCGAGATTCCGAACCATGTTTGATAGCTGGTCGTCGACAACACGGCTGAGGGGTTGATGCTGAAGCCCGTCGTCGTGAATGCAGCCACCAGAGCAATCAGCAGATTCGTTGCGAGGATGAGCGCGATGACCGCGGCCGCAAACAGCAAGCCGAGATGCCAGGTCTTGCGGCGAGCGCGGTCCTGGGCCCCGAAGAAATCCACCTCAGGTCACCGTCAGAACGAGACCTTTGGTGCGGCCTGAATCGCCGCGCTATCGGCAAATTCGAGCAGCGTTGCATCCTCCCGGTGGCCGAAGAAACCGGCGAGCAGCACGGGTGGGAAAGTCTGTTTGTAGGTGTTGTAGGCCATCACCTGATCGTTGTAAGCCTGGCGCGCGAACGAGACCTTGTTCTCGGTCGACGTCAGCTCTTCGCTCAACTGCATCATGTTGGTGTTGGCTTTCAGTTCCGGGTAGGCCTCGACCGAGACGTTGAAGCGTCCCAATGCGCCAGTGAGGCTGCCTTCTGCGCTCGCGAGTTTCTTCAGCGCCTCGGCGTTGCCCGGGTCTGCCGCCGCGGCCTGCAAGCCGGCGAGCGCCTGATTGCGCGCAGCGGTCACGCTCTCGAGGGTGCCGCGTTCGTGCGCCATGTAGGCCTTGGCGGTCTCGACCAGATTCGGGATCAGGTCGTAGCGGCGTTTCAACTGCACTTCGATCTGCGAGAACGCGTTCTTGAAACGGTTCTTGAGGGTCACCAGCTGGTTGTAAATCGCAACGCCCCAGATGATGGCAACCACGATGATCGCAAGGAAGACGATGGTGCTGATGTCCATGCCGTGTTAGCTCCGGTGGCGAGGGTAATCGGGGAAGTGTACCTATTTGTGCTGCCGCGCTCAGTCGGGTAGACCGAGCACGCGTTTGGCGATGACGTTCAACTGCACTTCACTGGTGCCACCTTCGATCGAGTTCGCCTTGGAGCGCAGCCACTGACGCGTGGTTCCGATTTCCCGAGGCTTGAACCCGCGGCCTTCCCAGCCGAGAGCGCCTGCGCCCATCGTCTCGAGCAATACCTCGTATTTGCGCTTGTTCTGCTCTGTTCCGAAGTACTTGAACATCGAGCTCAAGTTGCCATCGGCTTGACCAGCCTTGGCGAGTTCTCCGGCGCGACCGAGGGTCAACTGAAACGCGCGGTCGTTCATCCGATGTTGCACGACCCGCGCCCGGATGGTCTCGTTGGCGATCCGTCCCTTCTTGCTGCCGACGTAATCTTTGGCGATGTCCTCCATCTGCCGGCCGGAACCACCGAGGGCGGAGTTGCCGCCGATGCCAGCGACCATGTTGCGTTCGTGTTGCAGCAGTCGCTTGGCGATGGTCCAGCCGTCGTTGAGCGTGCCAATGAGGTTGCGCTTCGGCACCTTCACATTGTCGAAGAAGGTCTCGCAGAAGGGTGATGAGCCGCTGATCAGACCGATGGGTGAGGTGGTGACGCCCGGCGACGTCATGTCGAACAGCAGGAAGCTGATGCCTTGATGTTTGGGCGCAGTGGCGTCGGTGCGCACCAGGCAGAAAATCCAGTCGGCCTGATCCGCGTAGCTGGTCCACACCTTCGAGCCGTTGACCAGATAGTAGTCGCCCTGATCTTCTGCCCGCGTCTTGAGGCTCGCCAGATCCGAGCCCGAACCGGGCTCGGAATAGCCCTGACACCAACGGATCTCGCCGCGCACGATTTTGGGCAGATGTTCGAGTTTCTGGGCCTCCGTGCCGTACTGCAGGAGGACCGGGCCCAGCATCCAGATGCCGAAGCTCGACAGCGGCGAGCGTGCATTGATGGCACGCATTTCCTGCTGCAGGATCTGGTCCTCATCGAGGCTCAGACCGCCGCCGCCATATGCCTTTGGCCACGTCGGGCAAGTCCAGCCCTTTTCGCCCATTCGTTCGAGCCACACTTTCGATTCGGGATTCTTGAACTTTTCCTTGCGCCCGCCCCATACGGTTTCCTCCTCGCTGCCGGGCGTACGCATGCTCGGCGGGCAATTGGCTTCGAGCCAGGCGCGGGTGTCTTTGCGGAATGATTCCAGATCGGTCACGAATGGCGGTCCTTGATCGGTGCTTGGAGGGAATTCTACAACAGCCAATTTGCTATATTGCCAGGCTTGCTTGGAACTCGGAGGCGCGATGACAGCGCAGATCGACGGTCGCGTCTTTCGCACCACGCTCGGACAGTTCTGCACGGGGGTGGTGATCGCGACGGGTGTCGTGGGCGGCGAACTAAAGGGCTTTGCGGCGCAATCATTCACGTCGCTGTCGCTCGACCCGCCATTGGTCGCCGTGTGCCCCGGCAAATCGAGCACCAGCTGGCCGAAACTGCGGGCGAGTGGCAGTTTCTGCATCAATATCCTGGGGGCGGATCAGAAGGACATCTGCGATCAGTTCGCCAAGCCCGGCATGGCGGCAGCGATTGGCTGGCGCGCCGGGGTCACGGGGTCGCCGATCCTCGAAGGCGTGATCGCCTACATCGATTGTGATCTCGAGATCGAACACGACGCCGGCGATCACATCATTGCCGTCGGCCGCGTCCGCGACCTGCAAGTGCTCGACGTAGACAAGGGGCCGCTGCTGTTCTTTCGCGGCGGCTACGGTGGATTCAACGCGTTTTCGTGAGGAGATCGATCATGTCGATGCGAACCCGGGTTTGTGAAATCTTGCGGATCGAGCATCCAATCGTGCTCGCGGGCATGGGTGGCGCCTCGACGCCGGAACTGGCGGCCGCGGTGTCCAACGCCGGTGGCCTCGGTGTGCTGGGTGCTGCCGGCTGTGGACCTGCGCAGTTGAGAGACTGGATTCGCCGTACGCGCGAACTCACCGACAAGCCCTTTGGTGTCGATACACTGCTGCCTGCATCGGTGCGGCGCGGCGCGAGCCCCGAGTCGGACGGACCGAAGCCGTCTGATCTACTCGGTGACATGCAGGCCTTTGCGGCCGAATTCATGGCCCGCGAACATCTCGAACGCGTGCCCGGCAACGCCGATCCCCGCCGCGTTGCCGGGGAACCTGCGCTTTTCACTGCCGAGTTCTTCGATGAGCAGATGCGCGTCATCATCGAAGAACGCGTGCCCGTGTACGCTTCGGGTCTGGGCAACCCCGGACCGTGGATGGAGTCCCTGCGTGCCAATGGCACCAAGGTCATGGCCGTCGTCGGCAAGGTGAAGCACGCGGTACAGGTGAAGTCCTCGGGCCTCGACATCATCGTGGCCCAAGGCCACGACGGCGGCGGCCACAATTCACCGATCGGCACCATGGCGCTCATTCCCCAGGTGGTAGACGCGGTGGGTGACACACCGGTGCTCGGCGCCGGTGGTATCACCGATGGTCGCGGTATTGCGGCTGCGATGATGCTCGGCGCAGAAGGCGTGTGGGTGGGCTCGGCGTTTCTGGCATCCGTCGAGGCAGGGATACTCGATTTTCAGAAGCAGGCCATCGTTGATGCCGCGGAAGACGGTACGGTGATTTCGCGCAGCGTGACCGGCAAACCCGCGCGCATCATCCGCAGCCTGTGGACCGATCACTGGGAGCGAAATCACAAGGATCCGCTGCCAATGCCGTATCAAGGCATGGTGTCGGGACCTGTGATGCAGGCCGCCAACCGCGCCAGGCGCGGTGACATCAATCCCGGATTTGCGGGTCAGGGCATCGGCATGATCAAGGCCGTGCGTCCGGCGGCGGAGATCTTCGACGAGCTGGTGTGGGGCGCGCAGCAGGCGCTCAGGCGCAGTTCCAACTGGATATAGTCGAGCCTGCGGCACGCCATGACGCGCGTTTTTTCGCAGGGGACTGATTCATGGCCGCGCACGCAGTAAACTGCCCGGCACCATTGGTGAATCGGGGAGAACCTGGCGTGGATCCAAATGCGATCGTCGAGTCGGTCATCAAGTGGGTGCGAGGCATTCTGCTCGACCCGAATCCCACCGCGGCGGCATATCGCGCGAGCAATGCGCCCTGGAAGACCACGGTGCTCACCTTGCTGCTGCCCGTCGCCCTCGTCAGCTACGTGGTGGGTTATGTACTGGCGTGGGTGACCGGCGGGTCGATCGCGTTCGGTGCATCGGCCGCGTCTCCGCTGTTCCTGGTCATCGGGATCGTCTGGGGTATCGCCTTTCTGCTCATTGCCGCATTCGTCTTCGACTACTTCGCCGGCATGTTCGGTGGCACGCGGTCGTTCGATCAGGCGGTGGCGATGGTGACGCTGGCGATGATTCCATCGACGCTGGCCAATATCCTCATGCCGGTTCCCTGGATCGGCTGGCTGATTGGACTGGCAGCAACGATCTATGGGTTGGTGCTGCTGTACCGGTTCGTACCCGTGTTCCTCGTCGTGCCAGAACCCAATCGGGCCAAACATTTCGTGGTGGCGTTAGTTACCAGTCTGATCATTCAAATCGTCGCCGGAACGATCATCGGCGGCATGGTCGTCAGCAGCGTCGTCATGTCCTCTTACGATGACGCGGGCGTCTCCGATACGGCCGCGTCCGGCGGTTTCGGTTCGGGGATCGAGCGCCAGGCCGCGGTCATGGAGGATGCGCAGGACGACACTTACGACCCACCGTCGAATGGGCGTCTGGATGACGACCAGGTGCGCACCTACGTGGGTGTCATGGAAAAAACCGAGGCGCTTCGCAAGCGGTTGAGCAAAAAATACGAAGGCAACGGCGACCAGCAGGAACCGGCGAGCCTCGGCGATGTGTTTGGGGGTGTCGGCGACATGATGCGATTGACGGGTGCCGAGATGGAGGTGGTCAAAGGCGCTGGCGGCAACTGGGCGGAGCACATGTGGGTCAAGAACGCGATCGAAACGGCCCGCGTGCAGCAGGACATCAACGACGACGTTGCGCACAACTATGCCCTGTACCTCGAGTACCAAGCGCAGATCGATTCATTCGACTAAATTGGCGCGTGCCGTGACAGCACGCGGGCTCCTGCGATAGGGTGCCCGCACCGCGTACCACGGGCCGAGGCATGAAGGGTTTTTCCAGCTACATCCGCAAGACATTGCTCGGCGGCATCCTTGTGGCGCTGCCATTGGTTCTCTTCATCAACCTCGTGATATGGCTCGGCGAATGGATCGGCAACCAGGCAACGCCGGTGGCCGCGCTGCTCGCGGATGATCTCGATGCGCCGCTGTGGGTCGGCAAAGCACTCGGCATACTCGTAGCGCTCGGTGTGTGCTTCGCGCTCGGCGCGTTCGTGAGTAATCGACTCGGGCATCGAATCTGGGAGTGGGTGGAGACGCGCACCGTCGCGCGGTTGCCCGGCTATCGCGCCATCAAGGAAGTGGTGGAGTATTTCGGCAAGACCGAACGCAACCCCTTCGCCAAACCCGTGCTCGTGCGATTCACCGAAACCGTCGACTTCACCGGCTTTCTGGCCGACGAACGCGGTGAGCGCTGTACCGTGTTCATTCCGACAGGCCCTAACCCCACCACCGGCCTGGTCGTGCATGTGCACGTTTCCCAGGTTACGCGTCTCGGTGCGCCAGGTACCGAGGTGCTCAGGACAATCGTTGCCTGTGGTGCGGGTGCGCAAGCGGTGCTGCAAACGCGGCGGGCGGCTTGAATCTGCGCAGACGTCGACACGCACCGGGCGTCTCACCCGGCACCTACGACACCGTGCTCGCGCGTGAGTCTGCGCCGCCACGCATCATTGCGGTTGCATATGACGAGCAAGGCGCCGCAACGACGGAAAGCGACGCGTTGCCGGTGCGGCCGCCCAGCGATGGGAAACGCTACTGGATACACGTAGCGGGCCATCCCACCCTTGCCTTGCTCGACCATATGCGCGATGAGTTCGACCTCGACCCGCTCGCGCTCGAGGATGTCGTGACGGTTCAGCAGCGACCGAAGTTCACCCAGTACGAGGCGTGGCGTTTCCTCACGCTCGCGACCCCCGGTACGAACGGTGATCTGCACTTCGACGAGATCAGCGTATTCGTCAGCGAACACGTGCTGATCAGCTTCTTCACTGGAGACTCCGGGGTGTTCGCGCCGATTCGCCGACGGCTCGAACGACCGAACGGCAATCTCGGTCGGCACGATGCGAACTACCTCTTTTACGCACTGCTCGATCTGTCTGTGGACCTGCTATTCCCTTATCTCGATGCCATGGGCGACGAACTCGATGCACTGGGCGAGGAAGTGCTCGATGTGCCGCGCCACGAAACCCTTGCGGAGATCCATGGTCTGCGCACGCGGCTGCTGACCGCGCGTCGCATGACTTGGGCCACTCGTGAGGTGGTCAGCGATGTGCTGCGCCAACTCAACGACGACTGGGAGTCGGACCGTCGCTTGCGGCCTTATCTAGGTGACTGCTACGACCACGTGCTGAGCGCGGTGGATCTGATCGAAACCTACCGCGACATGGCGACGAGCCTGGTCGAAGTGCATCTGTCAGTAGTGAGCAACCGGCTCAATGACGTCATGCGCGTGCTGACGGTGATCGCGACCTTCTTCATTCCCCCCACGTTCGTGGTTGGCATCTATGGCATGAATTTCGATCGCGGCGCTGGGCCGTTTTCAATGCCCGAGCTGTCGTGGCCGTTCGGGTATCTTCTCGTGCTCGGAATCATCGCCAGCATGATGCTCGGGATGTTCGTCTTCTTCCGCCGCCGGCGGTGGATCTAAGAAATAGGGGACAGTGAACCTGAACAAAGGGACAGTTTACTTGTTCAGGTTCGGGAGCAACCTGAACAAGTAAACTGTCCCTTTGTTCAGGAAAGCCCTTCCACCGGTATCGCCGCGCCATGAATGTCCCGGGCATCAGCTGAGGCGAGAAAGGCGATGACCTTGGCGAGGCTCTCTGGTTTTACCCACCGCGCGTAGTCGGCGCTCGGCATATCGGCGCGGTTGCGCGGCGTATCGATGATGGAGGGCATGACGCAATTGACGTTGATGCCCTTAGATTTCAGCTCATCGGCCAGCGCCTCGGTCAATCGGATGACGACGCTCTTGGACGCCGCATAGGCGCCCATGCCGGCACTGCCGCGCAACCCCGCGCGGGCGGCGACGTTGA
>JBGSQB010000079.1:0-53932 GCA_041738285.1 Pseudomonadales bacterium | reverse complement strand
GGCCGCGCCATCGCACTGGCACTGGCCGAGTGCGGTGCGCACGTTGCCGTCGCCGCGCGCCGCAAAGCCGATGTCGATGCAGTCGCGAAGGAAATCGAAGCGTGCGGTGTTCGCGCATTGGCAGTTTCCATGGATGTGCTCGACTTCCCCGCGATCGATCGACTCGCGGACGCCGCCGAGGCCGCGCTGGGACCAATGTCGATCTGGGTCAACAACGCAGGCGGCAATCTCGACCGAAAAACGCACAGCCTCGCCGAGACCACCGAGGACAACTGGGATTCGCTCATCGACTTGAACCTGAAGACGCTGTGGTGGGGCAGCAAGTGCGCAGCACGTAAATTCAAGGCAGGCGGCCGCGTGATCAACATCACTTCGATTGCCGGTTTCGGCGCCTCACCCGGATTCGGGCCTTACGGCGCCGCGCGCGCAGGTGTGATGCAGATGACCAAGACCCTCGCGGTGGAACTGGCGCCCAAGGGCATTGCGGTCAACGCCATCGCGCCCGGCATCATCGTCACCGAGATGCTGCTCGAAACCATGCACATCGACCAGCAAGCGGCACTCGGCATGGGCAGCGCTATTCCGGCGGGACGCACCGGCACACCGGATGACGTTGCAGCGGCCGCGGTGTTCCTTGCAGCCCCCGCATCTGCATGGGTGACCGGGCAAACGATCGCAGTCAGTGGAGGACAGTGATGGCAATCCCCAAGGGCAACATGCTCGACGGTAAAGTCGCGCTCGTCACGGGCGCTGCAGTGGGTCTTGGCAACGCCTTCGCGCGCGCACTCGCAGCACAAGGCGCACGCATCGCGGCGTGCGATGTGCGCGAGGAAATCGAAGATCTAGCCGCTACGATCGATCAGCCGATATTGGCTCTGAAGGCGGACGTGTCGAAACCCGACGACGTGCTGCGCGTGGTCAAGCAGACACAGAAACAGTTCGGGCGTATCGACGTGCTGGTGAACAACGCTGGCGTTTGGGCGGCATCACTGCCAACAGACACGCTCGAAAAGACCATCAAGGACTACGACTATCTGGTCGGCACCAACTTGAAGGGCGTATTCATGTTCGGTCGCGCGGTCATTCCGATCATGATTGCCCAGGGTGGCGGCGACATCATCAACATCTGCACCGATCACGTGCAGACCTGTGGCTCGCCTTGGGAACTCACCCACGACGATGCCCCGAATTGCCCGTGGGCAGGCCAGGGACCGCGCCCTACCGGCGGTGGGCCGTCGATGGATCTGTACGATGCCAGCAAGTGGGCGCACAACGGATTGACATTCGCTTGGGCCCAGGCACTCGAGGGCGACAACATCAGAGTGAATGCATTGTGCATGGGCGCGACCGACTCATTCATGTTGCGCAGCTTCCACAACTTCAACCCGCCGCCAGAAGAAGTGGCCCGCTGGATGAAGGCCGACGACGTAGCGAGGCTCATGCTCGATCTGATGCGGGATGGGCGCACTGGCGACTACATCGGCGTCGCCGTGGGTCATCCGATCACGCTGCCGCCACGACGCAAGAATCCCTACGTGATGCCGGAACGGGGAGCTCGCGCATGACCAAACTTGCCGGACGCTCTGCAATCGTCACCGGCGGTGCCTCGGGGCTCGGCCGAGCATTCGCCGAAGCACTGACGGGCGCAGGCGCCAACGTCACGTTGTGCGACATCCGCGACGATGCGCCTGCCGTAGCACGCGCGATGAAAGGCCCCGGCAAAGCCGTGGGAATCGTCGCCGACGTCGCCAGTACCTCTGACATGCAGCGACTGCTGGACACCGCGATATCCAGATTCGGCGGTATCGACATGCTGATCAACAACGCCGGTCGCTGGCGCAGAACGCCGGTGACCGACCCGTTCGCCAAAGCGCTCGATGACTGGGATTTCATCATGGACACGAATCTGCGGGGGTTGCTGCTACTGTCGCGCGCCTGCGTGCCGCATCTGATTGCTCGCGGTGGCGGCGACATCGTGCACATCAGCACCTACTACGTGCTGCCCGCGAAGAGCCCGGGCACCAATTCACCGGAAACGGATCTGTACAACGCATCGAAGTGGGCGCTGAACGGTTTCACCCAGGCATGGGCCACGGTGCTCGCGGAGCACAAGATTCGTGTCAACGCCCTGTGTATGGGCGCAACCGATACACCCATGCTGCGGGGGTTGTGGGAGGGCGATCCGCCGGCCGACTTCGCCGCGACGTGGATGCGCCCGGAACAGATCGGTGCGCAACTGATCGACCTGCTCTGCGAAGGCCCGACCGGCCGCACCGGCGAGAACATCGGTGCGTGGGTGGGTGAGCCCGTCGTCCTCGGCCCAAGGCCGCCACGACACCGCGCAGTGACCGGATAATCCACACAGGAACATGACTCATGGCTACTGAAATCGAAGCATTGCAGCGCCGCCTGGACCGACTGGAAGCGCGCGAAGCATGCACCAGCACGTTCAACGAGTACCTGCACTATCTCGATGCCGACTACGTCGATGATCTGATCCAGGTGTTTGCGCCGGACGCCGAATTGCACGTCATCGACTTCCCGCCGGGCAGCGGCAAGGATCTGCATTTCAAGGGTCGTGCCGACATTCGACCCTTGTATGACGATCACGACTCAGGCATCGGTCGTCATCACTCGGCGAACGTCACGGTCAATCCTGCGGCCGATGCAAAGACCGCAGAGCTGTCGGCCTACTTCATCACCTCGGGTCCATTTCAGTTCGGCGGCGGGCTCTATCAGATCGAGCTCAGAGCAGGTGAGGAGCGCTGGCTGTTCCAGCGCATGAACATCGTCAGCACGTGGGGTTGGCGCGTGGAAACGGGTACTAAACCCTACCTGGAAAAGGCGCTCGGCACGGGTGCGCTGCGCGGCGGCCGACCGGTGCGCTACAAGAAGACGTAGTCCGTTCGCTTCAGTCGTCGCCCACCAGTGCGATCGCCTGAGACGGACACACTTCCACCGCCTGCTGCGCTTCCAGGCGCGCACGGTCCGAGGCGATGACTGTCATCTTGACCTCGGGAAATCCGTCGGCACCCATGTGCAGCAGGTCCGGATGGTTGTAGTAGCACTCACCGGACTTGTAGCAGCGTTCGCGATCGATGATCAGCGTCAACTTCATAGCAGTTGCCCTACGAATCGAACCGCAGCCAAAGTTCTTTCGGCGACCTGAAGCCGCCAGAGTCGATGGAAGGCGCGGTGATACCTTCGTGGGTCGCATGCTTCGGCCGCGGGTTGCGCATCGCCTCTGCCAGGCGTGTACACGCAATCACCGACTCCTGGCGCGCCATCGCGTAACCCATGCAGAAGTGCTGGCCGATACCGAATCCCAGATGTCCAGGTTTGCCATCGAGGTAGCGCCCGGAGCGATTTTCGCGACCCATGTGAAGGTCATCGCGGTGGATGTCGAATGTATCCGGGTCGCGAAATACCCGCTCGTCGCGATTGCCAGCACCCAGATAGAGGATCACCCCCGCCCGCTCGGGGATGACTTTGCCGTGCAACTCGATCTCGCGCGTCGTATGGCGAAACTGCGCATGCACCACCGGGTCGTAGCGCATCATTTCGGTGAACACGTTCGACCATAACTGCGGATCGCGTTGCACGTCGGCAAACTGATCCGGTCGCGTGTACATCATGTGGTACCACATGTTTCCGATCGCTTTGTCGGTGGTGTCACCGCCGGCCGCGAGCAGCAGAGCAACGAACCCCTTGATTTCCTCATTACTCATCCGCTCGCTTTCGAGTTCCGCCGCGACGATCCGGGACAGCAGATCTTCGCCAGGGTCTTTGCGGCGCGCCTCGATCAGCGGGGTCAAGTACTGCCACATTTCATTGCGCGCCTTGATTCCTCGGGCAAGGTGCTCCCCGCCGAAGCCGAGTCCGGCAATGAGTGCCTGATACCAACCAACGAACGTGTCTTCGTCTTCGCGCGGCAAGCCGAGCATGTTGGAGATCACACGAATCGGAAACTGGTGCGTGAACTGTTGCACGAGCTCCACTTCACCTTGCCCGGCAAAGCGCTCGATCAGCTCCCGTGCAATGCCGTCGATGATTGGTAGGAAACCTTCGAGGCGGTTGCCGACGAACTGTCCGGCCACCACGTTGCGCAGCCAGCGGTGTTGCGCGCTGTTGCCGTACTCGAGGATGTTGGGCCCAAACACGTGCTCGGAGCCAAATTTGTACTGCCCATCGGGTTTGTAGACAGCGCGATCAAAGCCATCGTTGTTCTGAAACACAGCGTCGACATCCCCGTAGCGGCTGATCGCCCATCGGTTGTGGAAGCGATCGTGATAGAGCGGATGGTGATCGCGCAACTTGCGGTACAACGGAAACGGATCGCGCTGAAACGCCTCCCCATCGAATTCGCGCGGATCGATCGATCGCGCGAGAAACTCTTCCATCGTGGTCACAGGTCGCCCTCCTCGAAACTAGTTCCTCGCCTTGTAGGTCACTGGCAGCCGCCAGCACGTATGCATCTCGCCAATCCCAAGGCTGCGCAGCACTGGCGTCGTCCCTGCGGCGAGGGTCAAATCCGGCAACGACTCGAGCAGGTGGCGGCTCGCGGTCACTGCCGCGTCACGCGTGATCGCATAGAGCGACCGCGGCCGATCTTCGGGCATCGCAGGGTGCTTCGACGGCGCACCCAACGCGAAGGTGATGCCCGACGCCAATCCATCGGCGCGGTACATACCGCGCGGCTCACGCTGGGTGAGATCTTTGCGGCCGACAATGAACTCATCCGGACGGTCGAACACGCGTGGATCGCGATTCGCCGCGGCGGCGGCACACACCACCAGCGCCCCTTCCGGAAACACCTGGCCAAAACGCTCCACTTCATGACGCGCGAAACGTTTGGCAGTGAGCACCGGCGTCGAATGACGAAGCGCCTCGAGATAGGCGGGTTTCAGCAAGCGCGTGTCCTGACGAACCGCAGCATATTGGTCAGGATGCGTGAGGAGCAGGAACCACAGATTACTCAACGCGCCGTGCAGCATCTCGTGGTCGGCTTCCAGTAGCGTCGCCACGAGATCGTCAACCGTCACTGCGCCATCAGCCAACTCGAGTTGTGCCGCAACAGAAACGAGATCGTCGCCCGGTTCCTTGGCGCGCATCTCGAGCAGGGTGCCGAAGTAGTGTGTCAGCTCATCGATCGCGACCGCTCCATCCAACGCGCTGACCGCAAGTCCGTGCACGCCGCGCTGCATCCGCCAATAACGGGCAACGAAGGTCGCCTGGTCTTCGAGCGGGATGCCCCACAACCGCACCAGCACTTCCAGCGGCAAGCGCGCCGCGAACGCGGTGGCAAGATCGGCGCTCGGCGCTTTCGCCATCTCGGCAACCAGCCGCGCTGCGACCTCGGGCACAAAGGCATCGACCCCGCGCTCCACGCATCGAAGCATCGCAAGCGCACCGCGAAGATCCCTGCCTACGCGTTCGCGGCCGTAAAACCAGCGTTTTGGCCGTGTCTCGTAGTTGGGATCATCGACAAAAACAGAGGTGACATCATCGTATCGGGTGATCCAATAGGCATTGCCGACCCAATCGCGGTAGCAGGGATAGTGCTCGCGAAGGCGCCCCAGCACCGGATAGGGGTCCGTCAGGAAATCCTTCGAAATCAGATCGAGCGGACGGATCTTGGCCGTGGATTCACCCACACGTCTGCGTTGATGAATCTCGTAGGTGCGATAGGTCTTCTCTGTCTGCCGCTGGCGCGTGATGGCGACGCCGTTCAGCCCAAGGGTCGTGACTTCAGCATCTGCGGTGTCGTCCTTCGTCGTCATGTCAGCCGGGCACATAGTCGAGCCAGAGTTCCCGAATCGCGCCGAGCCCAACCGGAGCAAGACTTCGACCATCGATGTCCTTCGGCATGCGTGCCACGTTGATGCGCGGCTTACGCATGTGCTGCAGCAGAATTCGCGACCCCTCCACCGACTCCTGATGGGAGATCCACGCACCTGGACACAGGTGCGGGCCGACCCCGAATGCCATGTGGCTGCAACGCCCTTCCTTACGAAAACCGCTACGCAGCAACTTGCCGCTATAGAGGTCGGGTCGAAAGATGTCGAAGGTTTCCGGGTCTTTGAAGATGCGCTCATCGTGATTGGCCGACACATCGACCATGTTCATCAACGACCCGGCAGGCACGCGCACGCCATGCAACTCGATGTCGAATGTGTTGTGTCTGGGTTGACCGCCGATGGACGTCGAGTGGCGCAAAGTCTCGTGAAACGCTGCATCCCACAGCGTGTCGTCGCGTTGAACCGCGTCAAACTGCGTCGGGTGCTGCAGCAGCAGGTACCACATGTTCAGTATCGCCCCGCGGGTGGTTTCACCGCCGCCACCGACGATCAGCGCGATATTGGAGGTGATCTCCTCAGTCGACAGGTAGTCGCCATCAATCCTGCTCTCGCACAGCTTGGAGATGATGTCCTTGCCAAGTGAGTTGCCTGCTTCGTCGTAGAGATAAGTCGGCACCGCGCGACGCTGTTCGACCAGTTCGCCGACGTAGTTCTCGAGATCCTGGCGCGCTTCCAGACCTTGCTGGTGCTTCTCCGAGCCCCCCAGGCCCGACATCATCGAGTTGTACCAGTAAAAGAACGCATCGCGAGAGTCGTCCGGAAAGCCAAGCACCTGACATACCACACGAATCGGGAACTCGTTGGCGAAGCCCTTGCCGAGTTCCACCGAGCGGGAGCCGTCCGAGTTGTTGACCACCCAGGGCGCATCAGTGCGATCCCACTGCACAACCATTTCCTGGGCGAGTCGTCGGATCGATGGCACGCGGTTCTGCAGCGCCTGTCCGACCAGATGTTGTCCGTAGAGGTTGCGCCGTCGCCGGTGCTCAACGCCGGACAGTTCGAGCTGCGTATTGCCCAGCACGCCGTTGGACCCACCCTTCGGGATCGTATTGAAACCCTCATCGTCGAAGTAGCAGGTGGTGATGTCGTCGTAGCGTGTGACGTAGTAACAGTTGTGCAGTTTGTCGTGAAAGACCGGGTAGTGATCCCGCATGATCCGATAGTAGGGGTAGGGGTTGCGCGCAAACTCCTGGGTATCAAACACGCGAGGATCAATCAGCGGCGTACCATCCGCCGCCCGGCCCATGTCGACCGCCTGGCCCAGGGGCATGAGCGGAAAGTCGCGACTCGCGTCCGCATCGCCCCGCCTCGCGACGACGGCCTCGTTCGGGTCGAGATAGCCGTCGAGAAACGCTGCAATCGTGGTCATGGTGGACCCGCGTTTTGGAGGGGTTTGCGCAAACGTACATCGTGCTACATTGGGACGCAATTCATGGATGCGCGGCTCGGAAAAGCCGGGTGGCTCTCGGGGGGAGGAATCGATGAACGCAATCGAAACGCTTCTGGAATCCGAAGCGATCAAACAACTTCGCGTGCAGTATTCCCACTACTTTGATGGCAAACAGGTCGACGCACTGGCCGATCTGTTTACGGACGATGCAGTTTGCGAGTTCGGTCCGGACTACGGCGGCGACTGGGTCGGCAAGAAGCAGATCCACGCCAACTTTGCCAAGTACGCACTGGCAGAAGGTCCCGCGTATGGCGTGTTGCACGCCGTAACGAACCCGCTCATTCGAATCGTCGATCCAACCACCGCGCACGGCCGCTGGTACCTGCTCGATCTGCGCACCACGGAAGGGGTCGAAAATCCTCTGATCCTGTTCGGCATCTATGACGATTTGTACAAGAAAGTCGGTGGCGCCTGGAAAATCCATCGCACGCGGATCGACTTTCTATGGCCGAAACGACAGTACTACGGGCCACGCGACGTGTGATTGAGCCAGCGCCCTCGTCATGACCTTCGTCATCGCGCAGGCCTGCATCGACGTCAAGGACAAGTCCTGTGTCGAGGTCTGTCCGGTCAACTGCATCTACGCCGATGCAGAGGACAGAATGTGCTACATCCATCCCGAGGACTGCATCGATTGCGCGGTGTGCGAGTCTGCCTGCCCGGTGCAGGCGATCTTCCCGGCCGAGCAAGTGCCACGCGACGCCATCAGCTTCATCAACATCAACTCCCTCTGGTTTCACGACAAAAACGCTGCCCGCAAGGCGGTCGAGGACGCCGCGGGCACCCCCTGACTCACACCGGCAACTGACATGACGGAACAAGCACGATGAGCAAAGCGCCGTACCAACCTGTCGTTCCCCAGTCGTTGCAGGACATCAATTTGCTCGATGTAAAGCTGCAGAACTGTCCGTATCACGCCTATCAGATGTTGCGCGATCAAGCGCCGGTGTGGCGCGACCCGCTGACCGGCTTTTACGTGATCACGCGTTTCGATGACCTGCGCGATGTGCTGCTCGATCCGACGCGCTTCACCAACGGCATTCAGGGTGGCCAAGGTGGTGGCCGCGATCGCCTCAACGCCGAGCGCGCGCAACGGATGCGACAGCTCTACGAGACCAAGGGTTGGCTGCCAGCCCCAACGCTGGCCGGACGCGATGACCCCAATCACAAGCAGATGCGCACCATGTTCAACGAGGCGTTCAGGCCGAAGCGTATCAACGCCATGGATCCGTTCGTTGCCGCCACTGCCTACAAACTGATCGACGCATTCATCGCCGACGGCCACTGCGACTGGGTCAAACAATTCGCCGTGCCGCTGCCCCTCATCGTGATCGGCCATCAGGTCGGTGTTCCCGAACGCGACATCTGGCAGATCAAGGCCTGGACCGATGCGTGGGTGCAACGCCTGGGCATGATGCAGACCGAGGACCAGGAACGCTGGTCCGTTGAAATGGAGATCGAAGCGCAACACTACTTTCAGCCAATCTTCGAACAACTGCGCAAAGAGCCCAACGACACGCTGCTGTCGGAGATGGTCAATCGCGTCATTCCCGAATGGGGCCGGCCGCTGAACGACAACGAACTGCACGCAGAGATGATGGCGGATACGTTCGTCGGCGGTTCGGAGACATCGACCAACGCCATATCGGCCGGGGTCATGCTGCTGATCGAGAATCCGCAGGTCTGGCAGCAGCTGAAGGCAGATCCGGATCGTTACCTGAAGACGTTTGTCGAGGAAGTGCTGCGCCTGGAAGGTCCGGTGCAGGGATTATTTCGAACGGTCGCCGAAGACATCGAACTGCACGGCGTCACGATTCCGAAGGGCTCCATGGTCAACATCCGCTATGCGGCCGCCAACCGTGACGAACGCGAGTTCGCATGCCCGGAGAAACTCGACCTCGATCGCGACAAGCCGGGCCGACATCTGGCTTTCGGTTCCGGGGTGCATCACTGCCTCGGCGCGCCGCTGGCCCGGCGCGAGTTGTACTGGGGATTCAAAGCACTGGTTGATCGCGTTGAAGATATGGCGTTCACACCGGGCAAGAACGACTTCAGCGTCGCGCCGAACTTCGCCTTGCGGGCGTTGAAGGAACTGCACATCGACTTCACAGCCAAGCGCGATAGCCGGTAATGGACTTGGACTTCGAGCCTGACCGAGAACCATGACCCTCATCGTCCACAATCACACCGCGAAAGAGATCACGGTGACGAACTTCAGCAAGGCGCGCTACTTGAGCACAGCTTTCATGGAGCGCGAGCGTGACTGTGTGTGGCAGCGCGGTTGGCTGCTCGCCGGGCTCGAAAGCGACGTGGCGCGCGCGGGCGATTTCTTCGTCTTCGAGCTGGGCGCTGAACAGATTCTGATCGTGCGCAATTCAAATGATGCGATTCAGGGGTTCTACAACGTCTGCCAGCACCGCGGCAATCGACTGGTCAACGTCGAACGCGGTCACGCCGAGAACTTTCGCTGCGCTTATCACGCGTGGACATACGACACCAAGGGCAGAATCAAGATCGTTCCCCAACAGGGCCGGTTCGCATCAGACGTACCAGCCGCTGAGCGCTCGCTGCGCGCGGTGCATACCGATGTTTGGGATGGCTTCGTCTTCATTTCGCTCGAAGCTCACCCGCCGCCCCTGCTGACATTCCTCGGCCCGCTGGTGGAACACCTGGCGCCGTATCGATTCCGCAACATGACGCTCGTCGAAGACCAGACTGTACTGCATCAGTGCAACTGGAAAGCGGTCGTGGACAACTTCAGCGAGCTGTACCACGTGGACTTCCTGCATCCACAACACAAGTCGATGGTCGATTGTTGCAACGACACGGTACATCTGTTCGAGGGTGGACATACGGGGCTCGCTGTACCCGGGGCAACGGTCAATCCCAGGTTTCCGATTCCAGCAGAACCCACCGCCATCCAGGCAGCACAGCTTGTGAGCCTGCAGCTCGATCCCAGAGCATTCAACGGCCGTGTGCTGGAGATCAGACGCGCAGTGCAGGAACGCAAACGCGAGATCGGTCTTACCCTCGGCTACGACTATGCCGCGTTCAGCGACGATCAGCTTTCGGATGTCTGGCAGTACAACCTGTTCCCGAATGTGATCCTCTCGTTCACGCCCGAACACCTGTGGTTGATGCGGGTTCGACCGCACGCAAGCGATCCGCAACAGTGTGCCTTCGACAAACTGAGCTTCGTGCTGTTCGCCGACCCAGCGCTCGCCAGCACGACGCGTGACATCGTCGGACCTGGTAGGCGTGCCACGACAACCAATGGTCAGCGACCCGACATCTACAAGCGGCCGGCCCGCGACGTCTTCGATCACAGCGCAATCACGAGTGGTGCCAAGAGCATGACCATCACGATCGATCAAGACATCGAGCTGCTCGGTAAAGTACAGGCCGGCATGAACTCCGCCGGGTTCGACAGCGTGTGGCTCAATGATGATGAGTTGCGGGTTCAACATTTCCACAACCGAATCGATGAGCTGATGGGCTGAAGCGCGCGCATCCGCTGACACAACGGGTTTTCACTTTTCAGAGGTAGCACATGAGCAGCACAGCAGAGCATTCGATATTCGATCAGTTCAGCCTCGCGGGGCAGGTCGCAGTGGTGACCGGGGGCGGCAGAGGTATCGGCGAAGGCATTGCCATTGGCCTCGCCCAGGCCGGCGCCGATGTCGTGGTCGCTGCAAGACGCAAACACGAAGTGGATGCCGTCGCCGACAAGGTCCGCGCCTTGGGTCGGCGGGCGCTAGCCGTGTCGACCGACGTCATGCACATGGAACAGGTGCAGGAACTGGCCGAGCGCACGGTCAAGGAAATGGGCAGCTTGAACTGCTGGGTGAGTAACGCCGGTGGCGCGGATGACCGCGTGCCGCGCACGCTGCTCGACATGCCGGAGCGGCAATGGGACTTTCAGCTCAATCTGAATCTCAAGGCTGTCTGGTCCGGCGCCCAGGCCGCGGCGCGCATCATGAAGGAACAGGGGGGCGGCACCATCATCAACATCTCATCGTCCGCCGCAGGCAACGCATCACCGTTCAACGGGCCCTATGCGGTCGCGAAGACCGGCGTCAACAGCCTCACCCAGACCTTGGCCGCCGAGCTTGCGCCGTTCAACATTCGCGTCAACGGTGTGTCACCTGGGCCAATTCCCACTGAAGTGTTCATGGAGTTCCTGAAGCTCAAGGAAGAGGACATCCCCGGGCTCGGCAAGCGCTTCCAGATTCCGCTGGGGCGGGTGGGGACCCCCGAGGACATCGCCCCTGCTGTGGTGTTCCTTGCCTCTGACGCCTCGCGTTGGATGACAGGGCAGACCATCGTCATCAAGGGCGGGCCCTGACCGTATCTTCAAACCAGATATCGCTGCGCGCAGGTCAAACGGTCGCACTCACTGCGCTCATGATCCTGGCCTTTACGGCATCCCTTGGGATGCCGTTCAACATCAATGCAATCGTTGAGTCATTCGACGTCAGCAACCGCACCGCGGGCCTGGTTGTGTCACTCGAGATGCTGGCGATCGCAATCGGAACGCTGGCTATTGGCGCGAGCGCAACGCGCTTGTCCGCAAGCCGCGTGTACGCCATCGGACTTGGCATCATCGTCACGCTCAATGTCGTGTCGATCGCGGCATCTGGAGTGTGGATGCTGGCGCTGGCCCGCATCCCGGCTGGTTTTGCACTGGGGGCCATCGTCGCCACAGTGATGGCAACCGCCGCGCGATCGGATCGACCCGAGTCGACCTTCGGCATCATCAACGCATCCGTCGGCGCCATGGGCATCGTCATCGCGTTCGTGCTGCCACGGGCACTCCATCTGCATGACACCCTCGCGCTGCCCACGCAGCTGTCCGGTCTCTACCTCGTCTATCTGGGTTTCTCGATCTGCGCGTTTGTGTTTCTTCGTTTCGTTCCGATCGCGCCCAGCGCAGCGCCTGGCACGACAGACGCGGTGCGCCTGCCACCACGACGCTGGTTGAGCCTGCTGGGCCTTGGCATGGTGTTCTTCGGCCACGCGCTGCTGGGCGTGTTCATCGTCAATCTCGGCCGCTCGATCGAACTCGAGCCCGAGTCGGTTGGCTATGTGTTGATGATCGGCAGCGTCCTCGGGGTCGCGGCGCCGCTCATTGCCGGCTATGTCGGCGGCAGGGTCTCTGCGTTTTCCTGGGTCGCCACGCTCACCGTGCTGATCGCGGTGTTTGCGTTCGCACTGGCGTCGGCCGGGTCTACCTTCACCTTCTTCATTGTGGCGCCCATCTACGGCGTGCTGCCCATGGCACTCATTCCGGTGTTTCTCGGCGCGCTATCCCGGGTAGACCCCACGGGCCGGTTGGCCGGCGCGCACCCAGCGTTCGTGCTGATTGGCGGTGCCGCTGCGCCCTTCATCGGCGGGACAATGAGCGATGCAGGCGGCTACCTGGCGAATGCATTCGCAGTCGCACTGTGCGCGTTGATCGGCACACTGCTCATGTGGGTAGACCTGCGCGCATCCGACACGCTGCGCCGGGCTACGCGAGGCGTGGACGCAACTTCATCCACACCATCGTGACGGCAGCCGGAATGACGAGCGCGAACAGCATCTGCCACGCCAGATCGTAGTTGCCCTGGGCATCGCGTATCGCGCCTGCTATCCAAGGTCCTATCGCTCCGAGCGTAGTGAACGGCCCGAGCAGGCCCATCACCCGACCGAACGAAGGCGCGCCGAAGTGCCGACTGACGATGATCCCCATGAGCGGTAGAAAACTGCCTGCCGCAATGCCGAGCAACACACTGATCACGATCAAGCCTGGATAGGTCTGACTGCCCGTCATCAGCGCCAGCGCGGATAGGAGCGCAGCAATGGCGCCGCCATATAGAAGTCGCGGATCCACCCAATCGGACAGCGCGCCAAACGCGAGTTTGGCGATCACCATCATCACCGCCGTGGTCGATACCAGATACGACGTTCTGATCGCGTCGATGCCATGGTCCAGGGTGTAGGGCGCGAAGTTCTGTTGCGCAGCACCGAAGGCCATGGCCATCGGTACGAATGCTGTCACCAGAATCCAGAAAGTGCGCTCAGACAGGGCTTCGCCCACCGTCCAGATGCGCTCGACGACCTCGGGCAATGTGGCATCCGGAGCCGATCCCGGCTCACACGCCACACCGCGGTCAGCCGGCGTGTTGCGCACCACCACCCAAACGATTGGAACGATCGCGACCAATATCAGCACTGCGAGCATTTGATGTGTTTCGCGCCAGCTGTAATCGAGCATCAACGTGGTCACGAGCAGCGGCATCAGAAATCCGCCGATGGATGTGCCGATCGTGACGACGCCAATGGCAACTCCACGTCGCCGATTGAACCACTTGGCGGCGAGTGTCTGCGTCGCAAGCGGGCCTGCCAACAGCACGCCAGCAACCTGCAACGTTGCGTATGCGAGACCCACCTGCCACAGCGACGAGGCAAATGACACGAGTACCAGCGCACCCGAGAACGCAAAAGCTCCCGCGATCACGAGCCCCCGGATCGACGCCGAGTCCATCGCCCGTCCTGCCAGGGGCGACAACATACCCATGGTCACCTGTAGCACCAGGAATACCGTCATCACTTCCGCACGACTCGCGCCGAACGCCACCATCCAGGGCGTGACCCAGAACGTGAAGCAATAGAACGTAAGTCCAAAGGTCGCGGCCTGGAACACCATGCCGGTGGCCAGTACGTTCCAACCGTAGTACCAGCGCATATCAAAAACACCAGCGCATGTCAGTGGGCATTCATGGCCGGCTTCAGGCGACGCGCTGCAGCGCTTCGCGCAGTGGCCGCAGGCTGAGCGCGAGACAGATTGCCGCGACGGTGTAGTTGACGATCGCCAGGCTCGCAAGCGACAGATCGATCGCATCTTCACGGCCGAACACATAGTCGTTCATCACACCAATGATGAGCGGCGCGAACAGATACGACAGGAACGATACACAGATCAGATAGAACGCAATCAGCTGGCCGCGCATCCGATTTGGAGCAATCGCCTGCAGAGCGGCGTTGCTCAAGCCCGACGGCATCGCCATGAAGAACGTGACCGGCACCAGCAGCACTGCCGCCACAATGCCGCTATCGAGCAGAGGCAGCGTGATCGCGACAGGACCCAGTCCCAGCGTGCACCACATGGCAACGCGCATGGGCGCATCCTTGCCACCGCGGCCGAGCATGCGGCCCGCGAAGTAGCCGGCCCAGACGCTTCCCAACACGCCGACCACCAATGCGATCAATCCGTAGGTAAGGCCGATTTCGGTCTTGGACCAGTCGTGCTTGCGCACGAAAAATTCGACCACCCAGGTCATGAATGCGAACCCCTGAATTGACAGACACAGATAGCCGAGAAAGTGAAACGTCAGATACCTGCCGCGCGAATGCACAAACGACCACACCTCGCGCAGCGAATAGCCGCGCTCCTGTCCCGCCGAAACGCCGAGGCGCAGGGGCTCGGCAATCGTGAACATCAGCGCCGCAAGCAGCACGCCCGGAAGACCGACGCTGATCAGCACCACCTGCCAGGAAAACAGTTCTCCAAGGACGGGCACAATGAAATTGGGTTGGGCCTCAAGCCAGTCGATCAGCGGACCTCCGACGATATTGGCGAGTCCCGTGCCGATGAAAGGCGCCGCGCCGACGATACCGAACACGAGCGGTAATCTGTCGACTTCGAAGCGGTCCGCGATGAGCGACGTGGAGGCAGGCCCGAGCGTTGCCTCGCCAACTCCGACACCCATGCGCGCCAGAAACAGATTCCAGTAGGTGCTCGCAAGCCCCGCAAGTGCAGTCATGAGGCTCCAGCTGAAGATACCCGCAGCGATCAGATTGCGGCGGTTGTAGCGATCGGCGATTCGCGCCAGCGGTAGCGTCGACAGTGCATAGATGGCCGAGAACGCGAGTCCAATGATCAGAGAGATCTCGGTATCGGTGAGCCCACCGAGATCCCGTTTGATCGGCCCGATCATGACATTGAGAATCTGACGATCGATGAACGACAACGTCGACGCCAGCGTCAGCAGCAACACTACATAAACCTGACCCCAGTCGAACGGACCCCGACTCAATTCGCTGACCGTGTGAACTTGGTCTTGCGGTGATAAACCATATCGCTGCGATTCTGCTGACTGCGCAGGTCCGCAGGGGCGCCAAAATACCCCTGGGATGACGGTGCATCCACACGCATCCAGTCGGTCGTGCCAACGCGATAGGTGATCTTCCAGGCGCCGTCGCGCTTCTCCATGCGATCCATGTAGCGGCCACCCACAAAGAAATCCATCTCCGTGTCGTGCGCGTTCGCCGCCGCCTTGGCATCGCCCTTGGCACGCATGCGATGAAACGCCGTGAAGTAGGCCTCGGTGTATGCAGTAACACCGTCAGCTTCGAGCTCGATGAAGATGTTGCCGAGCTGGTGATGGGTGCGCGTGTGACCTGCCAGCACCTCGAGTGCGTAAGCAACGAAGTCGCCTGGCTTTCCTGGGCTCGACGGCCGCGACGGATCACTGCTCGGGCCTTCGAAGCCATGACGATGGTAGGAATCGGCATGAAATACACTTCGAAGCATGCGTTCATCGCGATGATCGATCGCCCGGCAGTAAGTCATCATCACTTCGGCGCATGCCTGCTTGTCGAGCAGCTGCTGCAGATGCGGGTCTGCGACAGCTGCGACTTTGCCAGCCTTCATCATGGACTTGTTACTCATGAAACAATCTCCTCGAGATTCGTCAATTGGGTGCGTTTCCGGTGCGGCGAAACACTTCGGTCGCAGCGACTTCTGCATCAACGATACTGATCGCCGACGGCCGCGACATGGTGCGTCGATAGTAGCTGGCAAAGCGTGGCCAACGCGCCGCATCGAGTGGCGCGTCCGCAAGATCTAACAGCCGAACCGGCGCTGCCAACGCGATGTCGGCGATGCCGAAGCAGCCCGCTACGATTGCTTCAGCGTCTGGGGCCACCGATTCGAGAAAGTCGAATACTGCGGGGAACGACTTCGCCTCGTAGTCGTCGACCGCGGACTGCTCGATCGGCGCTCCGGTTCGTGTCGGGATGATGATGCGCATCCAGAAGATACGCGCTCACACTTCGACCAGGCGCGTATCACCGTACTCTTCCAGCCACAGCGCGCGGGCACGATCCCGGGGATTTGCCGGATACAACGGCGGCAGTGGCGCAATGTGTTCCAGATAGTCGCAGATGACCGACGAATCGGAAATGAAAGTACCGTCCGATTCTTCCAGGATGGGCACGCGTCCCAAGGGGTTCATCGCTAGAAATCGCGGCGTCTTGTTGAGCGGGTCGAGTTCTCGATGGGCAAAATCGAGACCTTTCTCCTTCAGCGCAATCCACGTCTTGCGGACAAAGGGTGAGGTGGCGGGGCCGTGCAGGGTCAACATGCTCATCCATTTCCGTCGGGTTTTGCGTCCAGCACATACGGCCCGTGCTCCTCGACCTCACAGAACAGATGCTGGAACTGCCAGCAACCATCCCCGCGCACGTACTGCTCCCGATACCATCCGATGATGCGAATGTATTGCGGCGTTCGATCTGGCCGATATCCCGTGTACAGCATGATCAGCCGCCAGTGTCCGGTGGCATGATCGCCATCGACGTCGATGATCGGATTGATCGCATGGTGTGCGGAGTTTCGAATCCGTCCGCTGCGACCGATATCGCCGAGCAGTTTCTGTATTGCCTTGCGACCTTCCGCCCGCCCCACGCCGCTTGCTTCCCAAACCGCATCTTCGGCGAACAGCGGCCCGAGTGTCTCCGGATTGTGGCTGTCATCGCACGCGGCACAGTAGCGCGCCTTGAGCTTGCGGATCGCCTCGATATCTTCGAGTACCTGCAGTCGCTGATCCGCGGTGAGTCTCGCCATGGTGGCTCTCGGGCGCCGCTAACGCGCTTCGCGGATCAGATCGGTGACACCGTCCCACGCCTCATGGGTCCGCCGCCAGCGCTCGAACAAGTCGATGATGATGGGTGCATCCCCATGCAGTTCTACGAAACAGCCCATGTCCTTTCGGCAGTCCATGTAGGCGACGTAGTCACCACCCCAGAGCGTACACGCGGTCTCATAGCCCGCCGCGTTGAAGCGCGCGATCTCCGATTCAAGGTCATGGACGAGAAGGCCGATGTGGTGGAATCCATGCTCGCCCTGCTTGTACATCTCGCGGTATATCGAAGGTGTATCGTCATGCTGTGCAATGAACTGAATATGCGCGGGGCCTGCCTGACCAAAGGCGTAGCTCACATCGGCTTCGACCGGTTCACCGCGATAGAGAAAGTTCTCGGCAATGTGATGCCGCACGACATGAAACGGGCCCGCCCCCACCATCTTGTTCCACTTGTAGCAGGCCTCGTCGATGTCGTTGACGAAGTACGCGTACTGCCAGACCGGATGACGGATGATGCTCACGAATCTCCCCCCTAAACCAACGCTGCAACCTTAGCAGAGTGAATCATTTCGTTGTTAGACTGTGCCGGCAAGCCGCATCGTTGGAGAAATCATGTCGATCGAGAACGGAGCACGTTTCCTGCGCCGAATGCGCGACGATAGCCTTCTACGCGAACGAATCCTGCATGCCGGTGATGGCGGCTTCTTGCAGGTGACTGCCGACGCAGGTGCCTCCGCAAGTGCATACGACGTCGTTGCGGCGCTTGCTCGCGAACTGGCGGGAGCGCCCCCCAACGCGAATACCAAGGCGCGCACCGATTCCTGAGTAAGCCTGATCAGCCGCCGATGTCGAGCTCGAGCTCGCCGCGCGCCATCGCAATCAACGTCTGCGCATCGAACAGATAGTCGAGGGTCTTGCGATCGTCTTTGAAGTAGGCGACCGCACCACGACCGATGAACAGCATCTCCGTTTCGACCTCACAGCCGGCTTCAAAGTGCTCGGAGAAAATCGGTTCGAACCCGTAGGTGCCCGCCGGGGCCCGGCCGACGTCATAAACGAGTTCACCTTTGGTGACGAAGAACTCGCCATTACCCAGATGCCGATGCCCCTGAAAGCGCGCCCCCGGCGCCATACGTACGTACAGCGCCCAGTCGCCGGAGTCAGGGTCTGCTCGGAGTACCTTGAACGATGTGCCGCCGCCCACATCCAGCCACTTCATGGTGTGGATGTTGGCTAGGAGATCGCCCCGCTCCGTCAGCGGTAGACTCAGCGCTTCACTCACGATCAACCCCCAAGCTAGAAGCTCACGCCCAGTTCGAGGCCGTAGGACAACGGGCGACCGTACATTGTGAAGTTCCACAGCCCGGCAACGGAGTTCGCCGCCATGCGGGTGCGTTCATCAGTGAGATTCTTACCCCACAACGTGACGAAGTAGCGCTCATCGGAAGGACGATAGGTGACATTGGCATCGATGATGTCCCACTCGCTCATCTGCGTCAGTGGTGAGTTGAATACCGACATCTCGACCTCGTCCTGGTGGCTGTACAGTGCGTTCCAGGTCAATGTACCCGCAGCAATCTCCTGTTCGTAGGTTGCGCTCGCGCCCCACTTGAACTCTGGCGAGAACGGAACATCACGATTGGAGAAGTCCACACCATCCAGCTCGAACTCATCGTATTCATGGTCGAGGTACGCAAAATTGAGACCGAGCTGCAATCTGCCTGTGACCAACCAAGTGCCCTCGATCTCGATTCCCTGGGCCTGCGATACACCGGCGTTGACGTTGATTGTCTCCTGCGTCGTGAGACCAAAGGGGTCTGTGAACGGAACCACCTGCGAACGGATGAGGTCCTCGTACTCCGTGTAGAAGAGGGCGACGTTCGTCTGCAGACTGTTGTTCAGGAACTGGCCCTTGAACCCGACTTCGGCATTCCAGTTCGTCTCTGAGTCGAACGGCTCGCACGTCTCCAGACTGGAGCAAGTCTCAGTGTAGCCGCCCGGAATGAAGCCGGTTGCGTAGCTGACGTACACCATGGCGTCGTCGCTGACATCGTAGTCGGCGACCAGGCGATACGTGATCTCGTCCCAGCTGTCATTGAATTTGTCGGCAATGGCAAACGCACTATTGGGCAGCGGGATGTGGAACGCATGCAGGTCCTTGTTGCTGAAGTCCACGCCGACTCTCGAGACCGCATTGGAGCGCGCATCGAGACAGGTGCCGCCGAGCACGACCTGATCCTTCATCGGCGTCAGGGCGGTGCACGGCCCGCCTGAGTTGGCACGTCGGAAGAAGTCCTTCTCGTCATCGGTATAGCGCAACCCTGCGGTGAGGGTCAGTCGATCGTTCACCTCGTAGGAGCCATCGGCATAGATCGCCGTAGTCTCACGGTCCTGCGATGCGCCGCCCATGGCTGGATCGCTTTGAAAGGAGGAGTCCAGATTGAGTGTGCCATCCGGATTGAGGAGCGGAGCCGCGATGCCGTCGTTGCGGTCTTCATCGACGAACGTGACCAGGCTCAACAGACCAACCGTGGCCCAGGCCAACATTTCGGTTTCTTCCTCGGCGTAGGAAACACCCGCAACGAAATTGAACGGCCCGTCGAAGGTGGAGGTCGCCCGGATCTCGTATTGGGTCTGTTCGCGAGTGGTGTTGCGGGAAGCATCGAACAGCGAAGCGTAGGCTTCACCGGTATACGTGCTCGGGAGAATCTCTTCCTGATTGCGATATCCGGCAATTGCTTTGAGCACGAAGTGATCCAGGGTCAGGGTCTGATGCAGCTGATAGCCATCCACATCGACTCGATGGCCGGCGGTCACGCAGAGTGCTTCGGAATTCCCCTCGAAGCACTGGTTGGTGACGCCGGTGCTGAGCACATCACCGTGTCCGGCTGACTTGATCGACGGAAACCCGAGCGCCGGCAGCAGCATGGTGGGTTCACTTTCGTTGACCCCCGGCGGCGACCCGGAATCGTCATTCAGATGTTCATAGAGAAAGTACGCTTCGTAGTTTTCGGTCGGCTGAAACAGAATCTTGATCTTGCCGGCGAACACGTCGGTATCGTTCAGGTTCTCACCCGAGCCGGTGGTGCGCGTCTCTATGTCCGAAGGCACCGGCGCAAATCCGAGCAGCCAGCTGTCCTGAAAAGTCGATGTGTTCTTGTCGTTGGTGTAGTAACCCTCGTCCTTGTCGAGAATCGCCGTCATACGCATGGACAGCTTGTCTTCGATGAGCGGAATATTCACCGCGGCCCGGTATTTTTCGATCGCCGAATTGTTCGGACCGTCGTCGCCGTTGAAAACGCCGTACTGCATTTCAAGGTCTGCTGAGTACTCGTTCATCACCGGCCGCTTGGTGATGATCGAGATGGCGCCGCCGGTGGCGCTCTTACCGAACAGCGTGCCCTGGGGCCCGCGGTAAATCTCCACGCGATCGACGTCGAACATTTCGACGAACTGGGCCTGCACGTTGGACAGCGCAAATTCATCGACCAACACCACCACAGACGAATCCTGGGTGACAAGAATCGAATTCTGACCGGTACCGCGCACGCCACCGGCAATCGCGCGGAAGCCTGCAACTTGACCGAGCGCCACACCCGGTGTCATTTCGCCGAGAGCGAGAATGTCGGTGCGGAACTGACGCTTGATCTGTTCCTCCGAGATGGCGGTGACGGCGATCGGCACATCCTGAGCGGCTTGTTCGCGCTTGGTACCTGTGACCAGGATCTCTTCGACCACCATTGAGCGGTCTTCGGCAGCCTGTACGAATGCCGGCAATAGCAAGGACAAGCAGAAAGACAACGAGAAAAAAAGTTTGAACGTGCGCGGCCGCAACGGGCCATGGTTCCGCTTCATCGAGCACCTCCCCCGAGTACTGACAAGGACCAACCAAACTGGCCCGCCGACCATAAACCGGAAATCAGACGAAAACAATCAGGCCAGCATGTTTTGTGTGGTGGCTGGGATCGGGATTTCAGGCGGGCAAGAACTGCGGCAGCATCAAATGCGCCGATCGGCGCTCGAAGGTCACTGCGACCTTCAGGCCGATCACAACGACTTCCGGATCACATGCAATTAAGTTGGCCATCATGGTCGGCCCCTCGTCGAGTTGGATCAGCGCAACTACATAGGGCACGTCCGCCTCGAAAGCGGGCGACACCGCGCGCCGGATGACAGTGAAGCTACGGACAGTTCCGCGCCCCGATGCATCCACCCAATCGAGCGCGATCGCTGCGCACTGCGTGCAGACGAGCCGTGGATAGAACTGGAACCGCCCGCAGGGTTTGCAGTGCTGGATGAGCAACCGTCCTTCGTTGCACCCTTGCCAATAGGGCTGGGTCTCGATGGTCGGGATCGGAACGGGCTTTGTGTCCACTTTCGCGGTCATCAGGGCACCTGCGCACCGAGAATCAGCGTGCAGTGGCTCGACAGAATACCGCCCTGGGCATGCAGCAGCGCCGTATTCGCCCCACCCACCTGGCGCGCACCGGCCCTTCGGCGCAACTGCGCGACCGCCTCGGTCAACGCGAACATCGAGCCGGGATTGCCGGGATGACAGTGAGAGAGCAATCCGCCGTGCGTGTTCATCGGCAGCGCACCGCCAAGGCGCGTGTGCCCCTCGGCAACGAACGCCCCTGCTTCACCCCGTTTGCAGAAGCCGAGGTCTTCGAGCTCGATCAGCACCACGGGGGTAAAGCAGTCGTATAGCTCGACGAAATCCATGTCCTTCGGTCCGAGTCCCGCCATCGCGTATGCCCGCGTCCCGGACTGTTCGGCGAAGGAGCGCGTCAGGCTCTGTGCCGAACTGATGTGTTCGTGGCCGTGACCTTCACCGGCACCGAGCAGGTACACAGGCGGATTGGGGAGATCCAGCGCCCGCCGCGCTGACGTCATCACGATGGCGGCGCCGCCATCTGACACCAGCGAACAGTCGAGCAGCCGCAATGGATCTGCAATCAGGCGACTGCGCATCACGTCTTCGATCGTGATCGGCTCGCGCATCTGCGCGCCGGGATGCAGCGTCGCGTGATGGCGCGCGGTGACGGCGACCGCTGCAAACTGTTCGGGCGTAACCCCGTACTCCTGCATGTAGGCACGCGCAATGAGCGCGTAGTAGCCGGGCACTGTCGAGCCATACGGCGTCTCGAACTGGGCGTGGCCGGACGATGACTGCATGACCATTGCCTGGTCACGACTCAATCCCGTGCGCAGGCTATCGGCCATCGAGATCAGTACCGTGTCGCAAACGCCGTGCGTGATCGCCATCGCCGCTTGATAGAGCACGGCAAACGTCGTCGCACCGCCGGCACCCGCGCTGACGCAATACTTGGGAAAGATCTGCAGGTACTCGGCCATGGCTTCGGCGTGATACATGTACGGCTCGGCCATGCTGTTGCAGGTGACGAGACCATCGACCGCATCTTTGTCGATGCCGGCATCCGCGAGTGCACGCAGCGCCGCTTCGATGCACAGTTGCGTGGCGCTCCGATGCGCAACCTTGCCGACCTCCGTGTCGGCGGCGCCAACGATCGCGACTTTGCCGCGCAGGGATGTCATTCAGGCGGCCCCATCGAATCGCACGACCGCCTGCCCCGGCGCCACCACTTCGCCAGCCGCGTTCCTTATGAATAGCGATACGCTCACCCGGTTCGACTGCAGGTCGATCGACTCGACGCGTCCACCTGCGGTCAACGTCTCACCGATGTACGCGGCCTGACGATTCGAATACTCGAAACGCTCGAGCACGCCTTGTTCGGCCAGCCACTCGTCGATGCACTGCCCCATCCAGTCGCCCATCAGTGGGCCGGCGATCACGAGGCCCGGATAGCCCTCGACGTCGGTTGCGTAGGGCAGGTCGAAGTGAATGCGGTGCGCATTCCACAGGGCGGCGTTGTACATGAACAGCTGTACGTTACCAGGCGTGTAGCTGCGTTCTGGCAGCGCGTCACCGACCTGCAGCGACTTCAGCGGCGAACGCCTCATCGCAAGATCCGCGTGGTGGTCTCTTTGAGTACGGGGGTATCGTCGTCCCGCGTCACATCGAGCACGACTTCATAGAAAATCAGCGGCCCGGAACGGCCCTGTTTTTCGTAAATCGCTGTCAGCGTACGGCGGCCGACCAAAGTATCCCCGGCACGAATCGGGTTGAAGTACTCGATCGACAGTCCTCCCGCCATCGCGCGCTCCAACGGAAACTTCGGCAGCAGCGTGTCGATGGAGACGCCATCGATAGTCAACGCATCCAGTTCAACGACATCCCAGAACAGCGCCACGTGATACAGCGGCGGTGCTTCGTCGCCGTCGAGGTATTTGCGCTTGCGCTGGTCAGTGGCAACCGCGTATTTGCGAATGTCGCGCCGCGTGACGACTTCGACGCGCGGTGGTGCCGACTTGCCGACGTTGGCCAGCAGCGCGGGCGTGAGCACGCCACTCAAACCTGTCGACTCCGCTTGTTCCAGTACGGCTCGCGCAGCTCGCGTTTGAGAATCTTGCCGGTCGGCGCCTTCGGCAGGCTCGCAACGAAATCGACGGAGCGCGGTTTCTGGTACGACGCAAGGTGCTGCCTCGCGGTGTCGATGATTTCCTGTTCCGTGGCCGACATGCCCGGCTTCATGACCACCACCGCCTTGACCGCCTCACCCCACTCATCATCAGGCACACCGATCACGGCCGCTTCGAGAACGCCGGGATGTTTGTGGATCGCAGCTTCGACCTGAGTGGAATAGATGTTCTCACCGCCGGAGATGATCATGTCTTTGGCGCGATCGACGATGAACACATAGCCATCGGCATCCCACGTCGCAATATCGCCGGTCCACATCCAGCCGTCGCGAATGGTCTCTGCCGTGAGCTCGGGACGGCGCCAGTAGCCGACCATGTTGGCCTCGGATTGGACGACGATTTCACCCAGCGTGCGCGAATCTTTCGGCACATCGTGCCCGGCCTCATCGACAACCCGGATGCGCGTAACGAACCCTTCACGACCGCACGAATTCAGCCGCTCTGGATGATCGCCGGACACCGCCCGCTGGTGATCTTCCTGGGACAGGAAGGTCATGGTCATGCCTTCGGTCTGGCCGTAGCCTTGAATCAACGTGCACGGAAACGACTCGAGCGCTGCCTTCACCACGCTCTCCGGCATCGGCCCACCGCCATACTGAATGTTGCGCAAGCTCGACAGGTCGTAGTGCTCGAAGCCTTCGACGGCCATCATCCAGTTCAGCATCGTCGTAATGCCAAGGAAGGCGGATACGCGCTCGGCCTGAATAATCTCGAGTGCCACCTTCGCATCGAAGTTCATCAGCACGACGGGACAACCGTGGGCCATGTAGTTCATCGCAAGCGCCACCGGAATGTGAAACATCTGGCCGGTCAGCATGTACACATCGCTTGGCACGATGCGTTCGGCAACCGTCTGATTGAGCATGCCCATGAACAGCGTGCGATGGGTATGCAGGGCACCCTTGCTCAGACCCGTCGTGCCACCGGTGTAGAGAATGAGTACCGGGTCATCACCGCCGATCGGTTCCGCAGTGAGTGGCTCGTCCGTCGATGCAGAAGCAAGCAACGCCTCGTAGCTACCGTCATTGTCCGAGCCGATCTCAAACGAATGTTCGACGGCGCGGCGCAGCGCCACGCGCTCCGCGCGAAAATCCGTCGACGTGATCAGCGCCGTAGGTTCGCCATCCTCGATGATGCGGAGCAGCTCCGGTGCAGCGAGCCGCCAGTTCAGCGGCTGTGCGATCAGGCCAACGCGGGCGCAGGCGTAGTAGATCTCGAAGTACTCGATACAATTCTTCGACAGCACGGCAACGCGATCGCCCTTGGACAGTCCACACCGCAACAGGCCATTGGCGAGACGGTGGACGCGTTCATCGAGTTCACCAAACGAGACCCGGCGCGATGTCGGTGCGTCCACCAGCGCGAGCCGTGCCGCGTCCAACCCGCTCCACTTGCTGATGATATTGCCGATGTTCACGGTTCGATCAGCCGCGTAACGATCAGCCCGCGTTCATCGACTGCGAAATGATCGCAAACCCTGTGGTCGACGCGAGCCGCTTGCCGACAACCGCCTGATAGGCTGGCGAGTTGTACCAGGCCTTCGCGGCCGCGGTGGACTCGAATTTGATGATCACCGTCTGCGGACCCGGCGGCTTGCCTTCGATGGTTTCGGCTGCCACGTCGAAGGACACGAGTTCCGCGCCGTGCGCCGCGAGCGTAGGTCCAGCACCCTGCTGGTACGCGCGGTAGCCCGCCGCATCATTGACGACGTATTGAGCAATAAAAAAAGCGGCCATGAATGTACTCCTTGCTACTCAGTTGACGTTCTTATGCGGCTTCATGCTACCGCGCCATAGATCGCAGCCACGCTCATGATCGACAACAGCAGGAAAGTGCCCTGCGCCCCGATCAGGCGCGGATAGTTGGCGCCGGGATTGCGGCTCATTCCAAAAGCATGCAACACGCGGCAGACGATGAGCGACGCGCCAAAGACGTGCAGCGCCACGGCTTGCACATGCTGCAACTCCAGTACCAGCAACAGCAGTATCGCCAGCGGCACGTTCTCGATGAAGTTGGCTTGCACTCGCAGCACCGCATCGGGCTTCCAATCGGGCATCCGATCAGCGCGCAGGCGCACGTACAAAACCTGATTGGCGAGCCCGACAGCAATGAGCCCAAGCAATCCGGCATACAGCGCCGTCACGGAGCATGCGCCGATCATCGCAGCGCGCCCCACAGCAACATCAGTACGCCCGCGAGCGCAAGGACGATTCCGAGGTAGCTGTACTGGTCGAGCCAGAACAGCATGAATGCGCGACTCGAGCCGGGTTCCGCCTGCGACACTTCACCTTTGCGCATCTGACGCGGCAAGCCGCCCACCCAGAAGATGAGCGAGCCGATCCACATGCTCCCTGCGCCAACTATCATGAGCCAGTGCGTCACCGTCATCGCGGCCATGAACTCCCCTGATTGTGCGCGTGCGTCCCCACATGCAGTATCACCGGGAAGTACCGAGGGAAGTCAACGCCTGGGTCTGTGAGTTCCAATCGGCAGCGTCTGACCTGGGCTCGTTTTCCGCCACTACGACGGAGGATGCTTGAGCGGGATGAGCGGCACTTCGATGAACCAGACGATGAACCAGACGATGCACCGAATCGAGGATCCGGATGTCTGGATCGAGGTCCTGGCGAGCGACCCCAAAGCGCTGTGGCGCAAGTTGTGGCGCGCAACATTCCCACTCCAAGGATGACGGCGTCGACCACCCCCGATGGCTTCTGGTCATACCTGCGCCGCAGGCAGATCGACCATGTACCGTCCCCTGCGCTGCGCTGGTGGCTGCTCGGTCTGATCGTGCTCGGCTGGGCGGTGGAGCAGTACGAAGCGCTCAAGACCGGGCCGGTGCTGGTCTACATTCTTGATGAGTTCGACAAGACACTGGTGGACTGGGGCTACGTCGCTGCGGCCGGCGGCCTCGTCTACAGTCTTGGCGCCGCGATCCTGAGCCGCATGGCGGATCGGTTCGGCCGCCGACCGCTGATGATCTGGCCAGTTGTCTGCTACGCCATGATTTCCGTCGCGGGCGCGCTCGCGCCGAGTTTCATGGTGCTCGCCATGCTCGGCTGGATGGGCACCTTCATGATGGCCGGCATGAATCCCGCGGTGCACGCGGCATCGCGAGACCTCACGCCGCGAATGGGTCGCGCCATGGTGTACTCATGGGTATCTCTTGCCTTCACCATTGGCGCACTGATGTCCACCACCGTCGCTGCGAACACGCTACCACTGTGGCCCGGCTGGCGATCGCAGTACTGGATCGGCGCGGCGCTCGGCGGCGTCACCGCACTGATCATCTTTCTCTTCTATCGGGACCTCTCGGCGCGCATGCGCGGGCGTGTGGTGACCGAGCAAATCGCCGTGGAACCGATCGCCGAAGTTGCTGTGGTCGACTCAAACTACGACGACGGACGCGTGGTGTATCGCAGCCCGCGCCTGTGGCTATTGTCCTTCACGATCGTGTTCTGGTCGCTGACGTACGTGTCGGTATCGGGCTATGTACCGACCTATCTGACGCAGCACTATCAGATCGAACCGGCCCGTGCGGCGGCTATCACATCGTACTTCTGGATCGTATTCACCGGCAGCGTGTTCCTATCCGGCTGGCTGTCGGATCGTTTGCAGGTGCGCAAGACCATCACCGCATTCGGCGGCATCACCACCGGCATCTGCTTTCTGATCGGCGCCAACCTGCCGCTGGATACGTCGCAGACGAGTCTGGTCGTGGTCTGGTCACTGACGGGATTCTTCGCCGGGTTCATTTATCCCGCCTGGTGCGCGATCTACAGTGAGACCGCGGAGAGCATCAGCCCGCACGGCGTCGGACGCGCTTTTGGTATCACCGCAACGCTCGGTCCGATCGCTGGGCTCTTTCTGAACCTGGGCCTGCCACAAGTGGTGCTCCATTTCGGATGGCCGACCTGGATGATGATTGCCGGCTGCTGCTGCTTCGGTGCCGCGCTGCTGGTTGGCTTCGGCGAAGGGCCGTGGTGGGTGTCGAAAGCGAATCGACGGGTTGCGGCGGCCATCGCCTAGTCTCCTGTTCGTCCGAAGAATATCCTGAGCGGGTCCAAGGCGTTCGCGGGCAAGCCCGCCCTCACAGATATGAAGGACGCAGGCCCCAGCACGCTCGCTCGCATCAAACCGCTGCTCGCGGAACTGCGCACCCGCAGTGCGCTGCGCGAGAATCGCCCCGGCGTGTTCTATCTGAAGTCCCGCGCCTTCCTGCACTTTCACGACGATCCTGCGGGTGTGTTTGCAGACGTTCGGCTGACCAACGAGTTCGTGCGCATGCCCGTGACGTCGGCCGATGAACAGGCCGAGCTGCTCGGCGTGATCGATGAGTGTCTTTCTACCATCGAATCGCGCGCGGCGCGCAAACCGCGGGCAAAGCGGCATGGGTCGCGTTGAGATGTTTCGAGCCTTGCTGCTGCTGGTTGCCGCCACATTCGTGCACGCGGATGACGCTGATACGCTTGCAGTTCGCGTCGACAACCTGATGAGCCCGCTCGTGGCCGCGAACGAATTCAGCGGCGCAGTGGTGCTCTCACGCAACGGCCAGGATGTCTACAAACGTGGATTCGGCTCCGCCAATCACGATGCAGGCATCGCGTTCACGGCGGACACACCCAGTGACGGCGGATCTCTTGCGAAGACGTTCACGGCCGCCGGTATCTGGTGGCTGGTTCACGAGGGTCGCATCGACATCGACGCCCGCGTCGTCGAGTACCTGCCCGGCTACCCCCATCCGCAAACGACGGTGCTGCAGCTGATGACTCACAGCAACGGTTTGCCGCCCTACTACGAGTTCTTCGACCCGTACTTCGCCGCCGACGAGGTGCGCACGACCGACGCGCTGCTGCGTGTGGTCGCAGCGCATGCACCGATACCATCGTTTCCGCCGGGGTCGAAATTCGAGTACTCCAATCTCGGTTTCGACGCTGCTGCTCGGATCATCGAGCAGGTGACCGGCAAACCGTTCGCGACATTCATCGAGGAACGGTTTTTCTCGCCGCTCGGGATGGGTGCGAGCTTTGCCCGACCGGCGCGCCTCAACGACTGGCAAGGCGTGCGCACGCTTGGGTATCGTTTTCGAGACGGCGGTTGGCAACTGGTGGACGTGTTCGACATGGAAGCATTCCTCGGCGCATCGAACCTGTATTTCTCAGCCGCGGATCTCGGACGCTGGGCAAGTGCCAATGCGTTGGGGAATGCAGTCCCCGCCGCAGTTTTCGAACTCGGTGAGCGACGCACGATCATCGGCGGGGTGCCGTCTGCCATCAACAACGCGAGCTGGTACTGCGACGATACCGACGCACGCTGCTACTACACCGGCAGTTTGAATGCGTTTCATGGTTTCGTGTATTGGGATCGTCAGCGCGGCGATTCGATCGCGCTTCTCAGCAACAGCAGTCTGCCACCGTGGCAGGTAATCAACCTGCAGCGCGACCTGGTCGATGCCCTCAACGAGCGTCCCGCGGCGCAACGCGCTTCAACGGATTTGCTCTCGTTCGATGCCAAGACAAAGGCGCGCATTGCCGGAACCTACGTCGCGCAGGGGCTCGGCGCAATCGTCGTCCGTGCCGACGCCGATGGACTGAAAGTGCGCATCGGCGACGGGCTCGAGTACGACATCTTCCGAGTCAGCGGCGAAGTGTTCTATCTGCCCGGCATGGACCTGTGGCTTGCGTTCAGCGGCGATTCCACGCCGTCTATGTTGCACGTGCGCGGGATGTTCCTCGACGCCGCTGGCGTGCGCGATCAGTCATAGAAGGCCGGCGCCTTCTTCAGCGTATCGGCCAGCGCCTGGTCGTGTTCGATCCAGAGCGTCGCACCCTTTTCCTTGATGAATGCTTCGACCTTGTCCATTGACGCGAGCGTCTGAGCGGCATCGGTGTTGAACACCGGCGTGCGCCGCAGCGCGCGGCTTTCGCGGAAGTGATACAGATCCCCCGACAGCACGAGGGGGCCGGTGTTGGGGAAGTCGATGTAGAGCACCTGATGGCCTGGTGTGTGGCCCGGCGCGCTGACGATGATGACGCTGCCGTCGCCGAACACGTCGTGGTCACCATCCAGCAGGGTCGTGGTGGACGTGGCCAGCTCGCTGTACAGCGCCGGCTCGAACACGGGATTATCGGCGCCATGCTCGAACGCAGCGACATGCTCGGTGCGCTGGATGAGAAGTTTGGACGCTTTGAACGCGTTCGCGGCGCCGACATGATCGAAGTGCATGTGCGAGAACGCGACAAAGTCGATGTCGGTCGGTGCATAGCCCAGGTCATGCAGTTGATCGAGCACGGAGCGTTGATATCGCACCCTCACACCAGGACCCATTTCCACGTCGCCCTTGCCAACCAGATCGAGGGCCAGCCCCGCGTCCCAGAACAGCGTACTGCCCGCGTGTTCGATCAGGTAGCACGGAACGAACAGGTCTCGAACAGGTGTCTCATCGTTGCTCAGGCCGAAGTCGGTCACGTCATCGAACGTGAAGGCGCCACAGTCGAACACGAACAGCTTCAGTTTCGACTCGCCCGCCTGCTCGGATTCTCCGCAGCCGGCCAGGCCGAACACACCGATGAGTAACCATGCAGCCACGTTCTTGTTCACCTATCGCTCCACACACGCCATGTCGATCGAGTATGACCGTTGGCCCTGCCCAGCGCACGGCTACGCGATGAGGTATACATGCGTTTCCTACATTGCAGACGAGCCACCCCATGAATCACCCAGCCATAGCGACCGGCCGGGTCGCCGTCATCACCGGAGGCGCCAGCGGAATCGGCTTCGCGGCTGCAGAGCGCTTCGTGCAAGCCGGCATGAAGGTGTGCATCGCTGACGTCGACGAAGTATCGCTTGCCAACGCCGCGAGCCAACTTGGCCCCAGCGCAATCGCGGTACCAACCGACGTCACCGACATCAGACAAGTGGAACGACTGCGGGACCGTGCAATCGATGCGTTTGGTGAAGTCGCCGTGCTGATGAACAATGCAGGCACGGGCGGTGGCGGCGGCCCGTGGTCAAGCTACGAGGGATGGCAGCGTGTTCTGGGCGTGAACCTGTGGGGTGTCGTGCACGGCGTGCAGACGTTCACCCAACTGATGCTGGATCAGGGTACGCCCTGCGCGATCGTGAACACTGGCTCAAAACAAGGCATCACCAATCCACCCGGCGACACCGCCTACAACGTGAGCAAGGCCGGCGTGAAGACGCTGACAGAAAGTCTGGCGCAGAAGCTGCGCACCACCGATGGCTGCCAGGTCACCGCGCATCTGTTGATACCGGGCTTCACGTACACCGGCATGATCAGACGTCGCGTGCCGGAGAGGCCCCCGGCAGCCTGGCTGCCCGAGCAGGTGATCGACGAACTGCTGCGGCGCATGGCGCGCGGCGACTTCTATATCATCTGTCCGGACAATGACGTGACCGCAGCGATGGACAACGCACGACTGCAGTGGAACACCGACGATGTCATCGAGAATCGGCCGGCACTGAGCCGGTGGTTGCCCGAGTACGCGGCCGAGTTCGCCGACTACATGAAGCGGTCGTGACGGCATCATTCCTGAAGGGTGTGGCTGCACCGGCCCTGCGCGCACTGGCATCGGTGGGAGTCACCCGATTGGACCAGGTGAGCCGCTTCACGCGCGAGGAGCTCGCCGCGTTGCATGGGATGGGACCGAAGGCGCTTGGGCTCATCGAGGACGCACTCAAATCATCGGGCAAGTCCTTTGCTGCGTCCCGCAGACGGTAACTCAGACGTAGCACATGGTCGGGCCACTGTCGTTGATCACCCGCGCCGCGCTGCCATTGGCGGTGTCTCGACGGGACAGAGCCTCTAACAGGCTGTATAGGAACAGCCCGCATCGAAGGCTTTGATCGCCTTGGCCGACGCTGCCATCCGCCACGCCTGCTCGATCAGCTGCGGCATCGCCGCCCAGCGCACGTTCGCTAAATTCACCAACACCATAGGGTAATCGGCATAGTGATCCGTGATGTAGAACGTCTCGGGATCTGCCTGCATGAGCATGTGACGCTCCAGCAAGTCGCAGCCGATCGCGAGGCCACCTTCCGCCTCGGTGCGCAGCCGCGCCATGAACTTGCCGGCGACCTTCAGCGCGGGTGTGCCATAGGAGGCGCTTTCCGCAACCGCGGGCAGCTCGAGCGCGATCTTCACTATGCGTCTCCAGGATTTTGCGAGGCTGCCGGTCGCTGGAAACCTGATCGGCGCCGGCTCACGACTGCGCGTGGGTTTTGCTTTCGCCATGACTCTCTCTCCCGTGCTTGCGACAACCTAAAGCACACGATGACCACCGGTCGAGAGTACAGTTGGCGAATCGCGTTCTCATGGCGGACGAGCAATGAAACACCCGGCACCGTTGGCAACGCTACTCGTGCTCGCGCTCATCCAAGCCGGTTGTGACGCACCACCGGAAGATGTCGAGACCACCGCGATCGCCTGCAGCGCCCATCCGGACTCCTGGGTCGCCGCAACCGAGGTATCCCTCGATGCAGTTCAGCCCTGTCGGCTCGGCAGTCGCGGCACCTGCCCATCCGGATTCGTCTACGTCGCAGGTACCGGCTGGTGCCGGCCGGAGTCCGCGCGCTGACGCCTGCGGGGACGATGAAGATCGATACCGCGCTGGTCACCCGGCTCGTTGCCGCACAGTTTCCGCAGTGGGCGCATCTGTCCGTGACGCGGGTCGAACCCGGCGGCTGGGACAACCGCACATTCCGCCTCGGCGCGCACCTGTCCGTGCGGTTGCCGAGCGCACCGCCGTACGCGAAACAAGTGGCCAAAGAGCAACACTGGCTACCGCGACTTGCGCCTCATCTGCCGCTGCCGATTCCCACGCCGGTTGCCATGGGCACGCCCGGACCCGACTTTCCGTGGCATTGGTCGGTGTATCGCTGGCTCGATGGCGATACCGCCGCGGGTGCGCGCATCGCCGATACCCGCGCGCTCGCCGTTGATCTGGCGCATTTCCTCAGTGAGCTGCGGCGTATCGACACGATCGGCGGTCCGCCGCCGGGGCTGCACAACTTCCACCGCGGCGCGCCGCTTTCGATCTACGACGCGCAGACGCGCGAAGCGATCGCCGCGTTGCGCGACTGCATTGATGGCGATGCGGCAACCACATTGTGGCAGTCGGCACTCGATGCGCGGTTCCGCGGATCGCCGGTCTGGGTGCATGGCGACGTGGCCGCCGGCAACCTCCTGATCCGCGATGGGCTGCTGGGCGCCGTGATCGACTTCGGCTGCTGCACGGTGGGTGATCCGGCCTGCGACTTCACCATCGCGTGGACGCTGTTCGATCGGGAGGGACGGGACACCTTTCGGCAAGCGACCCAGGTGGACGATGACACCTGGGCGCGCGGCCGCGGCTGGGCGCTCTGGAAAGCGCTCATCACGGTGGTCAAGCACCGCCGGACAAATCGAGCCGAGGCCGCCGCTGCCACCCGCGTAGTCGAGGCGCTGTTTGGTTCGGATTGAGCCCGTCGGCGCGCCACGCACAACGTGTTCAGAGCTTCCCTCGGGGGCCCGGCGGGGCCGTTTCATGATCGACAGTTCCAGCCACCCGAGTACAGAAATTCGGTGTTCAGCGGATAGATGTACGGTGCCGAGAAGTAGCCATTCGCCGCACCAGCGAAATCGCTGCGCACATTGACCTCGATTGCGATCGACTGACTTCCATCGCCATCAATGTCGTTGCTGATCTCTGCTTCATCGAGCGGTGCGACGCTGATCCGCACGAGGCCCTTCCATTCTGCAGGTTGGCCAAGTCCGGGATGAATCCACGGAACCCGGCGGCGCGCAGGCGCAGTGCAAGTTCAGAGTAGTTGTCGTCGTCGATCCAATCGAAGAGCTCACAATCGCTGATGGCGGCTACACGCGTCGATCGATCTTCGAACAGGTTGGACCCGTGGTTGGTGGTTCCGACTTCGGAAAAGCAGTAGCCCGCCTGCAGGTCGCCGTCGTTCATCGTATTCTCTCGTCCCGGCACGGCGTCCTGATGGCATACGTAGCACGGGATGAACGTGCCGTGCGTTTTCGTGTAGCACTGCGGCGGGATGATGGCTTCACGGCTGTAGAGCGCCGCCACCGGTTGTAGATGTGGCGCGGCGGCACGACATTGCGGCTGGCACGCAGCGCAAGCAGATGCTCCGCGTACGGTGGTGCTTCTGTGACTGCGGGCGCCGCGATGACGACAGTGACTAGAGTAAGGAGTAGGCGGCGCATGCGGGTCACAATAGGCGGTCGGTGTTACCGCGCCATTGCCATGTCTCAACCGACTGTCACGATACCGTCAAGAACGGCCGCGATAATTGTGACCTTCTCATGAGTTCGCAATAGCCCATGGTGAAAGCAGATGAACAAGTGTCGATAGGCGTGCCCGATCTGGGCGCGCCGCAGTTGTACATCAATCGCGAGTTGTCACAGCTCGAATTCAATCGCCGTGTGCTCGAGCAGGTGAAGGATCCTGACGTACCCCTGCTCGAACGTGTCCGCTATCTGTCGATCTCGAGCTCGATTCTCGATGAGTTTTTCGAGATCCGCGTTGCAGGTCTGATTCAGCAGGTCGCATACGGTTCCGCGACCCATGGCCCCGACAACCTGCTGCCCGCCGAACTGCTGCGCCTGATCACCCAAACCGCCAAGCAGTTGGTTGCCGAACAGTACCGGCTGCTGAATGACGTGCTGAAACCCGAACTCCGTCAACGCGGCATCTGGTTCAGTGACCCGCCCGAGTGGACGGACAAGCACAGACAGTGGCTCAAGCGTTACTTCCAACAGGATCTCGCACCGATTCTTTCGCCGCTGGGCCTCGACCCAGCACATCCGTTTCCGAAAGTACTGAACAAGGGTCTGTCGTTCGTGCTGACGCTCGAAGGCAAGGACGCCTTTGGTCGAGCCAGCGGCAAAGCCGTGATGCAGGCGCCGCGCTCGTTGCCAAGGGTGATCCAAGTTCCGTCCAACATTGCCGAGGTACCTCACGAATTCGTCTTTCTGTCGGCCATCATCGAGGCATTCGCCGACGACCTGTTTCCCGGCATGACTGTGACAGGCTGCTATCAATTTCGCGTAACCCGCAACAGCGACCTGTTCGTGGACGAGGAGGAGGTCGGTGATCTCCTGCGCGCACTGGAAGGCGAACTGCCGTCGCGCCGATTTGGCGACGAAGTGCGGCTCGAAATCGCGCAAAACTGCCCGGTCGATCTCGAGGCATTTCTCGTCACTCAGTTTGGCCTGAGCGAGGGCGACACCTATCGCTGTCCGGGGCCGGTGAATCTGAACCGTCTCGAAGCCATCATCGACCGAGTGGACGACCCGGATCTCAAATTTCCAGGGTTCTCACCGGGCTTGCCGCCACGGATTCAAAGCGCAGAGAACCTCTTTGACGTAATTCGTGAAGGCGACATCCTGTTGCACCACCCGTTCCAGTCGTTCAATCCCGTACTGGATTTTCTGCGCACCGCGGCCCGCGATCCTAACGTGCTCTCGATCCGGCAGACGCTGTACCGCACCGGCGCCGATTCGAGTGTCGTGCGCAACCTCATCGACGCGGCAGATCGCGGCAAGGACGTGACCGTCGTGATCGAATTGCGCGCCCGCTTCGATGAAGCCGCCAACATTTCGTTGGCCAACCGCCTGCAGGAAAGCGGTGTGCAGGTCGTGTACGGCATCGTTGGCCACAAGACGCACTCGAAGATGACGCTGGTGATTCGGCGCGAGGGCCGAGCGCTGAAACGCTATGTACACCTTGGCACTGGAAACTACCACGCGCGTACGGCGCGGCTCTATACCGACTATGGCCTGTTCACGTGTGATCGCGCCTTCGGCGAAGACGTGCAGAAGGTCTTTCATCAGCTCTCCGCGATGGGGCGTCCGGGCCGTCTCAAGAAGCTGCTGCAGTCACCATTCACACTGCACAAGAGCATGCTCGAGTTCATCGAACACGAAGCGGACGCTGCGCGTGCGGGGAAGCCAGCGCATATCAAGGCCAAGATGAACGCGCTCACTGAGCCGCAGATCATTCAGGCACTCTACAAGGCGTCGCAAGCAGGCGTTCGGATCGAACTGATCGTGCGCGGCATGTGCGTGCTTCGCCCTGGCATCAAGGGCGTATCCGACAATATCTCGGTACGCTCGATCATCGGCCGTTTCCTCGAACACACACGGGTGTATTACTTCGAGAATGGGGGCACTCCATTGGTCTACCTGTCGAGCGCGGACTGGATGGGGCGCAGTTTCTTCAGTCGAGTCGAGACGTGCTTCCCGGTCGAAGGCAAACGGCTGATCAAGCGCGTCATCAAGGAGTCGTTCGACACCTATCTCGCCGACAACACGCATGCCTGGCTCCTTCAGAGCGATGGCACCTACCGACGTCACAAGCTGGGAAACGCGCGGCCACGCGACGCACAGTTCAGTCTGCTGCAGGACCTGAAGGACGACAGCGGCTGACGACTACTTGCCGCCGGTTGCGGGCATCTCGATCCCTGGCACCTGCAGCGTGAGCGGTGCGCGCTGCAAAAACGCCTGCTCCTGTTCCAGGTCCAGTCGCGTCAACGGATGCGCGTCGAGCCAGCCCGGCGGAAACTCGAGCACGAGGCAATCACCGTGGATGCGGGCGGAAATCGGCGGCAGCGCATCCGCCACGCGATTGCGATGCAGCACCACCGCGATCCGGAGCAGCGCGGACAGTCGCAGGAGCGGTTCGCGTTCATCTTCGGCAACCGCCGCGAACTCGGCCGTTGGAAACTTGCGACGGTGACTGCGCACCAGGAGCGCGAGGCGCTGCTGGTCATCCCGTGAGAATCCAGCGAGATCGATGTTCAGCAACAGATAATGACCGTGTTTGTGGTACTGACTGTACGCGATGTGCGTGCCGATCTCATGCACGGTTGCTGCCCATGTCAGGAGCATCTGCCACTGCGGTTCAGTCAGCGTCCAGGCTCGGCCTACCTGGGCCAGCAGCGCATTTGCGGTGGTGCTGATCCGGCCCGCGTGCAACGTATCGACCTGATAGCGCTCGGCGAGATCATTGATCGATCGATCGCGCTGATCGCTGTTGCGGGTACGGCCGAGCAGATCGACCAGCAACCCTTCTCGTAGCGCACCATCGGATACCTTCAATACGTCGATGCCGAGTGCGGTCATCACCGCAGACAGAATTGCAATCCCGCCCGGGAACACGGGCGTCCGTTCGGCCGATAGACCCGGCAGACTCCGTTCCTCGCTCTCGACCAGGACGCGTTTGATCTCGGCGATAGCGGCCCTCGGAATGTCACCGCTGGACAAACCCATCGCCACGGCAACGTCGCGAACGGCAGTCACCGTACCGGATGCACCCAGCGCGGAATCCCATCCGGTCTTGCGAAACGCCGCTTCGATCGGTTCCAGTTCCTGCCGCGCCGCGAGTTCTGCCCGTTCGAACTGGCGCGCACGGATTCGGCCACGATCGAAGTATCCTTCCGAAAACGACACGCACCCCATGTGCAGGCTCTCCATGCGGCGCGGCGTGTGATCGCGGCCGAGGACCAGTTCGGTGGAACCGCCGCCGATGTCGAGCACCAGGCGGCGTTCGCCGTTGGGCGCGATCGAATGACACACCCCCGCATAGATGAGGCGCGCCTCTTCCCGACCCGAGATGACCTCGATGCGATGGCCAAGGGTTGCTTCCGCGCGCTCCAGGAACTGCCGCGTCTTGCGCGCGCGCCGCAGCGTATTGGTACCAACGACCCGGACGTTGTCCTCGGACAGTGGCCGCAGCCGCTGCGCAATGCGGGCGAGAGACTCGATGGCGCGCTCGCACGCCTGCGCGGAGAGAGTACCGTCGCCGTCGAGGCCCTCTCCGAGGCGCACCATCTCCTTGTAGCGGTCGATGACCTGCAGTTGCTCGCCACGACGACGCGCAACGATCAGATGAAAACTGTTGGTGCCGAGATCCAGCGCGGCCAGTTCGACAATCGGTACCTCTGCGCTTTCGGCCATAGCGGTCTTTACTGCGGAAAGGCGAATTGTACACGCCGCAGTCAACCTTGATTCGGCATTAACGCCCGAGCTCAGACGCGCAAGAGCAGAGCGAGCAAGTGCGGCGTTCGCCTGTTGTAGCGCGAGCGTAGGCGGTCCGAGATGCGCAACTGATGTCGAGAATCGGTCAATACACAGGAACCGGCATGCCACCGTAAAACGAATGGGCGGGTGGCGCACGCACGTCGATCACGGCGGTTGCTGCGAGATCGACATGGACCTCCACGATGGGATGCTTGTTGAGCGCGCGCTTGACGATGTCGCTACCTGACGGCACTGCGCCAGGCCGGCTGTCAATGCGCGTGAAAACGATCTTGAAGCGTTGGGGATGTTCGATCGCGGGCCAGCCATGACCTGCGACCTCACCTTCGGGTATGTACATGGGAATCTCCGAAACATGGAACTCTGCCGGAAGCACATAGTTGATCAGCCGCACGTCCGCACTGCCTCGGGCCGCCGCGAGCGCTGCGGCGACACGGTGATCCTTCTCTGCGATCCGCGCCACGGAGTCGATACGCGGCTGGTCGACGTTTCGGAGTGCCAGGTAGGCGGCGCTGTCTGTGTACACCGCCGGCAACGCGGCGATCGATCGCGCCTGCAGCAGCAGCCCGGCACTCATGGCAAACGCAAGCGCGAGCCCGTAGGCAAGCGCAGCCGCGGAGAAACGGCCAGCACGGCTGCGCGCTGAAATTCGAGGTGTCATTCGCATCTCGAGCGCCTGCGGCAGAAACCTGCCGGTTCGACTCATGTAGTCCGCGTAGCCCGGAAAGCGCGCCATACACATGCGTTCCTCCACCCTCGCCAGAATCACGTAGACACAGGCGATGGTGACGAAGCCCACCAGCACGAGAAACCTCGGCCAGATGAACGTCATGCCAAGACCCGCGATGATCAGCGCCAGGTATTGTGGATGACGGATGTGCCGGTACATGCCGCCCACCACCTCGGCACCCTTGCGCAACTTGCTGCCGTAGATCTGCACAACGCCGACGATGAATGCGATGAGCCCACCGGTGAGCAGAACTGCGCCGATGCCGTTGTGGGCATTGATGAACGCCGAATTGGTTTCGATGACGATGTGTGGCAGATAGAACGTGTTGAGCCAGCTCAGCATCGGCGAGGCCGCGATGAAGTCCAGGCCCGGGGCATAGATCCCATACAAGTACGCCGCGAACGGCGACACCATGTAGAAGAACTCGAACGCTACGATGATGTAGTACACGTGGGCAGCGGCGACGATGCCGCGGCGTGCGGTTGGGTTGGACATGGTTTGCTCCCAAGGTCCAGGAGAACCACCAACTTACCTAGTTCGTGGCGAGCCTTGATGTCACCACAATGTCGGTTTGTAACGGCGAGTAACGCAAGGCGCGCTTGCCCAGCCGGGCAAGCGCGCTGCCATCGATCGAAAATCAGTCGAAGAAGTCGACGGCGCAGGAAACCACGCTGTTCTCGATCAGCAGGCGGCCGTCATCGACCCGCGCAAAGGTGGCATCGCCTTGAATGCGCAGGCACGTGTCGGAACCGGTGATGATCGAATTGTAGATCTTTACGCCGGTACCACGGCGCAAATGGACGCCAAGGGTATCGCTCACCGTCGGCGTACCGCCATCGGAACCGACGATCGTGACGTTGACCAGCGTCGGCACCGATACGGGTTCGGCGTTGGCATCATTTTCGTCATTGTCGGCTTCGATGCCGCGGTCGCCATCGTCTGCCGATTGAACCACCAGCACGTACTGCGCACCGCCTCTCCATCCCTGGCCCCAGTCGAGACTATCGTCGGCGTTGCCCGTGAGCACGATGTGATCGATGAACGCTTTACCGCCGAAGTGCTCGACGCCGTCATCCAGACCATTGTGGACCTGCACGTAGCTCGCCCGCGTGGCGGAGCCGGTGCCGAACAGCGACACCCCGTTCAGTTCGTTCCCTTGACCATCGATGTCGTTCCCGGCATGCCGAATCACGACGTAGTTCAGATCTCCGGAGCCATCTTCGTCGTTGCTGCCGCTATAGAAGCCGATGTTGCCCTCGGCGTTGACGTTGCAGGGCGTCGCCGCGCATTCGTTGCTGCGCGCATAGCCCAGGAGCGCAAGTCCCGCCCATTCGCCGCGTCCGGAACTGCCGTCGCTGGTGCCGGCAACCCACGGGTCGAACTGATCCACCGACGTCATGACGATCGGATCGGCGGCGTTGCCATTGGCCTGAATGCGGGAGCCGCGCGTCACGATGAGCGCTTCTGCACTGTCGCCCTTGATCAGCGTGCCCGGCTCGATCACGAGGGTGACCCCTACGATGTCGGACGGCTGACATCCGGTAGTGCCGATTTCACACTCACCATTGCCGATGTAGGTACCCGGGAAGCCGGTGGCGAGGCGGTAGATGTTGTCATTGGTGAGCGTAATCGTACCGGCCGTCGCGTACCGCGCGGCGAGTTGGCAGACATCCATTCCGCCACCACCGACGTTCGACAGATCCTGATCACCGATGTCGGTAGTTCCCGCAGGGCACGTGCCATCGGCGGTCGGCAGTGCGCCGCCGAGCGTGCCCGTGGAGGCCGGCGCCCACACGGTCGTATTGCCCGCAAGCGCGATCGTCCATTCCGCCGTCCAGTCGTTGATCGGCGACTGCGCGAACGCGCCGGTGAAGTCCGTTGACTCGAAGTCGCTGCCTGCATCGCCGGCCACTGGATTGGGAATTCCGATCGATGAGACGTTCGGATCGATCACCTGGTTGTTTGGACTCGCTTCGAACCAGGCGGCAACCGCCGCCTCGTTACCGTCGTTTTCGAACGCAACGCCATCGGGGCAGTACAACACGGAGTTCGCAATCGTCAGTTCAGTACCGAACAGTGCTTCAGTCGCTGCCTGATCGACATCAAGGCAGTTGTCGCGGAAGTCGACCACCACGAAGTTGAACAGTTGCGCCGCCGTACCCCGGCGCAGCAGTAAACCGCCCGCGGCCGACACGCCATCGGAGCGGCCGAGGATGGTGAAGTTTGCAAGCACCGGTGCTGAGCGCGGTGCCACGTCGTTGTTGTTTTCGTCGTTGTCGGCTTCGATGCCCTTGTCGGCCGCGTCGGTTGCCTGCTTGATGACCACGAATTGCGCGCCACCTCGATAGCCCTGACCCCAGTCGAAGCTGTCATCGGCGTTGTCGGTGAGCACGATGTGATCCATGAAGTCGGTGGCGCCGAAGTGCTCGACGCCATCGTCGAGGCCCTTGTGGACCTGCACGTAGCTTGCGGTGGTGGCCGAGCCGGTGCCGAACATGGTCAAGCCGTTGAGCTCGTTGCCGAGTCCGTCGATGTCGTTGCCCGCGTGCGCAATGACGACATAACTGAGCGAGCCGGAGTCGTCGTTATCGTTGGTACCGGCATAGAAGCCGATGTTGCCTTCGGCATTGACGTTGCACGGACTGCCCACACACTGGTTAGTCTGCGCGTAGCCCATGAGCGCAAGGCCCGCCCACTCACCGCGACCGGAGTCGCCATCGCCACCCGCTACCCAGCCATCGAACTGATCCACCGACGTCATCACGATGGGGTCTGCGGCGGTGCCATTGGCCGTGATCGTAGAACCACGAGTGATGATGAGTGCTTCACTTGCGTCACCAAGCAGCAACGTGCCGGCTTCGATGACGAGGTTGACGGCAACGATGTCACCGGGTGCACAGCCGACAGTGCCAATCTCGCAGTCACCGTTTCCGATGTAGGTGCCGGGAAAGCCGGTGGACAACCTGTAGACATTGTCTGCAGTGAGCGTGAGCGTGCTGCCGGGCGTTGCATAGCGGGGGGCCAGCTGGCACAGGTCCATCGCGCCGCCGCCGACCGATGCGGGCAGCGCCTGATCGCCGATATCCGTCGTACCTGCGGGACAGGTGCCGGTCGCGCTGGCGGCGGCGGCCGGTTCCCACACGGTGGTATTGCCATTCAGGCCCACGGTCCAACCCTCAGTCCAGTTGACCGGATTGTCCTGGGAGAAGGCGCCGGCATGGCTTGCCGCCGCAAAACTCTGCCCGAAGGCGGTCGAGAGATTCGCCGGCAGCGCGAACGCCGCGCCTTCGAGGTCGGGCGACGTTGCGCTGAACTGGAAGGCGGTGCCTTGCAGAACTGGCGATGAGGCAGTCGGCTGGCCCGTGGCGCTGTCGAGCACCGGGTCGATTTCCTGGTTGTTGGTACCTGCCCGATACACCGCCGCGGTCGAATCACCCGCGGGCGGCGGTGGCGGTGGCGGTGGTGGCGGCGGGCTACCGGATCCGCCCACCTGAATCTGTTCGCTACCGCTGCCACCGCCGCATGCGCTGACTGCTGCGGCGAGGATTGCGACGAGTAGGCGCTGTTTGAATCGCATGGTGTACTCCCTTCAATCGTGTCTGTTGTTAGATGTCGGTGCTGATGCCGAAGGTGAACGTGCGGCCGGTGTTGTATTCGCGCTCCACGACATTGGCGCGGGTGACCTTCACATCCGCGTCGATGAGGTTCTGGGCTTTGAACTTGAGCGCGACTGCACGGCCGAACAGATCCACCGTCTGGCGATAGACGAAGTCGAGATAGGGCGCCGGCTCTTCCACCGCGCCGGGAAGATTGTCGGTGCCGACGTCGACGAGTCGTTCCGCCGCCCAGTTGAAGAGCAGCGATGCCTGGATGTCGCGCTCGATGTCTTCCCACGTCAACTGGGTGTTGACCACCCATTCGCTCTGTCCCTGCAGGGCGCGATTGTTGCTGTCGAACAGCGCGCTGCCCGTTGCAAGATCGACTTCGGAATCGATGTATGCGCCGTTGAATTTGACGTACATGTCGCGCACGACGGGCAGTTCAATGAAGTCGAGCTGCTTACGCAGCGACAGTTCCACGCCGCGGTTGGTTGCCGCGTCGGCATTGAAGGGCCGCCGCAGGACGGGGGCGCCGGGGATCACTTCGATCTCGATGGGATTGCTGAAGTCCTTGTAGAACAGCGCAACCTGCACGTTGTCCTGTCCCGCGAAATACCACTCCCAGCGCAGATCGACGTTGTCGATCGTGGCTTGTTCGAGGGCCGGGTTGCCGATGTAGCTATAGCGCGTTTCCGGATCGACGAACCGCACAGGCCCGACTTCGCGCAGGTCGGGTCGGTTGACCGTGCGCGACAGGCCAAGGCGCACCTGCATGTCGTCGGCAAAAAGCCAGGTCAGCGTTGCCGTCGGCAGTACATCGGTTTCGTTCAACTCGCCACTTGCTGGTTGTGCGCTTGCCGAGTTGTCCACCACCGGCTCCGATGTCATGTCGAATTCCTCGACGCGTGCACCCAGCATCAATCGCCACTCGTCACCGAACTCGTTGTCGAACATCACGAAATAGCCCAGTAGCTCTTCGGTTCCTTTGTAGTTCTCCGCGACGAGAGCGGTGTTACGCGAGTTGAGCTGCAGCTCGAAGCGGTCGTTGCCAAGATTCGACGTGGCCATGACTTTGCCGATCGTCTCGCCACGCACGACTTCGAACTCCGATCGTGGCTGATAGGTGCTGGTCAGATACTCGAAGCGGATGTTCGAGGTGTCGCGGTCCTTGTCGTTGTAGACGACGCCCGATTTGATCGTGGTACTGTTCGCGCGCCCCCAATCGAAGGTCTTGGCGACGTTGAAGCCGATACCATAGGCCTCGTCCTGAAGCTCTTCCCATGTTCGCGTCAACGAGCCCTGGTCATCCGAAAGGAGATATGCGGTGTCTGCAGTCGAACCATCCGGACGCTCGTAGACGTAAGCGCGGGAGTCCGGTTTGTCGCGATCGGCCTTGGAGTAGCTGCCGAACCACTCGAGCACGAGACTCTGGTCGTCCGCGAAAAAATGCTCGCCTGCGATCTGCTGCGTGAAGAGCTGTCGCTCTTCCCACTCGTACACAGTGTCGACGGCGTCTTCACCGCTGCCCTTGTTTTCATCGAAATAGAAGTAGCGCAATGAGTTCTTGTCCGTGCGGCGGGTGAGGAACGTGGTGCTGCGCAAGGTGTTCGCTTCATCGAGAACCCATTCGAGGTTCAACAGCGCTGACAAGTCGATGGTCTGCTCGGTGCGACTGAAATTGCGATCGGAGTCGCTACTCTGAACCCGCGGATTGGCAATGGTGAGTGTCTGTGCTTCCTGACGCAGTTCTTCGCGGGCGCTGTACTCGTTCTTGTACATCACTCCGAGCAACGCGCCGACCGAACCTTCATCGGCGCCATCCCAACGACGACCAAAGGTCATGTCGATACCGTAGTTGGCCGGCAGTTCTTCGAGTTGCGCGCCCCACTCTTGATTGAGCGACTGCGCCAGTTGCGTCTGCAGCAACGGATCGTTCAGGTCCGATGCGAGGTTCGACTTGTTGCGCTTGATGGCACCTGGCAGTGAACGGAAGCCGTCGTCATAGCCAGTCCAGTCGCCATCGCCACCATCGTAGGTCAGCGCCTTCACGCCGGTAGTCTCGGTATTCGTCTGCACCGATATCTGCGCCTGCCCAAGCGGTTCATCCGGAATCGATCGCGTCCGCAGTCCGACCGAACCGCCGGAGAAGTCACCGTATTGGTCGGGTGCATAGGTCTTCTGTACTTCGACCACCTCGAGCACGCCGGTGGGAAAGAGGTCCATGGGGATCACGCGTCGCAACGGATCGGGACTCGGTAGCAACGAGTGATTGAACGTCGTGTTGGAGTAGCGCTCACCCATGCCGCGTACGTACACGTACTTGTCGTTGACGATGGTGAGACCAGTGACGCGCGCCAGCGCGTCGACTGCGTTGCTGTCACCGGCAACTTCGAAGTCATCGGCCGTCACTACATCGAGCACCGACTCCGACCAGCGCGCCTTCTCTGCGCCCTGGGGTTGATAAGTGCCGAGTACCAGCACTTCCTCCACGACACCCGGAACGTTCATCTCATCGAGGACGAGGCCTGCGTCACCCAGGCGGAACACGCTCTGCTGCACGACACCCGCCATGATCGAAAGCTGCGGAAAAGATTTGCGCTGAAACTGCGAGTGCTCGATGGCGATTGCGTAGGTGCCCGCCGGTAGTTCCACCGAGAAGCGGCCATTGGTGTCGGTGTTGCCGTAGCGTTTGGTCGCCCCGTCATCGATCTCGACGATTGCCGACGGTACCGGCGCTCCCTTGACGGTGACGACGCTGCCATCGAGCAGGCCGACGCTGGCAACCGAGTTCTCTTCCGCGTGCGCAGTCGTCGCGACAATCACGAGACCGAGGATCAGGTGGCGGCGAACGAATTCGCAGATGGATGTCATGTCGTTGTGCTCCATGTGATGGGCGCGCAACGTACACGTCCGATATGACGGCTTCGTGACGGAACTCGGGACTTTCGCTCACCGGAACTGTCATCAATCGTTCACAAAACCGTCATCGAAGCAGCGTAGGTTCAATCGTTGAGTATTCGTGAACGTAATCGTCGATGGGCTACCGCGAACTGCTGAAGAAGTACATTCGATATCTCGAGCTGCACACGGGCGACAACTACATCGAAGCGATTGGCGGCGCGCGGGAGTCGTTGCTATCGGAACGAGACATCGCTGAACTGCGCACGCTCGCCGGAGAGATTTTCCGCGAGGCACACTCCCCCGAGACCACAGAATCGGTTGCCAACTACAACTACCGATTTCGCCTGTTGTTCAACCGCTATGGCTTATCCATCACGAGGGCATCGATGCTTGCCGGCGTCGACGCTGCGATGATCGGCCGTTGGCGCACGAGTCCGCAGTCGAAGCGGTATCTGGCGATGACAGAGCGGCAATTCGCGCGCTTCGAGCGGACGCTGCTTGGATGGATCGAGCAAGAGGAGTCGACGAACGTCGTTGGCTCCGGAGCGAGTCGCCGAACCTGAACAAAGGGACAGTTTACTTGTTCAGGTAGCGGTCTCTGTGTTCAGGTTCGGTGCAGGGGTCAGCGCAGCTTGGCGAGTTCCCGCTGCAGCAAGGCCTCGGGCAGCGGGATGTAGCCATCCTTGACCACGACGTCCTGACCGACCGGCGACAGGACGAGTTTGAGGAACTCGGCTTCGATGGGCGGCAGCGGTGAGCCGGGTTTCTTGTTGACGTACACCAGCAGATGGCGCGCCAGTGGATAGGTGCCATCCACCGCGTTCTCCGTTGTCGCTTCGACAGCGGGATCGCCTTCGCGCGGCGACAACGGCATCGGGCGCACGCCTGATGTGCGATAGCCGATACCCGAGTAACCGATGCCATTCAACGAGTTCGTCACCGCCTGCACGACGGAAGCGGAGCCGGGTTGTTCGTTGACGGTGTTCTTGAAGTCACCACCACACAGCGCGGTGTCTTTGAAGTAACCGTAGGTACCTGACACGGAGTTGCGGCCGAACAGTTGGATCGGTCGCGTCGCCCAGGATCCCTGCATGCCGAGATCACCCCATGTGCGAGCGTCCGCAGGCGTGCCGCAACGGCGTGTCGCCGAGAAGATCGCATCGACCTGCGGAATCGTCAGCGAGACCAGCGGATTGTCTTTGTGGACGTACACCGCGAGCGCATCGATCGCAACGCGAACTGCGGTTGGCCGATAGCCATGCCGTGCCTCGAACGCTTCGATCTCCTTGTCTTTCATGGGCCGGCTCATCGGTCCGAGGTTGGCCGTGCCTTCCGTGAGCGCGGGTGGCGCGGTCGATGATCCCGCTGCCTGTACCTGGATGTTGACGTTCGGATACTCCTTCTTGAATGCTTCGGTCCATAGTGTCATGAGGTTCGCCAGCGTATCGGAGCCAACACTCGACAGGTTTCCAGAAACTCCACTGACGCGCTGATAGGGCGCGGCAGCGGGTTCGGCCGCATGGGCCGCCAACTGGCCGCCCAGCAGCACGGCAGATGCCAGCACGATGGTCGATGTTCGCATGATTCGTTCCTTGTCTTGGTTTGGATGGTGGTTCATTTCTCTGGCGGTACGAAGCGGTAACCGACGCCACGCACTGTTTCGATCAATTGGTCGTGATGATCCGCTGCCAACGCCTTGCGTAGTCGCAACACGTGCACATCGACAGTGCGCTCCTCGACATACACGCTGCGGCCCCAGACACGATCTAGGAGCTGACCGCGGTCGAAGGCGCGGTTCGGGTTGCGCATGAGGAACTCGAGCAGTCGGAACTCGGTTGGACCGAGGTGCACGTGGCGCTTGCCGACGTTCAGCCTGCGTCCCGCCGTATCGAGCGCAAGATCGCCCGCCACCAGCACGGATTCGCTGCCCAAGCCGGTGCGCCGCAGCAGGGCTTTCAATCGCGCCACCAGTTCGCGCGGCGAAAACGGTTTGGTCATGTAGTCGTCGATGCCCGAATCGAAGCTCTTCAGCTTGTCGGTTTCCTCGCCGCGAGCGGTCAACATCAAGAGCGGCAGGTCTCTCGTCAATTGCTCGTGACGCAGGCGACGGGCGAAGTCGACACCGCTGGCGCCCGGCAGCATCCAGTCGATCACGACGAGGTCGGGGAGCGGTCCATCGAGCTTGCGCATGGCCGCTTCGCTGCTCTCGGCTTCGACCGTCGCAAATCCTGCTCGCTGCAGCGTGAAGGTCAGGAGCCCCCTGACCTCAGCATCGTCTTCCACCACCAGAATCGTGTTCATGTGCAGGCACGGTAGATGTGGCACGTGTCACTGGCGTGACAGTTTCATGACGATTTGATGACACCCGCATCAGGGCGCTGCTTCAAGCCTGGTGCCTTCCTTGCCCAAGTCCCGATAGGGTTCGAAACTCGCATCGTTCGTGAGCACGTAAGAGCCATCACTCAGACGCCAAGCGTTGTCGTACAAGTTCGACAGTTCCGCTTGGCCACCGGGTGCATTCGGGTCCTGGTATGTCTCGACCCCACGAATAACCTCACCGAACTCACGTGCCCTGCGGTCCGAACTCTCCTGGTAGGCGCTCCACGCCTCTTCCCGAATGCGCGCAATCTCAGCGTTGGCCTCGGCCATGATGCGCCCGCGCTTCTGCGTCTCGCGCATCGCATCGGCAGCGATCACGCGATTGTGGCCCGCGATGCGCGCCTCCCATTGCGGCGCAACTTTGATTGAACGACGAATCGCCTCGACAAAACGTTCGTTGAACTGTTCAGGCGGCGCCGTCGCAGCGAACGCCGGGAACGTCGCACCATTGAACGCATCCATCACGCCCATGCCAGCGTTCGTGCGCATCAACGACATCTGTGCTGTCGCGGCGATGTAGCCGATCACGTTGCGGCCATTGTCGATGAACTCAACATCTATCTGTCCGGCCTCGATCCATGCGCGCAACTCGCCCATCGGCATCGCGTCGACCCGATTGAGATGCGCGAATTGCTGCGCGAGATCCGGCCGCGGACGGAATCCTGTGATTCGCGCTCCCGCACGCAGACGCGGCACGAGCCCTGCGAGGTATTGCTCGAGGCTGGTGTATGGCGCACTCTGACAGCCAGGGTTCGATGGCGCCGCGCCGTAGTTGTTCCAGCTCCAAGCTTCGCCGGGCAAAACTGCAATCGTGGTCTGACCATCCGGGCTGGTCGCCGACCAACTGAACGCATAGCCGTTGGTGCACATGAACTGCGCACCCCACACCACGCCGCCCTGGGTCTGCCAGCCACTCGGTAGAAACAGCGTGGCAGCGACCATGGGTTGTTCGAACCCCGACATGTCCATGATCGCAGCACGCTCCACGTGAATCGTCCCGGCCGGCAACTCGACCGCCGCCCTCGCTACGGCCGCACTTACCGTCATCAGCATCACGAACACGGCTCGACAGGTGCACCCATTCGCCATCACTTCTTGACCAGCTCCACGCGTCGGTTCTTCGCTCGTCCGGCCTCGCTTCGATTGTCGGCAAGGGGCGAGTCCTGACCGAATCCACTCGCGGACATGCGCGAGCCATCGACGCCACCGTCCCGCACCGAGTTCATCACCGCCTCGGCTCTTGCCTGAGAAAGTCGTTTGTTTGCCTCGGGCTGACCAACATTGTCGGTGTGCCCTTCGATGCTGATCGCAAGCGTGGGATTGCTCTGCATGAGTGTGACGATCTCGGCAACTGCCTGCCGACCGTCCGCCTTGAGATCCGCTTTGCCTGTATCGAAGTTGATGTAGAGCGTCACGAAGCCGTCTTGATTGATCGCATCCCACAGCGCGTTCGCTGATACGACCTGCGCCATGGCGGCGGCTTCGACGATGATGAGCTGATAGTTCTGCGTGGGAGCGCCAAAGATGTCAGGCAGCACCTTGACCCACACGTCCTTGCCGCCGGCTGCGACATTGAGCGTAGTTTCACCACCGTCGCCGTCCGCAGGCAATCGTTCGTAGGCGACGTGGCCACCAATCGCCTTGATTGCGTTCTGATAGTTGCGGATCAACTGCAGGGGGCTCGGCTGTGTCTCCGCGCTCTGGTAGAAGTAACGCAACGCAGTCATGTCACCCTCCACACGGCGGCGCTCCGGTTCGCCGCCCTGCGCGGTTGCGACTAGAAACTCAGCAGAGTCGTAGTTGCGCTGGTACTCCGTGATGAAGGACTCCGGCCAGCGCGTGAGCATGGGATGGTCCGTCGCGCCTGCGATGTCCTGTTCCGCCCATATCGCATTCGCCGCGCCCATCAAGCACGTCAGAGCCATCCAACGAAGCCAACCGATCTTCATGTCGCCTCCTACAATCAAACTCGAAGTAAAAAAAACGGGCCCGCAAGGGGCCCGTCTTCTCGGTCGATATCAGCTAAGCCTAGAACTTGACGACAGCGCCAATCGAGATCATATCGACATCGACGTCATCGAGATCGTAGATCTCATACTCGCCACGAATGGCGAAACTGCCGATGTTGAACTCGGCGCCAACGCCGTACGCAAGTTCTTCACCATTCTCGTCCGCGTTGCCGAGGCCCTGAATGGTGACATCCGCGTCATAGGAGATCATGCCAACCTTGCCGAACAGGTTGACCGGCCCGACCGGGACGCTGCCGATGGCCTGGACGGTGTATCCGGTGATTTCGGCTTCGACATTGGTGCCGAAGATGTTGTCGTCGGGGTTGCCGAAGTCGATGTACGCGCCCTCGACGCCCAAGTAGTCGTTGAACATGTAGCCGCCAAAGACCTTGACGCTCGTATCGGAGCCGTCCAGCTCGTCGGTGATGCCACCGCCGTTATCGAGTCCGTCGACCTCAGCGGACGCGTCACCGACGGACACACCGAGATACGCGCCGGGATCTGCTACCACCGGTGCAGAGGCCAGCGCCATCGCACTGGCGATCAGCCATGCGGCTTTACTATTGGATGCGTTATTCATGAATCATCTACCCTCAAGTTTATTATGGGATTGCAGTTTTCTCACAACACGCACTGCCAAGCGCGCGTCATTTTCCCTTCGGCGGTCAGTAGGCGTCAACTCACGCTCGCGCAGGGGGCCGGCCGGCGGCCTTGCGCAAGCGATCGCGCACCGCCTCCCATTCGGTCACATCCGGCGGCTCTTCGATCAGAATCTGGTCGAGGCGCAGTTCATCGAGCGCACGCAACTGGGCATACAGATCCTGCGCGTACAGCGCCGGGTCCGCCGACATCGTGCGCCAAGCCGCCACACGGCTCGAGCAGTTGCGCGGCTCCGGGCGCAGTGCAATGACGCCGGTTCGCGTCGTGACTTCATCCAGCACGACATCAAGTCGTTCAGGCTCGACCCACCGCACCGGTGTGTGTGGCGCATAGTGACTTTGGAGCGCCCCTGAAACCCGCGGCGCCTCCATGACGGACTCGTCGAGCCGCGTGCTCAGTACAGCCTCGATGGCCTCGCGCGATATCTTACCTGGCCGCAGAATCCTCGGCTGACCCGTCAGGTCCACGATCGTGGACTCGATTCCTACCGAACAGGAGCCGCCGTCGACGATCAGATCCACCGCATCACCGAGTTCCGCGACGACGTGCGCTGCGCTCGTCGGGCTGACACGTCCGAATCGATTGGCAGAGGGCGCGGCGATGCCGCCACCGAACTCACGCAGAAGTGAAAGTGCGACTCGATGCGCCGGCACGCGCAGACCGATCGTATCCTGACCGCCAGTGACGGCATCGCAGACAGTCCGTGCGCGCCTCAATATCATCGTTAGCGGACCCGGCCAGAACGCCTCGGCCAGCCGCCAAGCGGTGGTCGGCACATCACGCGCCCACACCACGATCTGTGTCGCGGATCCAATGTGCACGATCAGAGGATGATCGACGGGCCTTCCCTTGGCAGCGAAGATCCGCTTCACTGCTTCGGCATTCGACGCATCCGCACCGAGCCCGTAGACGGTCTCGGTCGGGAACGCGACCAGCCCGCCGGCCTTGAGAATCTTCACAGCTCGGCGGATCGTGAGCGCGTCGGTCATGATGGCTCAGTCGCGCAATGAAAACGCGACATGTCCTTCCGCACGCATGGGCACGAGGCGATCCTTGCCGAACGGAAGTTCCGCGGGAATTGACATGGGCTTGCGCACCAGCGTGATGCGATCGGAGTTGCGCGGCAGTCGATAGAAGTCGGCGCCGTAGTGGCTCGCGAAGCCCTCCAATCGATCGAGCCGACCCACGGCGTCGAAAGCCTCGGCGTACAACTCGATGCCGGCGTGCGCGGTGTAGATACCCGCGCATCCGCAGGAAACTTCTTTCGTATGTCGGGCATGCGGCGCACTGTCGGTGCCGAGAAAGAACTTGGGATTGCCGCTCGTCGCGGCATCGATCAGCGCCTGCCGATGGCGCTCGCGCTTCAAGATCGGTAGACAGTAGTGATGCGGCCGAATGCCACCTTGAAACAGACTGTTGCGATTGAGCAGGAGGTGATGCGCGGTGATTGTCGCGGCAACTTTCGCCGACGAGCGCGCAACGAACTCGACCGCCTCCGTGGTGGTGACGTGCTCGAGCACGATGCGCAGATCTGGAAACGCACGCACGGCCGGTTCGAGCTCGCGCGCTACGAACACACTTTCACGGTCGAACACGTCGACGTTGGCGTCCGTCACCTCACCGTGCATGAGCAGCGGTAGATCGTGTGCCTGCATGGCTGCCAACGTGTCCCGGCATCTGTTCAACTCGCGCACACCCGCGTCGGAATGCGTGGTCGCGCCGGCCGGGTAGTATTTCACCGCATGCACGAAGCCGCTCGCCTTCGCCTCGGCAATGTCTTGCGGGCTCGTCTGCTCCGTCAGGTATAACGTCATCAAGGGCTCGAACTCGATCGCGCCGGGCAGCGCCGCGAGAATGCGTTCGCGATAGGCGCGTGCCAACGCGACGGTCGTGACCGGCGGTACCAGATTCGGCATGACGATCGCGCGGGCAAAACGCTTCGCGGTGTCCGGTAGAACGGCGGCGAGCCCCATGCCATCCCGCAAATGCAGGTGCCAGTCGTCGGGTCGCGTGATCGTCAATTGGTCGATTTGCGCATGCACCAATCGGGTGTCCGATGTTCAGGGCCGCTGATCTTCAGGAATACGCGCCGCCGTGGCAACACTGATGAGCGTCAGGATCAGGGTTGCGAGGGCGATGCCAGCGCCCGTCAGGAAGGCGACTTGCGGCCCGTACACATCCCATACGAGACCAACGAGCACGTTGGCTATCAGCACCGCGACGCCCGAGATTGAGTTGAAGACGCCGAATGCCGTGCCGCGCTGCGCCAAAGGCGCAGCATCGGCCACCATCCGCGCGAGTAGACCTTGGCTCGCACCCATGTGCAGACCCCACAGCGCGACGCCGAGCCACAATGTCGTTGTGCTCCGAGCAAAGCCGAGCACGACGTCGGCGGCAACGAGCAGCACCAATGCTGCAACGAGCAGATAGCCATGTCCGCGACGCTGCCAGCGATCGGACAGTCGCCCGAGTGGATACACGGTGACTGCATAGACGGCATTCATCACCAGCAGCACCAGCGGCGCCGATGCCTGCGGCAGTTGCAGGCTGTCGCCACGCAAAATCAGAAACGCCTCGCTGAACCGGGCGAGGCCGACGCCCGCACCAACGACCGCCACCCACCAGAACGCGTCCGGTAGATTGCGCACGTGACGCCATTCGAGGCGGGGGCCGGGTGCACTGTTCGTGCGCGGCGTCTCGCGCACCCCGATCACCAGCACGCCGAGCGCTATCGCCGCAGGGATCGTGGCAACAGCGAACACCCAGGTGAAATTCGATGCCGTGGCCGCAAGCACCACCACCGCGATCAACGGACCGAGTAACGCGCCAACGGTGTCGAGACTCTGGCGCAGGCCAAACGCCGCGCCGCGTATCGCCGCGGGTGTCATGTCGGTGATCAATGCATCGCGCGGTGCGCCGCGTATACCCTTGCCGATTCGATCAATGGTGCGCGCGAAGAACACCATCCCGACGCTGCCCGCGAGGGCAAACATCGGCTTGGAGATGGTCGCTAGCGCATACCCAGCCACGACCAGTGGCTTGCGTCGTCGTGTGTAGTCGGAGATGGCACCCGCGAACAGTTTCAGCAGCAACGCAACACTTTCGGCGATGCCTTCGAGGACGCCCAGCAGCAGCACACTGGCGCCAAGGGTCGCAACCATGAACAGCGGTAATACGCTGTGGATCATCTCGCTCGACATGTCCATCAGCAGGCTGACGAAGCCGAGCAGCCACACGCCCTGCGGCACCCGTTGGGGGTCGTTCGGGCGCGCGTTCACGCGTGTTTTGCGGTCGTGTCGCAGTTGCCTGGCTCGATGCCCGCTAGAATCGGGGCCATGCGTTGTCTCGTCCTCATCGCGCTATTGCTGGCTGGGAGTACCGTCCGCGCTGCTGCCCCCGATCATCTGATCGAGCGCGCGCTGTCGCACCTGGACGGCGAACGGTTCGAGTTGGCGCGCAGCTACCTCGAGCCGGTGGTGATCGACCCCCGCCTGACCAGCGCGCAAAGATCGCGCGCCTACTACCTCCGTGGCAACACTTTTTTCGCCCAGGATCTGTATCGCTCCGCGGCCCTCGACTACGTTCGCGCGCTGGAGTTCGACGCTGGCAACGACGCGGCCCTCACCGCGCTCGCCGCCCTGCACACCACCGGTCAGGGCGTGCCGAAGGATCTGGCGCTGGCATTTCGCTTCTATCTACGCGCCGCGCGAATCGGCAACGTCGACGCCAAGTCCTACGTCGGTTTCGCGCTGCTGACGGGCACTGGCACCGAGGCCGACGTGGCAACGGCGCGATTCTGGCTGACCGAGGCCAAG
>JBGSQB010000108.1:0-25786 GCA_041738285.1 Pseudomonadales bacterium | reverse complement strand
GGGCCGACCCATCGCGTGCCTGAAGAATCCCGAGGCGACCGCGCTTGGCGCCGCGCTCGCAGCCGGGATCGGCGCGCGACTGTGGAAGCTCGCGGATATCGACGCCAAACGTCACGTTGACCGGGTCTTCACCCCGGCGTGGAGCGACGTTGAACGCGAGCATGCATTCGAAGCCTGGAGCTTGCGGACACTCTGACGACGCTACAGCCAGTAGTGCACGCCGACATAGCCCATCACACCCAACACCACAGTGTATGGCAACGCCATGACCACCATACGCACGTAGGACAGGCGCACCAGCGGTGCGATCGATGAGGTCAGCAGGAACAGAAACGCTGCCTGTCCGTTGGGCGTTGCAACGCTCGCGACATTGGTCCCAGTATTGATTGCGACCGCGAGCTGATTATAGTGTTCACGGCTGAACGCCCCGGCCTCGAATGCGGTGGCAACCTCATTGATGTAAACGGTTGCGACGAACACGTTGTCGCTGATTGCCGACAACAAGCCGTTGGCGAGGTAGAACATCGACGGCTGTGAACGCGGCTCGAGCGCCAGCACCCAGTGGATGACGGGTGAGAACAAGTGTTGCGAGTGGATGACGGCCACCACCGCGAAGAACACCACCAGCAGCGCGGTGAACGGCAGCGCCTCCACGAAACTCCTACCGATTCGATGCTCATCGATGACGCCGTTGAACGCTGTCTGCACGACGATCACAGCGAGACCGAGCAGCCCAACCTCGGCAACGTGCAGCGCGAGCCCCGCGATGAGCAGCAGCGCGGATATACCCTGCACCCACAGTCGTAGCCATTCGGTCTGCGTCCGTCGGGCGGTGGCGGCCGCGTCGTACGCAAGCAACTCCGCGCGGACTCGCTCGGGAAGCTGCGCGCCGTAGCCGAAAACGCCAAAGTATTCGATCGCAACACACGTGACGAGACCTGCGGCCAGCACTGGCATCGTCACGGGCGCCATGCGCAGAAAGAATTCGGTGAAGTCCCAACCCATCTTTCCCGCTATCAGCAGGTTCTGCGGCTCACCCACCAGCGTGCAGACGCCCCCCAACGCCGTTCCAACCGCCGCATGCATCAGCAGACTGCGCAGAAACGCCCTGAACACATCGAGGTCCGCACTATGAACACCTGTCACTGCATCATCGGTTGCATGATCGTGCGGTGCCTGGCTTGCATTCGACCCGCCAGAGGCAACGCGGTGGTAAACAGCGTAGAAGCCCACTGCCACGCTGATGATCACCGCGGTGACCGTGAGGGCATCGACGAAAGCCGACAGAAACGCCGCAACGAAACTGAACAGGAATGCGAGCAGGAGCTTTGAGCGCGCGCCGAGCAGGATCTTGGTGAACGTAAACAGCAGCACTTCGCGCATGAAGTAGATGCCGGCGACCATGAAGATCAGAAGCAAAATGACCGGGAAGTTGGCCAGCACCTCGGCGCGTACAGTCCCGGTATCGGTCAGCCCGATCGCCATTGCCTCGAGCGCGAGCAAACCGCCAGGCTGGAGCGGATAGCACCGAAGCGCCATCGCCAGCGTGAAGATGAATTCGAGCACCAGACACCAGCCGGCGGCGAACGGACCCAGCACCACCAGCACCAGCGGATTGAATACCAGAAACGCGACGATCGTGCGCTTGTACCAATTCGGTGCGATACCGAGGAAGTTGCTCCACAACGCATCGAGCGCACTGTCTCGGACTGACGCCATTGCCCCCTCCACAGCCCCCGGCTGCCGTCATTGTGAATCCGCCAGCGGCGCGATTTCGAGACTTGACTTTGATTCCGGCGCCGCGTCAGCGCAGCGACGCGCCCAGAATATCCCTTGCAATGATATGGCGCTGCACTTCGCTCGGTCCCTCGCCGATGCGCCTGATCCGCATCTCCCGATACCAGCGTTCGAACGGGAAGTCCTTGGTCACACCGTAGCCGCCAAAGATCTGCATGCACCGGTCGACGACGCGGCCACCCGCCTCGCTAGCCACTAACTTGGCCATCGCCGCATCCTTGCGGAAGTCTTCACCCCGATCGGCGCGATGGGCCGCTTCCAAGGTCAGCCAGCGAGCGTTGCGAATATCGAGCTCGTTGTCGACCAGCATCCACTGAATGGCCTGACGGCTCGAGAGCGGCGCTCCAAACGTTTCCCGGGTCTTGGAGTACTCGACCGCCATCTCGTGCGCTTTGATGGCAACGCCGATGCAACCGGCCGCATAGGGTATGCGCTGCCGCGACAGCCGATCGTTGGCGATGGCGAACCCCTTGTTCACTTCGCCAAGCACGTTGGCGTGCGGAACGTGCAAGTCCTCGAACCCAAGCTCGGTGGCATAGCGGGCGGCACGCAGCGTGTGCACGACGCGGCGCACGTGAAAGCCCGGCGTATCCGTGTCGACGATGAAGCATGTCACGCCGCCACGACCGCGATCCGTGTCGGTACGCGCGAAGACCAGCGCATAGTCGGCCTTGTCGGCGCCGGATATGAAGATCTTGGCGCCATTGATCACCCACGTGTCACCTTCGCGCACAGCCTTTGTCAGAATCGCACGCGCCGGATCGCTGCCCCCGGATGGTTCCGTTAGGGCAAAGCAACCCTTCTTCTCGCCGCGCAGTGTGGGAAACAAGTATCGTGCCTTCTGATCCTCGCTGGCCTCGAACAACTGCGCGAGACCAGCACCGCCGAAGACGCCGTAGCATGGCGCATAGAGGCCCGCCCGATGCTGAGACATCTCGATGGCGAGCAGCGTCCGTGTCATGAGGTCGATGTCGGGGCCGCCGTACTCGGGCGGGATATCGAGGCCGTACAGCCCCATTGCCTCGGTCTTCGCGCGCAGCCGCGCGTAGTCCTCCCGCGGCAGCTCATCCGCGTCAGTATCGAGCGACAGTTCCAGCGGCACGATCTCCTGCGCGACGAATCGCCGCACCATGGCGACGACGAGCGACTGTTCTTCCGACAGCGAGAGGTCCATCTGATTACCCCGGTGACAGCCGCCCCAGCCCCGGGACGGCATCGTTATAGATCGGTATCGCACCTCGCTCGGCACGGTAAGCCATCAGCAGCTCGAGGAAACGGCTGCGGTAGGCCGTGGTCACCTCGATGCGAAAGCCTCGCGCGGCCGGGCACCGGATCAGCGCATCGGCCATCGCACTACGCAAACCAAAGCGGCTGCGCGCATCGGCACAGCCGATATAGACGACCTGCTCGCCATCATCCGCGAACTCGAACACACCAAGCTGGCCCGGCAGCGCATCGAACGCGTCCGGGGCGATCTTGCGCCACGGTTTGGTCATGTGTACCGACATGCACCGACTATACCCCGATCCGCGACTTGCCCCGGGCATAGGGGACAGTGAACCTACTCCCCAGTCTCCGGCTCAGGGCGATTACGTATACCCATGCCCCCGCGCGGGCACCAAACTCGGCGCATGGCAGAGGTACGCTTCGATCGGGCGCTGATCGAGAAATACAACATCGCCGGGCCGCGCTATACGTCCTATCCGACGGTGCTCCAATTCGACCCGCAGTTCGATGTGGCGACGTACCGCCAGATCGCGCATAGATCAAACATCGGCGCCGCACCGGACCTGTCCCTGTACTTCCACCTCCCGTTCTGCGCCCGACTTTGCTACTACTGCGCCTGCAACAAGGTGGTCACCAAGAAACGTGAGATGGCGGCGCCCTACCTTTCGCGACTGACGCGAGAAATCGAGCTGCACGGTCATCTCTATGACGCGAACCGCACCGTCACCCAGCTGCATTGGGGCGGCGGTACCCCCACGTTCTTAAGCGAAGCGCAGATGCGGGATCTGATGGCCGCCACCCGCCGCCACTTCCACCTCGCCCGCGAGTCGGAGGGTGAGTTCGGTATCGAACTCGACCCACGAGAGATCCGCCCTGACACCATGGCCGTACTCCGGGAAATCGGCTTCAACCGCGCAAGCCTCGGCATTCAGGATTTCGAACCCGCGGTACAGAAGGCGGTGAACCGAATTCAGAGCGAAGCGCTGACTGCATCCGTGATCGATGCGGCCCGCCACGAGGGGTTTCGATCGGTGTCGGTCGATCTCATCTACGGACTGCCGTTCCAGAACCTGGAGACCATGGCGCGCACGCTGTCGAAGGTGGTTGCGCTGGACCCGGATCGCGTGTCGATCTACAACTATGCCCATCTGCCCAGTCGCTTCCCGCCGCAGAAACGGCTCGACGGCACCGATCTGCCGAGCCCTGATCTCAAACTCGACATGCTGAAGCTGTGCATCGATCGCTTCACCGCTGCCGGCTACGTCTACATCGGCATGGATCACTTCGCAAAACCCACAGATGAGCTTGCCCGGGCCCAGGCCGCAGGGACGCTGTATCGCAACTTCCAGGGTTACTCGACCCACGCCGACAGCGATCTCATCGGCATGGGGCTGTCCGCCATCGGCACCGTGGGTGGGAACTTCTATCAGAACGCAAAGGATCTGCCGACCTACGATGCCTTGCTCGATGCGGGCGAATTGCCTGTCGAGAAGGGACTGATCCCGGATGCCGAAGATCGCCTGCGCCGCACCGTCATCATGCAGCTCATCTGCGAATTCGGCCTGCGCTACGCAGACTTCGAATCCCGGTTCAGCATCGACTTCGAACGCCACTTCGCCCCCGAGTTCACCCGTCTGCAGGCGATGGCCGACGACGGCTTGATTACGCTGCATGCCAATGGCATCACCGTCAATCCGACGGGACGCATGCTGATCCGCAACGTCTGCATGGTGTTCGATCGCTACATCGCCGCGCGAGTCGATCAGCCGCGTTTTTCCAAAGCGATCTGAACCTCAGTTTCGCGGCGCCTTCTTTTCCAGTTTGCGCTGGAGCGTTCTGCGATGCATGCCGAGACGCTCCGCAGTGCGCGATACATTCCCGGCCTCTTCAGCAAGTACGCGTTGGATGTACTCCCACTCGAGCTTGCGTGGCGACATCGTTGTCGGCGCGAGGCTTTCTGCGCCTGGCTCACCAAATGCGCTGAGCAGATCCGGTACCGTGATCGGTTTCAGCAGATAGTCGTCCGCGCCGTCTTTCACGGCCTGCACGGCGCTGGCAATACTGCCAAACGCCGTCAACATCACGATCCTCGCCTGCGGAACGATCCGTCGCAGTTCCGGCAACACTCTCAGGCCCGACTGCGTACCCAATCGCAAATCCAGCAGCACGCGATCTGGCGTGTAGTCCGCTGCGCACGTCAAGGCCGCGGGCCCGCTGTGCGCAACCTGCACGCGATGTCCACGTCGCGTCAGCGAGTTAGCGAGGGTGCGCGCGAACACCTCGTCATCGTCGACCAGAAGCCAGCACCCGCCGCCCCCTGCGCCCGTCGCATGCGTCATGTCGCCACGGCCGACTGCACGGGCAGCGTGACCACGACCTGCGTTCCGGGGTTCATTCGATAGTGAACCGCACTGCCGCCGTGGCGTTCGAGCGTCGCCGAGCTGATTGCAAGCCCCATGCCCATGCCGTTGAGGGACACATGATCGCCCGTCGAGAATCCCGCGCCATAGTCGCGAATGCGCAATGTCAGCGCGCTGTCCGCCACGATCGCTTCGAGTTCGATCTCGTGCAGTCCCTCACGCAGCGACGCCTGGGCAGCGTTGACCAGCAGGCTCAGCACGGCGCTTTCCAAGGGCCGGCTGGACAGAACATTGACCGCATCCGCAGCAGCAGCGATCTCACGCAGATGCACATCGGGTCGCAACACTCGAAACCGCGCGGCCACGCGACTACAGAATTCGACGACGTCGATCTCTTCATCCGAGTCACCCTCGCCAATGGTCGCGAGGCTTCGCAGTTGGGCAATCGCATAATCGAGCTGGGTACAAAGCTGCTCCGCATCGCTGGGCGCGATTCGTCCACCATCCTCGACCAGGTCCTCGGCAATCAGTCGCGCGGTGGCGAGCGGCGTGCCGATGTCGTGCACGGTACTCGCCGCAAGCACGCCGAGCGAAAGCACGTGCTCATCGCGCATCCGCGACTCGCGCTCAATCGTGAGCGCGCTTCGCTCCGCATCGTATGCCCGACGCACGAACGCAACCGTGATCACGAGCACCACGCCCGCCAGCAGAAAACTCATCCACATACCAATCAAGTGGGCATTGCCATGGCCGGCATGGCCGGGCTCGAGTTCCGGAAGCGGCACGTAGGTGGCCATTGTGACCAGGTACCCGATGATGCCCGCAGCCACGACCCAGAGCGCACGTCGGAGCGGCAGCATGGCCGCGGCAAATGCCAGCGGCACCAGGTAGATCGAAACAAACGGGTTCGTCCAGCCCCCGAGCATGCACAGCAAGGCAGTGATCACGCCAATGTCGACGATGACCTCCAGGGCCAATCGCCGCTCACTGAGTTCTACGCCCGTGCGCACACGCCAAAGGAACACACCGTGCCAGACGATGTAGCCGGCGACGATGACGACCAGCGGCGTGAGCATAAGTGACTGAGCGAACATCCAATGCGATGACAGCAGTGCCACGACTTGCAACACGATCGCAACCAGCCGAAGGCGATGAAGAATACGGACGGTCGAATCAGGTGACAGGATCATGAACGGCCCACGCGCAGAATCGACATTCTAGCGCGTCACGCTGGCTCGCTTGCGCATCGCTGCGGCAATCTGCCGCATTACTTCCGCTGGGCATTCACCGTAGGCTCGCACCTTTCACGATTTCGGGGTTCACAGCATGGCGATGCGCAGCGTGCTTGCGTCGGTGGCGGTTGTGTTGGCAAGTGCCGCATATGCTGCTGTTGCCGACACCCACTCGGCAAGATCGGACCCGATCGAAGAGATGCAGGTCGAAGCGCGCCGCCTCGGTGTGGCGAGTGAGCGCGCCGATGCGGATCGAATCCCCGGGGCGGTAACCGTGATCGACATGGTCGACATTCAGCAGCGCACCGTGACGAGCCTTGCCGACATGTTGCGCTACGTGCCAGGCGTTTGGTCAACGAGCGCAAGCGGCACTGATGCGGTGTTCGTCTCGAGTCGAGGATCCAATCTCGATGCGACCAACTACGACGGCAACGGTGTCAAATTGCTGCAGGACGGATTACCTGTCACTACCGCGGACGGCAACAATCACAACCGGTTCATCGATCCGCTCGCGGCGCAATACGCAACCGTCGCGCGCGGCGCGAACGGCATGTCCTTTGGCGCGAGCACGCTCGGCGGCGCCATCAACTTCGTCTCACCAACCGGCCTCGACCACGGCGGTGTCGATGCGCGCATCAACGGCGGCAGCAACGGTTTGAGCGCGATGCGCGCGACCGCGGGCGGACGCTTCTCCGATCGCGGCGACGGCATTTTCAGCATCGAGAACACCACTTGGGACGGCTATCGCGATCACAACGATCAGGACCGAACCGGCGTCTACGGCAACGTCGGCTGGCAGCTGGGGAGCGCGCTGTCGACCCGCTTCTTTGGTACCTACGTCACCAACGACCAGGAGCTTCCGGGCGTGCTTACCGCGGCCCAGGTGGATGACGACCCCGACCAGGCACAAGCTGCCGCGGTGGCTGGCGACTATGCGCTCAACGTCGACACCAAACGCATCGCCAACCGGACGACTTGGGTGCTCGATGACGATCGCCAGCTCGAATTCGGCGCCTCCTATGAGCACCAGACGCTGTTCCATCCGATCGTCCAGGTGCTCGTCGACTTCGACGATGACGGTCCGCTCGCGCCCGTGAGCGTCTTCAGTCTGTTGATCGACACTGACCACTCGAATGCAGGCGCGATGCTGCGCTACACCCAGAACGCGGGCGATCATTCGCTCGAGTTCGGGATGAATTTCGGCGACAGCAAAGTGGACGGAGCGCATTACCGCTACGACAGCACCGGCAAGACGGCGCGCGCGACACTGATTGACAATGACGCGAATTCGACCGAGATCTATGCACTCGATCACTGGACAATCACGGATCAGTTGACCTTCGTATTCGGTGCGCAGGCGGTGTTCGCGGACCGGCAAGCACGCAGCGTCAGCGTTGCGAACGGCGCCGTCACGGATCCTTCCGATGACTACTTCGCCATCAACCCGCGGCTCGGTGTCATGTATCAGCTTGACGAAGGGGCGACGGTTTTCGGCAACGTCAGTCGCCTCTACGAACCACCGACCGTGTTCGAGCTCGCCGACGATGTCCGTGCCGACGGTCGTGCACTCGATTCGATGTCCGGCACCGTGCTCGAAGTCGGCACGCGCGGAGAACAAAGCATCGGGACCGACGCAAACGTCTTCTGGGAAGTATCGACCTACTATGCGTGGATCTCGGACGAGATCCTGTCGCGAGACGATCCCGATGCACCCGGCACCAGCCTGTCGACCAACGTCGACGAAACGATCCACGCCGGCATCGAGGCGATGATGGGCGCTTCGTTCGCGATCGGTACCGGCGCGCGTCTCGAGCCACGCATCGCGATCACGCTCAACCACTTCGAATTCGACGACGACCCGCTGTACGGCTCGAACGAGCTGCCGGCGGCGCCCGATTACGTGATGCACGGCGAGCTGCTCTACCGCCACAACTCGGGTTTCTATGCGGGGCCGACCTTCGATCTCGTCGGCGAGCGCTATGCCGACTTCGCGAACAGCTATCAGGTCGATGACTACGGGTTGCTCGGTGTGCGCAGCGGCTTCGAAGCGAGATCCTGGCAGGTGTTCGTCGAAGTGCAGAACGCGCTCGATGAAGAGTACATCTCGTTGTTCTCGGTGCGGGACGTTGCGAGCCCGGATGCAGCGATCCTCCAGCCGGGCGCGCCGCTGTCGGCCTATGTCGGTGTCGAACTCCGTCTCTAACAGACAAGCGCAGGCGCCCAACGACTTCTATCGAGCAGTCTGGCGCTGGCACTTCTACGCCGGGGTGGTGGTCGCACCGCTGCTGCTCGTGCTCGCCTCGAGTGGGCTGGTCATGCTGCTGCGCGCACCGCTCGAAGCGGCGCCGTACGGTCACCTGTTGACGGTCACACCCCTCACCACAATGCGCACACCGGCGGCACAGGCCGCCGCGGTCGATGCTGCCCTCCCACAGATGCAGTCGATCCTGTTCGTGCCGCCATCCGCACCCGATCGGGCGAGCGAATTCTCGGTCGTGCCGCGGCACTCCGCCGGCGCCGGACACGGTCACAATGAAGCAGCACTTTCCGTGTTCGTCGACCCCTACACGGCACGTGTGCTCGGCACGCTCGATCGTGCGCGCACGCCCTATGGTTGGGCTAACGCGATTCACGGCACGCTGCTGCTCGGCGACATCGGTGACGCAATCGTCGAGATCGCCGCCGGACTTGCGGTACTGCTCATCGTCGGCGGTCTGTATCTGGCGCGCGCGCGGCAACATTCTTTGCGTGCTGCGCTGCTACCACCGGCGACACCTGTCGGGCGCGTCCGCACGCGCGATCTGCATGGCGCGGTCGGCTACTGGATCGCGCTGCCGCTACTGTTCTTCCTGTTCTCCGGCCTCACATGGACCGGGACGTGGGGCGGTCGCGTGGTACAGGCGTGGAGCACCTTATCCCTCGAACGGAAACCCTCGACGATGTCCGCGACCCAAGTCCACCGTGATCTCGGTCGTGCGCCGCTCGAGGAAGTGCCATGGGCGCTCGAACAGACACCGTTGCCCGTGTCAGGGACGTCGGCTGGAGAGACCGGCGTCGGTGCAGAACCCGATCTCGATCGCGTCGCCGCGTTCGCGCAGTCGGTCGGGTTCGAACCATTTCGCATAGCGTTGCCGCGCGACGATGCCGGCGTGTGGACCATTTCCGCATCCACACTCGCGGGCGACGTCGACGCGCCGAGCGCCGAGCGTTTCCTGCATCTGGACCGCCACACCGGGCGCGTGCTCGCCGACGTTGGCTACGCCCACTACTCGTTAGTGGGTCGCTTCATGGCATCGGGCGTGCCGTTTCATCAGGGCGAGCTCGGCGTCTGGAACATCTCATTCAACGCGGTGCTTTGTCTTGCGGTCATGACACTCGTCATCCTCGCGACGGCGCTGTGGTGGCAACGTAAACCGAATGGGTTGCTACCGGTCGCGCCACCGCGTCCAGATCATCGCACCGGGCGGCGGGTGCTCGCGGGCGCGGTGTTCTTTCCGCTGAGCGCCGCAGCCATTGCCCTGGTGCTGTTGCTCGACCGGTTGTTCGTCGCTCTGCGCGCAGTGCGTAGTCGCGCATGACGCGCCGTTGTCACCAGCGCAGCGCCACGGAAGCGCGCACGGTCCGTGGCTCCATGGGATGGAAGTGCACATCCGCAACACCCTCGGACGGCTCGCCTTCGAGCCGCGAGGTGTAAAAGTACGACACGTCGTCGTCGTTCGAGTCGAGCAGGTTGAATACATCGAGGCGGTACTCGAGTCCACCGCGGCGGTAACCGAGTCCGCCATTGACGACCCACGAGCCATTGGTTTCGACGGACCCATCTTCGATCAGCGGTGCCTCACCAAGGTGGCGGATGCGGGCGCTCGCGCTCAGTCCGTTCGACCACGCACCGTTCACGCCCGCAACGAAAGTACGCTCGATGGCGCCCGGAATGTCTTTACCGCCGCCCTGATCCTCCTCGAACCTCGCGTCGGTAACGGTATACGCCGCATGCAGTGCGATCGCAGTCGTCGCCTGCCAGAACGCGGTCGCCTCGGCCCCCACGCGCTCGGTCGAGTCGTTCGGCTCTGTGGTGCCGGCATCACCGACGTACAGCAGCTCCGAGTCGAGGCGCAGCCGAAAGCCAACGAGGGTCGCATTGAATGACGGGCCAGCTTCCCACCGCAGGCCGATCTCTTCACCGACCGACTCGACCAGCACGTCGACGGGGTCCGCAGGATCACCGCTGACCGGGTCCACGCGCAGCGTCGCCCCGCGCACATCGTTGGAGTGAAATCCCTTGCCCCAGCTGAGATACGCTTCCCACCCGTCTGCAAAGTGCCAGGCCGACGAGAACTTCGGACTCACCAGCGCTTCGCGACCGGACCCGCCATTGATCGGCTCGACCGCATTGACGTGCCAATCGTAGCGATCGGCGCGAACCCCGAGGATCGCGCGCAGCCGATCGGTAATGGCGACTTCGGTCTCGCCCCAGGCACTCATCGATAGCTCAGCCACCCGATCTTCGCGCGCGGTGCGGATGCGGTTTTGCGCGACGGTGCCATAAAGGCCCACCTCGTTGACGTCGTCGTAGCGCAGGTCGGCGCCCCACCGAATCACGGTCGGGCGCCCCGGATCAATGGCAAACTCGCCATCGACCCATGCGCCGCTCTGCGTCCGCCGGTCGCGTTGTTCGAATTCATCACCATCGACCGGATCGTCGAGGAGGTAGGTGAAGTTGGAGAACAGCGACAACTCGTAGTCGACGACGTAAGCGCCAACATCGAAGCGGGCGAAATCGACCTCCGCCGAGAGCGCATAGCGATGGGTGTCGCCCGCGAGATCCGGATCGATGAATCCGAGTCGGTCGATCTGACCCGAACGCACCGCGCGCCGCGGAATCTGGTCCGTTGCGTTCCAGGTCGATTCGTAGAACTGTGCCGCCACGCGCGCGCGACCACCGCCAACATCGAACGCATAGGCGAGGTACGCCTTGTTCTGTTCCAGATCCTCATCGATCTGCCACGGACCATCGTACACCGTCACATCGATCGCACCGGTGAGCACTGCATCGCCCACATCGCGGCTGCCGGCGGCAACACCGCGGCGATAGCCATCCGCGCCCATTACCCCCTGCAACAGCGCTTCGTCGAGCCGGTCGTAGTACGAGAACGCGACGCTGCCGGCAGAAGAAAAATCGCCAACCTGCGCGGCGTAGGGCCCTTTGCGGTAGACGCTCGTCTCCACCAGGTCAGCGATCAGGAAGTTGAGGTCGAGGTAGCCTTGACCGTGGCCATGGCTGCGCAGGTTGATCGGCACACCGTCGACTGCGACGGCAAAGTCGGTGCCGTGATCGAGATTGAACCCGCGCAAGAAGTACTGATTGGCCTTGCCGGTGCCGGAATGCTGGGTCGCCACCATCCCCGGCACGGACTCGACCAGCTCACCAACGCGTAGCAGCGGTGACAAGCGCAGGTCGTCGTAGCCGACCATGCCTTCAGATGCGCTGTGCGCGACCCCGATCTGCTGTTGCGCCCGTCCGTACACGACGAGTTCTTCGACGATGTCGTCCGCATCGGCACACACTGCAACCAGCACCAGCCACAGCAGGCCGCAACGTGCCGTCCACGCTCTAGTCGTACTCAGCATCAGGCCCTCGGCAGCATCGACCCTTTCATCGGCACCAGGCCCAGCATGTCGATGTCGATCAGGTACGGGCCATCTGCAGCCAATGCCGTCGCCAGGCTAGATTCGAATTCACCCGCGCTGCGCGCATGCGCACCCGGCACGCCGAGGGCATGCGCCAACTCCACAAAATCGACCACACCAAGATCGGTCTCATGGATGCGGCCATCGAAGCGGTTGTGCTGCAGGCCGCGGAGCACGCCGTAGCCGCCATCGTTGAATACGCATACGACCAATGGCACGCGATACTGCGCGGCCGTTGCAAGCTCTGTTGCGTGAAACAGAAAGCCGCCATCGCCGTGGATGACCAGGGTGCGCCGGCCACTGCCCACTGCCGCGCCAATTGCCATTGGCAACCCGGGTCCGATCGCGCCCGAGGTGGGGCTCATCGATGTGCGTGGCCGCCGAATCGGCAATAGCTGGTTGCCGAAGTTGTAGGCCGGCACGGTGGTGTCGCGCACCACGTTGACGTCGGGTCCGAGCGCACCCGTCAGCGATCCAAGAATTGCCGCATAGTCTTCACCCAGCCGGTTGATCAGTGCGCCGCGCACACCATCGCGGGTTTCGAACACCGCGGCGTTGAACTGACCGTCGTTGGGCTGCGCACTGAGGCCATCGATCAACGCATTGAGCGCGGCAAGCGCATCGCCCACAACGGCCACATCTGCGCGGTGCGCGCGTCCAATCACGGCGGGATCGATGTCGATATGCACGAGGCGACCCGGTGGCACCAATGCGTGATTGCCGCCGTCGACACCGGCCTGAAATCGCGTACCGATTGCGAGCGTCAGGTCGGCATCACGAATCGCGCTGGCGATGCCGCGACTCTGATAGAGATTACCGATGCACAGCGGATGATCCTCGGCGATGCAGCCGCGGCCATTGACCGTGGTGATCACCGGCGCGTCGAGCAGTTCGGCGAGCTTGCGCACGGCATCCCCGGCGCCGGCAGCGATGACACCCCCGCCGGCGATGATCACGCGCCGATCAGCCGTCGAGATCGCTTCGCGCGCGCCACCGATTGCGGTGGCGTCGGGCACCGAAGCGGTCGGCGCCAACGCAACGAACTCATCTGCACCTGCGTCCGCATACTGTACGTCAATGGGAATCTCGATGGCGCCGGGTTGCGGTCGGCCACTGCGCATGGTCTTGACCAGGCGCGCGAGTGCAGGACCCACATCTTCCGCCCGTCGCGGGCTTTCGACCGACCGCGTGACCGTGCGCAGCATCGCGACCTGCTGTTCGGCCTCGTGCACATAGCCGAGGCCGCGGCCATAGAAGCCCGTCTCCGCCTGACCTGTAATCACGAGCACCGGAGACGATGCATACGCCGCTTCGTACAGACCTGTCACCGTGTTGGTCGTGCCTGGTCCGGTGCTCGCGATCATGACACCGAGCTCACCCGTCGCCCTTGCGTAACCATCCGCCGCATGCGCGCCCGCCTGCTCGTGACGCACATCGATCAGCTTCGTTCTGCCCAGCCGGCGGATCGCATCCAGAATCGGCATGTTGTGAATGCTGACGATACAGAATGCGTGTCGAACGCCGAGTTTCACCAACCCCTCGGCAACCACATCCGCGCCGGTCCGAGTCATCACGCCTCCAACTGCTTCACATCGATCCGATACAGATCGGCCACGTTGTCACACAGAATCGCCCGGCGCTGCTCGCTCGACAGACTCGCCGCCTGCTGCGCGAGCATCTGCTGCGACCAAGGCCAGGTGGAATCCGAGTGCGGGAAGTCATTGGCCCACATGAGCCGGCGCCAGTTCATCTGATCTGCGCTGCGAAACGCCACCCAATCGTCCTGAAACGTGGTGTAGATGTGTTCGCTGAAGTACTCGCTCGGTGATCGTGCGAGCTTCACACCGGGTGCGAGCCAGTTGCGATGCCGCGAGTAGGCGTGATCCATCCGGTACATGTAGTGCGGCACCCAGCCAGCGTCTGCTTCGACACACACGATCTTGAGCTGCGGGTGGCGGTCGAACACGCCGCCGAAGATGAGCGTGCCGATGATGTCCTGATTGCCGCGAATGATGGCGAGAAAGCCGTTGATACGTGGGCCACGGGAGCGGAAACCGCCATCGCGCGTGGTCAGAATGTGGAACGACAGCGGCAGGTCCAGCTCGACCGCTGCCTCCCATACGGGGTCGTAAATCGGATCGTCGTAATCGGCTTCGGCCGGATTGCCAGGCATCATCACGCCACGCAAGCCAAGCGCCTTGATCGCGTGCAGATCGGCAACCATCTCCGTCGGTGAACGACCTGCGCTTTGGCCGCAGCCGAGCAGGCGTTGCGGGTGCGTCGCACAGTAGCCGGCGATCCACCGATTGTAGGCATCGAAGCAGGCCTTCTTGTAATCGAAGTCCGGATGGTTGCACAGCACCATACCGACCGTCGGATAGATGATCTCGGCGGCAACGCCGTCACGATCCTGATCGATCAGTCGCGCATCGGGATCCCATCCGCCGCGATGCAGGTCTTCGAATTTCACGCCTTCGGTCGTAATTTCTTCGGCTGCTTTGCCGGCCGCGGCGATGAGGCCGAGGTGCACGGGCCGTTCCATGCCATCAACGACGAACATGTCGCCGTGCTCCGCGGTTCGCACCAATCGTGGCGCCTTGTCGCGCCAGCGCGCATCAATGTGCGCAACGTACGTGTCCGGATGCTCGGTAATGTGCGAGTCCGCCGAAATGATCGGATAGTTCATGCCAGTCTCCGTTCTCATGCGCACTATCGAAGGCGCCCCGGATTGCGTCAACCCCGTACCGTGCTCGTCGGTGCCTTGCACAGAATCGTGAATCCGGCCATCCTCCGAGCGGGGGTGGTGACCGTGGAAAATCGACGTCTGGGCCGAAACGGCCTCGAAGTACCCGCGCTGTGCCTCGGCACGATGACCTTTGGTGGGCAGTGCGACGAAGCAGCCAGCATGGCCATTCTCGATGCCGCATTCGAACGGGGCCTTACGTTTCTCGACACGGCGGATGCGTATCCGTTGGGCGGCAGCCTGCAAACGGTCGGCGACACCGAGCGCATCATCGGCCGGTGGATGAAGGCACGCGGCAATCGCGATCGCATCATTCTGGCCACCAAATGCTGGGCGGCTACGCGGCGCGGACCGAACGCCTACGGTCTATCGCGCCAGCATATCCTCGAATCGATCGATGCGAGCCTTGCACGCCTTGGCACCGACTACGTCGACCTTTACCAGTCCCACGCGTTTGATACCAAGGTACCGATCGATGAGTCGATGCGCGCCTTCGAAGATCTCATTCGAACGGGCAAAGTGCGGTATGTCGGATGTTCCAACTACCCTGCCTGGCGACTCGGACAAGCACTTGCCGCGGCCGATCGACTGGGGCTGACGCGCTACGCGTCGGTGCAGCCGCGCTACAACCTGCTGTATCGGGAAATCGAAACGGAACTGCTGCCACTCGCCCAGGCAGAGGGCCTTGGCGTGCTCGTGTACAACCCGTTGGCCGGGGGGTTTCTTTCCGGCAAGTATCGCAAGGGTGAAGCGCCGCGCGACAACACACGATTCACGCTCGGTAGCGCCGCCACACGCTATCAGGAGCGCTACTGGCAGGACGCGCAGTTCGCGGCCGTCGAACGGCTGTCAGCCGAGATCAAGCGCCGCGAACTCGACATGGTGAGCGTTGCGGTCAGCTGGGTGCTGCGACAGCCCGGCATCTCGAGCGCGCTGATCGGTGCCAGTCGCGCGGATCAACTCGACGCGAATCTCGCCGCGTTCGACGTCCAGTGGGACGATGATCTCGCCCGGTACTGCGACGCGCTCTGGTTCGATCTGCCGCGGCGTCCCGTGATCGAGGGTTACCGTTGAGCAATCTCGCTCGGCTGCGCCTCGACGGTCGTACTGCGATCGTCACGGGCGCGGGACGGGGTCTCGGTCGCGCCATGGCGAAGGCGTTGGCGCAGGCCGGTGCACGCATCGTATGCGCCGCCCGCACTCAGGCACAGATCGATGAGACTGCGGCCCAGATCCTGGATGCAGGTGGCAAGGCATTGGCAGTTCGATGCGACGTCACCGACTCGGTGCAAATCGATCAGCTCGTTCGCCGAACGATCGACACGTTTGACCGCCTAGACATCATGGTCGCCAACGCTGGTGGTGGCGCGGTCGGCCACGGCAACTGGAAGTTCTGGGAATACCCGGATCAGGCGTTCGATGCCGTGCTTGCTACCAACCTGAAGAGCAATTTCTACTGCTGTCGCGCCGCATCGCGGCAGATGGTGAAGCAGAAACATGGTGGCAGCATCATCAATGTCGCATCGGGCACGGCGCTGCGCGGCAACAAATCGTTCGCCTACCCGACCGCCAAGGGCGGCGTCATCTCGCTCACCAAGTCAGCCGCCACCATGCTCGCGCCAGAGAACATCCGGGTGAACGTCATCGTGCCTGGGTTCGTACAACAGAGTGCACCCGCCGACGAGCGCGCCGCCGAAATCGTGGCGCAACGGGGCGCCCGGATTCCGGTTAGACGGCTCGGTGAGTGGTGGGAGCTCGGCCCGCTCGCGGTATACCTCGCATCGGATGCCTCGCGGTACGTATCCGGCCACAGCTTCATCATCGACGGTGGCGGCCTCGCGGGCGGATTGGGCCCCGTCGACTTTGCACCGTCGACCATTCGGGACCCGCGCCTGTGACCGTGAATGTCGACCACTTCGACCTTGGCGGCCGCAATGCCATCGTCATCGGCAATGTGACACCCGCAATCGATGCGTTGCAGCATGCGTATCGCGAGGCAGGCGCCATGGTTACCGCTGTCACCTGCCGCACCGATGAAGTGAACTCCAAGTTAGCCGATGCGATTGGGGCTCATTCATCTGTCGATGTGCTCGTGACCGCGTTCGATCTATTTCGCGCCCAGCCGCTGCTCGAGATCACCGCAAACGACTTTGACGAATCCATGATGGCCAACTGCACAAGTCTGTTGCGCGCGTGCCAGATCGCCGCCAAAGCCATGCTGAACCAACACCACGGCGGCCGCATCGTCGTGCTCACCCATGTTCTCGGCGAACGCGGCCTGCCGAAGTCCGCTAGCTACTGCGCCGCACACGGCGCCGTGCACAATCTGATCCGGTCGATGGCCCAGGAACTCGCGCCGCGTCAGATCACGGTGAATGGTATCGCGCTCGGCTGGATGAACTGGATGACGGACCGCATCGACGTCAACGACATCGAGGGCGCCCGCGCCCTGCGCTTCCCGATCATCAAGGATGCCGGCACCGCCGATGACCTCGGTGCGATGGCGGTCTGGCTCAGCGCGGACGGCGCCGCCTTCGTCACGGGCCAGGTCTTTCCGCTCGACGGCGGCCTCACGCAGCATCTGTGACACAATCGGATTTTCGATCGACGAGGAGTCACCATGAGCATCGAAGAAGGCAAAGCACCGCCTGCATTCACCCTGACCGATCAATTCGAGAACAGAGTCGCGCTCAAGGACTTGAAGGGCAAGAACGTCGTCGTCTATTTCTATCCGAAGGACGACACACCCGGCTGCACCAAGGAAGCCTGCGGGTTCCGCGACCTCTGGAAGGACATCCAGAAGACAGGCACCGTGGTGCTCGGGGTCAGTCCGGACAACGCGACTTCACATCAGAAATTCGTCGGCAAGTACAAGCTGCCATTCACCCTGCTCTCTGATCCCGATCGTGCGGTCATGACCAAGTACGGTGCGTACGGCGAGAAGATGATGTATGGAAAGAAGACCGTTGGTGTCATCCGCTCGACGGTGCTGATCGGCGCCGATGGTAAGGTGAAGAAGCACTGGAAGCGCGTGGCCAAGGCGGCCGATCACCCGATGCACGTCCTCGCGGCGATTCAAGCGCTCTGATTACTGAATTCGAACCCGATCAATTGATCGTACGCGTAACCCCAGGGCGGCCGCAGGAAACCCAGGGCACGAACATCCTGCGCCCACTGTCCGAACGGCTGACTGCGGGCAAAGCTCGCCCCACCCATCACGCGCGCAAGCGACGACAGACTCGACTCGGCAAGTTCTGCGATGGTGAGCTTCGCGCGCGCGGCCGCGAGCAATCCACCTGTACCTGTCTCCACGGTACGCATCGCCCCTTCGTATGCTTGTTCCGCGAGCCAGATGCCATTGCTCGTCTGACTCCAGGTCACCTGCTCGTAGGGACGCAGCGAATCGAGCCGCGAACCGACTACTGCGCGCGCCCGTTCCACGGCGACGTCGAGGATGCCGAGAATGACCGCGGCGAACAGCAGCGGCGTCAACTGTCCTACGACCGGTGCTGATGTGGAGAACAGGTCCCTGCCGGCTGCGCGTTCAGCCGGGCACTTCTTCAGGTTGAATGCATGCGAGTCGGTCGCCATCATGCCGTGACCGTCCCATTGTCGAGCCAGAGCAAGACCCTCACTGCCGTCCCAAGGTCGCTGCCGCATGTCGATCGTGTACAGGTCCGGTCGCGGTTCGCCGGATACCCTCGCCGTGGTGATCATGAAGGATGCAATGCTCGACCCTGAAGCGAAGTGCTTCGCGCCGGTGATGCACCAGTCATTTCCGGCGCGCTCGGCTTCGGCTCGCGTGCGCATGGGGTCACCGCCACTGCCCGGTTCCGAAGTGATCGTGCCCCACCAATGTCCTTCGAGCGCGCGCTCGAAATTACATTCGGCCTGTGTCTTCAGCGCGACATCATCGATGTCGGACGCTGCAAGCCAGAACGACAGCACCGACGGATGCATCGCCGCCACTAGGGCAACCGATGGGTCCGCGCGCCCAAGCGTGCGAATCAGCGATGCGTAGTCGCGCACGGATGCGCGGATGCCACGCCACAGCCCACCGCGCGCCTGCGGAACGCCCACACGCAGGAAGCCGGCGTCCGCGAGATGCGCGAAGTCCTCTGCCACGAGTCCTGTGCGAGTGGCGCGCTCATCCCGCTGCGCGGCGAAGGTCGCCGCAACCGAAGCCACGTCACGCTGCACCTGTTCGATCGCTTGACTCGTCAATCGGACCTCCGAAATCTGCCCGCCCATCGTGGCACAATGCCGCATCGACTGACGAGGATATGCTTCATGCCATACGTCGATTCCGGCGCGGCGCGGATCTACTACGAAAGCCGAGGCACGGGCCCGGCTCTGGTGTTCGCGCATGGTGCGGGTGGCAACGCCGCCAGTTGGTGGCAGCAGGTGCCGCACTTCCGCGATCGCTATCAGGTGATCACCTTCGACCATCGTGGATTCGCGCGTTCTGCCAGTGATCCCGCGCAGTTCTCACCGATTCACTTCGATGCCGATCTGATCGCGATTCTGGACGATCTCGAGGTCGGTCGCGCGCACGTGGTGTGTCAATCGATGGGTGGATGGACGGGCGTTCGAGCGGCGATCAATCATCCCGACCGCGTCGCATCACTGACACTCGCCAACACGCCGGGCGCCATCTACTCGGACGCGCTGCGCGATCAGATGCGTACGCTGGTAGCGCGGCCCGCCGGCGCCGACCTGACGGCGATGACGCTCGGCGCTCCCTACAAGGCACGCAACCCGGCCGGCGCGCTGCTGTACGAGGCGATCTCTGCGTTCAATACGACGCCGATGCCGCTGCACAAATTGATGGCTCGCGATGTATTCATCGCGCCAGAGCGGCTGCAGCCGTTTCCGGTGCCGGTGCAGATGATCGCAAGCGATCTCGACGTCACCTTTCCGCTTGCGCTGCTCAAGGCGACCGCCACGCAGATCGGTGCAGAAGTCACGGTCGTCGCGGGCGCGGGTCACTCGACCTACTTCGAAGATCCCGCCGCCTTCAACGCGGTGCTGGATCGGTTTCTGGCGCGTCTGTAGCGCCATCCAGCGCAGGCACGACGAGTTCGGTGGGCATCGTGGCCGGCTCGCCGAGCGCCTCGAGTAACGTGGCCCGATCCTCGAGGGTCTCGGCAAGTTCGCTTGCTTCGAGGAACGCCCGCCGCGCTCGCCGCAAGTCACCGATTGCACGGTAGGTGCGCCCGAGTTCGACGAAGAAATTCATCTCGTCCTTCTGCACGCGCACTGCCCTGCGCAACAGGCCAATCGCCTCGGTGTGATCGCCCGCTTCGCGCGCGCTCACCGCGCGCTGATACAGCAGATAGGGATTCTGATTCCGCGCATTCTCCGCGCGCGCCTTGTAGTGCGCAACGAGATCGTCGCGGCCGATCAACTGGTACAGGCGCGCAAGCTGATTCATCGCGGTGGTCTCGTACGACCGAATCGCGAGTGATTGACGCAACGACTGCTCGGCTCGCGGGTAGTCACCCAATCGCATGTATGCCGTGCCGAGGTTTGCCCAGATGAAGCTCAGTGTCGGATCGAGTAACAGGGCACGGTTGAAGTAACCCACCGCCAGTTCTGATTCGCCGTTCGACAAGGCCAATGCGCCGCGATTGTTGAAGTGCTGGGCGCGCGCGCGGCGATCGGATATGACCCGCCCGAACTGCCGCTCGTTCTCGGCGAGCAGACCGAAGTCCATGACGTAGCTGCCGACCAGGGGCACTTCGCCATACGCGGCAACGTGCCGATTGAGCACCGCGAACTCCCCGATGACCTCCCATTGCGGCACCGCGAGAATCTCACGGTAGCGGGCATCGATACCGATGCTGCGCGCCATGGCAATGTAGAGGTGCGTGTAGGACAGACAACTGCCAATGCGCGATTCGAAGGTTTCCCGCGCCGTGCCGACCGCCAGCACCTCGTAGTCCATCCCCAGCTCGCCTTTGCCACCGAACAGCTGCGCGAGCCGCTGGACACGGGATATGGTGCCGCCGCGACCTGCAATGGCTCGCTCTATGAATGGTTTGGCGTCTTCAGGCAGCGCGAGCACGTCCTCATCCGGGGCGGTCGGCCACGGGGACTCGATGATGAGCTGCGAGAATGCGTCGCGCGGTGCCTCATACACCCGACCTGGCAGCGGTTGACTCGCACACGCCACCAGCAGGAGCGCGATCAGAATCGGCAGTGACCGGTACATGGCCGGAATCATCGCACAGTCGGGCGCATAGCCCGCCAACGCCATGCTGTCAGGTTCGTTCAAATTCGCGCGAATTAATGCGACGATAGGGCGTTACCGGGGAGACCATATGAAATTCGGAATTTTCTACGAGCACCAGCTGCCCAGAGATTGGAATGCCGACAGCGAGCATCAGCTGTTCAAGGATTCATTGACCCAGATCGAACTCGCCGACAACCTCGGCTTCGATTACGCCTGGGAGGTGGAGCACCATTTCCTCGAGGAGTACTCACATTCATCGGCGCCGGAAGTGTTCCTTGGCGCTGCCAGTCAACGCACAAAGAACATCCGGCTCGGCCACGGCATCATTCAGCTGACCACCAATCATCCGGCGCGGGTGGCCGAGAAAGTCGCCACACTCGATCTCGTCTCGGACGGTCGCGTGGAACTCGGGCTCGGCGAAGGCGCGTCGGTGACTGAACTGCACCCGTTCAACCTGCGCTTCCGCGACAAACGCGACGTGTGGGAGGACGGTGTGCGGTGTGTGTTGCCAATGTTCTGGAATCACGGTTGGCAATATGACGGTGAGTTCTTCAAGTTTCCATTGCGCGCAGTCGTACCGAAACCCAAACAGAAGCCTCATCCGCCCCTGTGGGTGGCTTGCTCACAGCTCGATACGATTCGCTACGCCGCGCATCGCGGCATGGGCGCGCTGTGTTTCAAGTTTGCGGACCTCGCCGCGGCGCGGGCGTGGGTGCATGCCTACTACAACACCTTCGTGCACGATCAGGAGAAGCTGTGCGACTACCAGACCAATCCGAACATCGCGGTGGTCTCGGGTTTCATGTGCTGCGAAACCGATGAAGAAGCCTGGCAGAAGGCCGACGGCTGGACCTTCTTCCAGTTCGCCCTGCAGCTGTACAACAAGGAAGGTCCGTTCGAACCGGGTTCGGTGAACATCTGGGAACGCTATCAGGCATGGCGCCAGACACCCGCGGGCCAGAAGCGCTCGGGCAGCGAACTGATCGGGTCCCCCGCCACGATTCGTGAGCGGCTCAAAGAGCTCGAAGCCGCTAACGTCGATCAGGTGATTCTGCTCAACCAGGCCGGCAAGAACAGCCACGAAGACATCTGCAGCAGCCTCGAGTTGTTCGCGCGCGAAGTCATGCCGCAGTTTCATGGCAGCGAAGCCGCGCACCAGGCATGGAAGGCTGCGGTGCTGGCAGGCGACATCAAGCTCGAAGAGATCGACACTGACCCGTACAACTTCGCCGCGCGCGGCAAGCCGACGCTGGCGTCGACCAAGCAAAGCACCAACATGGTATCCGGCGTCGTTGGCCGACCCGGCGCGGAGTCGGTGGGCTAAACAGGGGTTCGGAGACTGTCCCCGGGAACAGTCTCCGCAATCAGCCGACTTCGACCCGATTGCGCAGCGTGCCGATCGGTTTCACTTCCACCTCGATCACATCGCCTGCGTCCATGAACACGGGCGGCGTGCGCGCCGCTCCAACGCCGCCCGGCGTACCGGTGACGATGACGTCACCGGCGACGAGCTCGGTGAAGATCGAGCTGTAGGCGATCAACTCCGCGAACCCGAAGATGAGGAGCTTGGCCTTCGCCTGCTGCATCACTTCGCCGTTCAAGCGGGTGATGACTTCCATGTCGTCGAGATCACCAATTTCATCCGGCGTCATCATCCAGGGGCCGAAGCCGCCGGTGCCGACGAAGTTCTTGCCGGGCGTGAACTGGGTGGTGTGGCGCTGAAAGTCGCGCACGCTACCGTCGTTGTATGGCGCAAAGCCGGCCACATGTGCCAGCGCACTCGATTTGCTGATCCGTCGGCCCGGGCGGCCGATGATCAGCGCGATCTCACCTTCAAAATCGAGTCGCTCCGACTCGCGAGGACGCAGCATCGGCTCACCGTGACCCATTTGGGATGCGGCAAAGCGCGTGAACAGCGTCGGCTGCGCGGTGGGTTCACGTCCTGTCTCTTCCTGGTGTGCTTTGTAGTTGATACCGGCGCACAGAATCTTGTCAGGTTTAGGGATCACCGGCAGAAACCGTACCGCATCGAGGCGGTGATCGGGCTTCGCCTTCGCCGCTTCACGACCCACCGTCTGGAAGTCACCGGACGCTAACAGATCCTTCAGGGTGCGATGCGCATGACGCGATCCCACGTCCACGACCCCATCTCCGATCACCACACCATACGACTGTGCACCATCGATCTCGAATGACATCCATCTCATGACCCGCTCTTCCTCAGCTGTCGAACACGATGACGCTGCGGGCTACCTCACCGGACTCGATCTGCTTGAAGGCATCATTCACATCCTTGAGCGCGATGCGGCGCGAGATCATGTCATCCAGATGCAGCTTGCCCTGCAGATAGAATTCGACGAACCGTGGCATGTCGACGCGGAACCGGTTCGAACCCATGAACGAACCCTGCAGCTTCTTCTCCCACAGAAACTCGGGTCCATGCACCGACACCATCTGGCCCGGCGGAATCATGCCGATGATCGTGGCGGTGCCGCCGCGACGCAGCATTCCAAAGGCCTGCTCCGCGGTCACCTTGAGTCCAATCGCCTCGAACGTGTAGTGCGCTCCGCCGCCCGTGATTTCGTGCACCGCCGCGATCGGATCACCGTCCTTGGGATTGACCACGTCGGTGGCGCCGAACTTGCGCGCGAGTTCGAGCTTCGATGGCACCATATCGACGGCGATGATCCGCCCCGCGCCGGCAATCGCAGCGCCATTGATGCACGATAGGCCCACGCCGCCCGCGCCGATCACAACCACCGTACTCCCCGGCTCGACCTTGGCGGTGTGGATCACAGCACCAACACCGGTCGTGACTGCGCAGCCGATCAACGCTGCCCGATCGAGCGGCATGTCGTTCCGAATCTTCGCGATCGCGTGCTCGTGGACGAGCATGTACTCCGCGAACGAGCCGAGATTGGCAAACTGATTGAGCTTGGAGCCAGCTTTGGCCAGTCGCGGCTGTTCGTCCTGGCCGCGCCGCAGCGCCGGCTCCTGACATAGGGACATGTGCCCGGTCAGACAGTATTCGCATGTACCGCAGAACACCGACAGACACGTGATCACATGATCGCCAGGCTTCACATAGGTCACTGCGCTGCCGACCTGTTCGACGACGCCAGCAGCTTCGTGACCCAACACGATGGGCAGCTGACCCGGATACGTGCCGTTGAAGAAATGCAGATCGGAGTGGCAAACGCCAGCGGCGGCGGTGCGAATCAGCACCTCCCGCGGTCCAGGCTTCGAGACCTGAACCTCCTCCACTTCCATCGGCTTGTTCACTTCGCGAAATACGGCCGCCTTCATGCTCCTTCCCCTCGAATTTTGTCGAGCCGCGAGTGTGCCCCTTACAGGTGTACTGCGGCAACCGAATCCAAGGCGATCAGGCGAGGCGGCCGGCTGCGAGCATGACCGCGGCATCCACCGCCGCGACCAGGCTGGTTGGGTCGGCGATACCTTGACCGGCAATGTCGAACGCGGTGCCGTGATCGACGGATGTGCGAATGAACGGAATGCCGAGCGTCGCAGTCACGCTCTCGGCAAAATTGTGCACCTTGATCGCGATGTGGCCCTGATCATGGTACAGCGCCAGCACCACGTCGAACTCACCGGCAATGGCGCGGGTGAACACCGAGTCGGCGGGAATCGGCCCGTGCGCGTCCACACCCTGGGTCCGCAGGTCGGCGATGGCCGGCGCAATCTCGTCGATCTCCTCGCGCCCCATGAGCCCCGACTCGCCGCCATGCGGGTTGAGCGCGGCGACCGCTATGCGCGGTGCCGGCATGCCCCACCGGGCGAGCGACTGGGATGCGATCGAGAGCTTCTCGACGATGTTGGCACGCGTGACAAAGCGTGCCGCCTCGATGAGCGACTTGTGGGTCGACAGGTGAACGACTTTCAGCCCGGGCGTCATCAGCAGGGTCGCGGTCCACTTTGCGCCGGTCAGACGCGCCAGAATTTCCTGATGGCCGATGTCGTCGGTGAATCCCGCCGCGTGGACAGCGGCCTTGTTGATGGGACAGGTCACCATCGCGACGACGTCGCCGGCCATCGCAAGTGCCGCCGCCCGCTCCACCGCAGCCACCGCCGCGCGACCACACTGCGCCGACACGCGACCCGGCACGTAGTCATCGGGGCGGGCCACATTGACGTCGATGCAATCGATTGCATTCGGTTTAGGCATCGGTACACCCGCCGCGATGCAGCCGGCGCGCAACGCCCACGCCGGGCCGACAAGTACCGGGGTACAGAGCCCCGCAATCGCGCCGGATGCCAGCGCCTTGGCCAGCACTTCGGGGCCGATGCCTGCGGGATCACCCATGGTAATTGCGACCCGCGGGCGACCCGGCTCGGCGGTCACGAATTATCCTGTATATTCATACAGTATGCGCCTGTCCGATCTCGCCTCTCACTTCGAGTTATACGCCGTCTGCGGCCACTGCCGACGCATGGCGCGTGTCGACGTCCATCGACTTGCTGCACAGCTCGGAGGCACGAGCACGAC
>JBGSQB010000074.1:0-2487 GCA_041738285.1 Pseudomonadales bacterium | reverse complement strand
CCCGCGAAGCGAGTTGACGTTCGCGGGCAAGCCCGCTCCCACAAGAGCCGCATCCTTGCGCGCAATGCCCGCACGATCGACCGAGGAACTGCACATGAGTGTGCGTGGATGCGACTGTTGGTGTGCCTCGGGCAACAATGCACCGGGATGCGCGTCCACGCGGCTGATTCCTGCGCGGCAAGGGTCTACCTTGCAGTACAGCTACCCGCCGGAGATGTCACATGAACCGCCTACTCGACCTGCGATCCAAACGCGGCGCCTTCATGGCGCGACTGCTGCCTTCGATCGACCTTCGATTGTCGGCCGCAAGCGCTCGAATACGCCCGTCAGGTGATCCACCAGCGCACTCACCCGACGTACCCCCCGCAACTGCGGGTTGTACAGTAACCAGGCGGCGCCGAACCGATGTGACGTCGGTTCCGAAACGCGTCTGAGCCGGGCGTCGGTCTGCGCGGCATAGCAGGGAATCTCCGCGAAGCCGACGCCGACGGCCACGAGTTCGGCGATGACATCGACGAAGTTGCCCGTCGCCACCACCCGCGCCCCGGGCGCTGATTCACGGATCCACTGCGGCGCCTCGCGTTCCGCGTTCCAGCCCACATATGGCACATCGTTGGCGGCGAGATTCAATCGGCTGTTGTTGGCCACGTACAGCGCGGAATTGATGTCGGCGAGCTTTCTGCCAACGAGGTTGTCAGGGGGCTGTCGAGTCAGGCGAATGGCGATGTCCGCTTCCATCAGGTCGAGGTCGACGTTGGTGTTCGACACCATCACATCCATGACGATGCCGGGATGTTCGGCACCGAATGCCGCGAGCTCCGGCGCGATGAGCTTGGCCATTGCCGAAGTCGCAGTGACCCGGATCGCCCCTTCGAGCTTGCGGTCGCGACCGAAAACCTGCCGCGTCAGCGCATCGATCTCGCCATCGACCCGATCGCTCACCGCGATCACTTCCCGTCCGGCCGTGGTGAGCACCAGATTGCGGCCGCGGCGCTCGAACAACGCGGCGCCCAGACTCGTTTCGAGGTTCGATACATGACGACTGATCGTCGTGCGGTTCGCGCCGAGCTTTTCGGCCGCCTTCGGCAGCGACCCCTCGTTGGCCAAGGCTCGAAAGTACTGCAGATCGGTCCAGACCAGATGAGGCATGGGCGCTCGTCAGTGCATGTAGTTGAACATCTGCCGGCGATAGCTCGTTGCCAGTTCCGAGCCTTTGCCGAGCAGTGTGAAGATGCGCACCATGGTGGTACGTCCGATGTCGTCGCGAAACTTCCGGTTGGTCCGCAGTATCAACATGGCGTGATCGAGCGCTGCTTCGTAATCGCCCGCAACGGCGCCACGCACCGCAGCCTGATACCGTAGCTCCAGGTCCTTTTCGTTCGCCGCAAGTCCGGCGGCGATATCCGCAGCGCTCGGCATGCCCGCCGCTTCCTCGATCATTTCGATGCGCGTGACCGGCCGTTCACGCCCATCGGCAGTTTCGGCGATGGTCGCAAGCAAAGCGCGCGCCTGCTCGAGGTTGCCGGTGATCGCCAGCACGTCGGCGTACTCGACCTTGAACGCGACGTTGTTCGGTTCAGCTGCGAGCGCCTGCTTCAAGAGGTTGAGCGCGGTGTGGAAATCCCGCGCCGCGAGAATGTCCTTCAGCTGCTCTCTCAGCAGGTCTCCGGACGACATGGTCAGGCCATCGAGCAGCGCACGCAGTGCGCGCTCCCCCTGGGGGCCTTCCATCTGCTCGACCATCTGACCGTCCTGGACCACCCGGATCGCAGGCAAGTTCTGTACCCGCAGGTGCTGGGCCAGCGCCTGGTCCCGCGCCACATCCACGAGACCGAGGGCGAACTTGCCGCCGTACTGACCGAGCAGGGTCTCCAGCGTCTTCTTCATGTCCTTGGCGACCGGCAGCTGCTCGGCCCAGAACAGGATGACCACCGGCACCTGCTTGGAGCGCTCGACCACCTCGGTCTGGAAGTTCTGCGGGTTGACGGTAAAGGCGGATGGCTGGTCGGGCATGGCGGTCACTGTGCATGGATCAGGAGGCGGCGATTCTAACGGAGCCGGCGGCGGGCTTTAAGTGTGAATGCCGCAATCGCCACGGACGTCGCCGACGGGAGTATTCTCGATTCCGCGGTCCTCTTGCGCAGGAGCCCCACCATGCACGCCCGCAACAGGTCTTCGATGCTGTCGCTGCTGCTCACCCTGCTCTGTGCTCGAGCCGCATTCGGCGACGGCGAGTGCGCCGGTGGCATGCGCGATACCACAGCCGCGGAGCGGCAACTCAACATCACCACGCTCGAGACGCTGCGCGCGGCGCTACCGCCGTCAATCGAAGGCTGGGTGATCGGTGGTTACGAGGAGATCAGCGCGCGCCAGAGCATCTGCAGAGATACCGAAGCAACGCCCTGGGCCTACAACTTCTTGCGTACCTTCAATCGCATCGATGACGCGGCGCAACGCGACCAAGCCGTCGCCGACGCGGGCGCGGCG
>JBGSQB010000071.1:0-6397 GCA_041738285.1 Pseudomonadales bacterium | reverse complement strand
GAGTCCGATCAGGGCGACGCCATTGACGTCGAGCTTGCGCTCGCCAGTGATCAGCGGCCACAAATCGGCGTCGAGTTCGACGGAATCGATCGCGACCAGCGGCGCTTCGGCCGTCATGGTCCAGTCTGCGACCACGTCGTTGGCAACCAGCCGCACCGGCGGCCACAACCGCCAGGCGAGATCGCCGCGCAGTTCGACCGTGAGGCCCGTTTCGCGGCTGATCAGCGCGCTGATCTCAGCCTTGAATCGATTCGGGTCGGCGAGGAGCCAGTAGACGACGCCGATGCCAGCGCCGATGAGGAATATCAGGAACAGGAGGAGTCTGCGCATGCCGCGCAGTATACGGGAGGGGCCGCGGGGCCCCTATCAAGTCAAGTGAGACTCGCCAGCCGCTACCGGGTGCGAGCTGTGGCGGCGTGTCCGGGCTTGTCTGCGATGCGACGAAAGAGGCTTTTCATGTGCAGCCAGCGTGGCCAGCTGAATCCCAGCTCTGATTGCCGCTCGCAGGAAGCGACGTAGCGATCCAGACCGGCGCAGGCTTCACGGTAGTTGGTGTAGGGGCCCATGCTGGTGTTGCCACGAACGTGAAAGTACCAGCCGTCTTCCCTCTGAAACATCCGCTCCGATGACATACTGAAGCGTCCTTTGTTGACGTCGATATTCCAGCACGACGTCGTTGATGGGTTGTGCCATCGTTGTAAGCAGGGCTACGCTAGCTGGCGAATGTGTCAATTACGTTGCGTTACAGATGACGACCGTCGGCAGCTGGCAGCCGGACCAGAAAAGCAGCGCCATCGATACGATCGTGCTCGAACGTATCGCCCGCTGCGTCGACCTTCTCGATCATCCGACACTGGGCCTGTCAGCGACGGAAGTTGCTGAACATGCGCACCTGATGCGCCTGGATGCCGATGTCTGGGCGCCGGTCGTGGCATCGCTCGATGACGCAACAGTCCTTGCGCTGATCCGCGTCTTCACCGTCGCCGAATCGAAATTGCCGAATTGGGAAGCGGGGAACGCCTCTCCCGTCATTGCGCTGTCGGCAGCGCTGCGTCAACGCGGCAGCTATCCGAAGGAACTCACCAAGTGGATCAAGGCCCACTCGGACAATCGATTCCTGCCCTGGGGTAGCCTGCTCGATCGGCTGTAAGGCAGCAAAAGCCACACTGCTATACTGCCGCGCGCTCACGCCCAAGGATCGACCCATGGCAGCCCGCAAACCCGCATCGAAGCGGCCGTCTAACCGCACCAACGCCGCGAAATCCGCCCCGGCGCGCACTGCGTCCGTTTCGCGCGATACCCTGGAAACGCAAATCAGTGTGCGGGTGAACGTCGACGGCACCGGCAAGTCGGAACTCGCCAGCGGGATTCCGTTTCTGGATCACATGCTCGATCAGGTGGCACGTCACGGCATGATGGATGTTTCGGTACGCGCCGAGGGCGACCTCGAAATCGACGCCCACCACACCGTCGAGGACATTGGGATCACGTTTGGTCAGGCAATCGCCAAGGCAGCAGGCGACAAGCGTGGAATCGTGCGCTACGGCCATGCCTATGTGCCGCTCGATGAGGCGCTGTCACGGGTGGTGGTCGACTTTTCAGGGCGACCGGGGCTCGAGTTTCACGTCGAATTCGCGCGTGCCCGAGTGGGCGAATTCGATGTCGATCTGGTGCACGAGTTCTTTCAAGGCTTCGTCAACCACGCCAATGTGACGTTGCACCTCGACAACCTGCGCGGCAACAACGCACACCACCAGTGCGAGACGCTGTTCAAGGCGTTCGGCCGCGCACTGCGCATGGCGCTCACGTCCGATCCGCGTGCCGCCGGCACGACGCCGTCGACCAAAGGCGTGCTCTGATCCTGTGCTGCTGATTCCGGCCATCGACTTGAAGGACGGGCGCTGCGTGCGCCTGCGCCAGGGACGCATGGACGATGTGACCGTGTTCTCCCATGATCCGGTCGCCATGGCCCGGCGCTGGGCGGACGCAGGATGCCGCCGCTTGCATCTCGTGGATCTAGACGGTGCCGTGGCCGGCGTACCGAAGAACGAAGGCGCGATCAAAGCGATCACGCAAGCCCTGGGCGATCTGCCCGTGCAGGTAGGGGGCGGCATTCGCGACCTTGCGACCATCGAGCGCTACGTCGACTCCGGTATCGCGGCGGTCATCATTGGCACCAAGGCAGTGCAGGATCCCGATTTCTTGCGCCTGGCGTGCGAACGCTTTGGCGCGCGTATTCTGCTCGGGCTCGATGCCCGCGGCGAAGAAATTGCGACCCATGGCTGGGAGAGCGGCTCCGGGCGCGGCCTCACCGAGTTCGCGGTGTGGGCAGCGAAGCTCGATATTGGCGGCATCGTCTACACGGACATCGCCCGCGACGGGATGCTCACCGGGCTCAATGTCGCCGCCACCGTTGCCCTTGCCGAGCGCACCGGCGTGCCCGTGATCGCATCTGGCGGTGTTGCGACGCTTGCAGATCTGCAAGCACTGGCCGATGCCGCGCGCGAATCGAGTGGCGAACTGGCCGGTGCGATTACAGGGCGGGCGGTGTATGAGGGGACACTGGATTTTGCTGCTGGGCAACGACTGCTGGATGCTCGGGGTTGAGCTGAACGAGGCTTGCAAGCCGCACCTGCGTCAGCCCACGCGCTCGCAGCGCCGGTAGGGCCCGTTCCAGGAACGAAAGGCTCTCGGTGTGCGGATGCGCGATGACCACGGCGTGGCCATTGCGCCGCGCGATCTGAATTGCCCGTTCGAAACTCTCGGCGATCGCTTCGGCCTCGATGACATGATCGAGAAACACATCGCGCCGCGTTGAAGGCACGCCGGCTGCCCACGCGCTGGTGAGCGCCACCGTCTGTGCAGTCGTGCGACTGTCGATGAAAAAAAGCCCACGCGTGGCCACTTCTGACATCAGCCAGCTCATCTGCTGCGGTTGTGCGGTCAACAGGCTTCCCGTGTGATTGCTCACGCCGATCGCCTGGGGCAACTCATCGAACGCAAGGCCCAGGGTTCTGCGAAAGGAGGCAAGCGGCATCTCTGCCGTGAGTGTGCCCGGACTGCGGTGCTCGTGACGATGCGTGCTCTGCATAGGTTGATGAAGAATCACGTCCTGACCGAGTTCGGCCGCGCGGCTTGCGAGTGCGGATCCATGCGGCGTGAACGGCAGTACCGCCAGCGTCACTGGGCCGGGCAGTGAAATGGCGCGCGCACCGCGATCGAGGGAGTAGCCGAGGTCATCGATGATCACCGCCAGTCGGGGTGGCTCAGCAGTTGTCGTCGGGGGAGACGCCGTCGCGAGATTGGTGACCAGAAAGATCAGCAGAATGCCGCCGCGGTGCGGTATCCACATGAATGTGTGTTGTCCTTCCCAATGACCCGGTGATTCATCGCGATCGATGTCACCGATGTCTTCGTTGTTCTTTTGTGTTGGTGAGGATACTGCCGTGTTGCGACTGCCGGCAAGGCGCGGTCTTCAGCCGCGCTTCAGATGCCGCATCGCCTCGGCCAGCAGGATCTCGTCGTTGTCGTCGAGATCGACATCGGGATGGATCCCATCGGACTGAATTGAGCGGCCGCTCGGTGTGAAGTAGCGGGCGGTGGTGATTTTCAGTGCGTGATCGGCGTCCAGTGACAGCACGGCCTGCACAGATCCCTTGCCGTAACTGGTGCGCCCCAGCACGAGCGCGCGTTTGTGATCCTGCAGTGCGCCGGCGACGATTTCCGATGCCGACGCCGAGCCTTTGTTGATCAGTACGACGAGCGGCGCACCTTGGAGCAGGTCGTCGCCGCTCGCGCTGAACTCGAGTTGGGAAGCGCGTTGTCGGCCCTTCGTGTACACGATGAGTCCTTCGGTGAGAAACGCATCCGCGACTTCCACGGATGCCTGTAGCACACCGCCGGGGTTGTTGCGCAGGTCGAGCACGAGACCGCGCAGCGGGCCGTGCTCGGCGCTGAGGGCCGCGATTGCCCTAACCACTTCCTCGCCGGTGCTGTTCTGGAACTGCGATACGCGCACGTAGCCGTACCCGGGTTCCAGAAACCGGCTGCGCACACTGCCGACGGTGACCATGGCGCGGGTCATTTCCACGTGCAGGGTTTGCTTCGTGTCGGGCCGGTCGAGGGTCAGCGACACCGGTGTGCCGACATCGCCGCGCAGTCGCTGCACCGCCTCTTCCATGGAAATGTCGGTGAGGGCTTGGCCGTCGACGTCGATCAGCACGTCGCCGCTGCGAATCCCCGCGAGCGCCGCAGGTGATTCGTCGATGGGCGCGATCACGGTGAGTCGGCCATCGTCGAAGCTGAGTTCGACACCGATGCCACCGAATTTGCCGGTGGTCTGCTCGGTGAGCTCCGACAGCGCCGCTCGGTCGAGAAACGACGAATGCGGGTCGAGGCTCTTCATCACGCCCGCGATGGCATCCTCCATCAGTTCGCCTTCATCGAGCGGGTCGACGTAGTTATCGTGGATCTGACGCACCATCTGGGCGAACGTCTCCAATTCGCTCGCCAGCGTGCTCGTCCGGCGATCGACGTAATGGTGGGCGGTGATGCCGATTGCGATGCCGGACACGATGCTCAGCAGGATGCTGATGAGGGTAGTCGGGCGCGGATGCAGATTGGTGCTCATGGCGTGTTCACGCTCAGCGCGGTCGAAGCCAGCCGCGCGGGTTGACGGGTGTGCCCTTGGAGCGCACTTCGAAGTACAGGCCCGGCTCGGTCTGGCCGCCGCTGCGTCCGGTCGTTGCGATGGTTTCGCCACCTTCCACGAAGTCGCCCACCTGCTTATAGAGCACGTCCGAGTGAGCGTAAAGACTCATGAAGCCGCCGCCATGATCGACGATCGTGAGCAGTCCGAAGCCACGCAACCAATCGGCAAACGCGACCCGGCCGCGATGCACTGCAGTGACCGGCGCACCTTCCTTCGCGGCGATGAATAAACCATGCCAGGTCAAGTGACCGCCCGCGCGCTTCTCGCCGAATCCGTGCTGCAGCTTGCCAGCCGTCGGCCACGGCAGCTTACCCTTGTTCTGGGAAAAGGTGCCTTCAACGACACTCGTGCGCTTGGTCAGCTCGGCCAACAACGACTCGAGCCGGTTGCGGTCCTGATTCAGACGGTCGCGCTCCTTCGATTTGTCCTTGATCTGAGTGTCGAGGGACGCGAGCAAGCGTTCGCGCTGGCGCCGCTGTGTCACGAGCTGGCTGTGTTCGGCATCCAGGGCGCGCTGCTGGCTGGCAAGCGCTGACTCGCGTTCGGCGATCGCTGCGGTGTTCTCTTTCAGCTCTGCGAGCGTCGTTTCGTAGGCGTTGAGCGTGTCTACGCGCGCCAGCGAAAAGTACTGGTGATAGCGCATCATCCGATCGAACCGATCCGGATTCTCCTGGTTCAGCAGCATCTTGAAGAAGTCCTGACCCTGCAGGCGATACGCCGCCGCGAGGTGGTCGGCAATGCGCTTGGCCTGTTCGCCTCTCGCTTCTTCGAGCTTGCCATGCTCGGCGGTCAGGTCGGCCAGCGACGCTCGGATCGTGCTCAACTCCGCGTTCAGCGCGCGGATGTCGCGGCCGGTGTTGGCGATCGACTCATCGATACCCTTGATGTCGGTCTGGGCTTCGCGCTGTTTTTTTTGCGTGTCGGAGAACCATGCGGACAGATCGTTGAGGCGCTTGGTGATGTCCTGGATTTCCCGCCGCGCGCTGCCGGCATCTTGAGCGGCGAGCGCAGCGGTCGTGAACAGCGCCAGCACCAGAGCGAGCAATCGAACAAGCGCGCAGCGATGGATCACTATGCGGAACGGCGCGCGCGGCTGCTATCGATGGCGAGGTTACGGCCGGTCATTTCGGGCGGCACTGGCAGGTCCATGAGCGCCAGCATGGTCGGTGCGACGTCGGTCAGCCGACCATCGGCGCGCAGTTCGATCTGTTTCGGCCCGACGTAGACGAGCGGCACCGGTTCGCAGGTGTGGGCGGTGTGCGCTTGACCGGATTCGGGGTCCTTCATCTGTTCGACGTTGCCATGATCGGCAGTGATCAGGCATTGCGCGCCGGTACGTTTTACTGCATCGACGATTCGGCCGAGGCAGATGTCCAGGGTTTCGACGGCTTTGACAGCTGCATCGAATATGCCCGTGTGCCCGACCATGTCGCCGTTGGCGAAATTACAGATGATCGCATCGAAACGCCTGGAGTCGAGCGCCTCAACGAGTCTGTCAGTCACTTCCGCCGCGCTCATGTCCGGTTTCAGATCGTAGGTTGCGACTCGCGGCGATGGTATGAGCACACGCTCTTCGCCGTCGAAGGGTTGTTCGCGCCCGCCGCTGAAGAAGAACGTCACGTGCGCGTACTTTTCGGTTTCTGCGATTCGAAGCTGGGTCAAACCGAGTTTGGCGAGGTGTTCGCC
>JBGSQB010000068.1:0-18396 GCA_041738285.1 Pseudomonadales bacterium | reverse complement strand
GGGAGTTCGCCTGGCCTGCGGGCGCTTTGTTGCGACTCGTCGCCAAATGCTCGATATGTCTCCTCGCCGCGTCGCGCGCGCGCAGGCCAGGCGAGCTCAGAATTGGTAGGAACTTACGGGACACGACACTAGTGGATCTGAAACTGCTGGCAACTGTATTCGCCACGGTGTTCCTTGCCGAACTCGGCGACAAGACGCAGCTCGCAACACTGCTCTATGCGGCCGATCGCAATGTCGGTCTGTGGACAGTGTTCATCGGCGCCTCGCTCGCACTCATACTCGCATCGGCCATCGGCGTGCTGGCCGGTGGCTTCATCGCCGAGCACGTCGATGAACGCATCCTGCGCTATGTCGCGGGCGCAGGATTCATCGTGATCGGCATCTGGACGCTGGTGCGGGCATGAGATGCGTCAGTCGACCACCAGCAACAGTACGATCCCGGTAACGAGTAGCGTTGCGCCACTGACATCGCGCAGCCGCGCGCGTTCACGAAAGACGACGATCGACACCGCAAAGGTGAACAGCAGTTCCACCTGACCCACCGCGCGCACATAGGCCGCGCGTTCGAGCGTGAGTGCGGTGAACCATCCCGCCGACGCCAGCATGCCGGCGAACCCTACCCCCAACGCAGATCGCCACATCGCGAGCGAGTTGATGAGCGCCGTGCGATTGCGCCAGGCGAGATACCCACCCATCACCCCCGCCTGCCATGCCGTTGCCACCACCAGGGTGAAGCTCGCTCGCAGCAGGTAATCGCCTTCGAGCGCGAGCGACGCGCCCCGATAGCCCGTCACCGACAGTGCAAAGCACGCGCCGGAAGCGATGCCCAGCAGCGCCGTTCGTTTGCCATTGTCCGCACCCCGCAACGGCCCGGTCATGAGCAACACGCCGAAGAGGCTCACGAGAATGCCGACGAGGCCCCATCGGCCAACGCCCTCGCCAAGAATGAGGACGCCGAACAACACCGCCTGCACCGTTTCGGTCTTCGAGTACGCGGTGCCGAGCGCGAACGTGCCGACCGTGAACGAACGAATCAGCAGCAGCGTCGCGAAGATCTGAAACAACCCGCCACCGAGCACGTAGCCGATGAACTCGGCATTGACAGTCGGCGCGTCAGAGTTCTGATAGGTCGAGAGCACCGCAAAATAGCAGGCGGCAAACGGCACCGCGTATAGAAAGCGGACGTAGGTCGCGCCCTCGGCGTCGAGCCGGCCGAGCAGGTTGCGCTGCAGTGCCGAGCGCAGGTTCTGCATGAACGCCGCAGCAACTGTGATCGCGACCCATACGGCCACTGCGCGATTGATGTCTGACGTGCGGCGTCAGATCTTCGGGGTCAGGCCGCAATCCATTTCGACAACAGGTGATGGAAATGGCGGATTTTCGTCTCCTGATACCGCGCCAGCACGACCTCGTCGTATTGCGCGGCTTCGAGTCCCGTCTGGACGTGCGGCAGATTGAACGTGTCCTGGGTGAACACCTTGGCCAGGACGCCGAGTTCGTCGGCCTCGGTCCAATGCTGATCTTCATTGAGCCAATGCGTTTTCGCCGGCGCCGGACGCTCGCCCGCGAATGGACTCAAGTAATAGCACTCCATGATCGACTTGTCGTGATGGTTCTTGTACGGCCGGAATCGATAGACGATGCGGTTGTAACCACCCCACGGATGAAAATTCGGAAACAGCGTGTAGTAGATGCTGTCGGACACCGCCGCATCCGAGATGGGCGTATCCTTGCCAACGATGGGCTGCAGCGCCATGCGCGCGCCTTCCGCGAGCACACCTCGGGCACGGGCGCCCTGGGGTATCTCCATAGCGCCTTCGGCATCCAGGTACTTCATGGTCACGGAGTCGAACAACTCCTGTTCCGAGGGCGCAAAGCGCAGGTGCGGGCTCGGCGTGCCGTTGGGCGTGATGGCACGCGAAAAGTTGCCCCACGCATCGTACTGCGAATTCTCATCGCCAATGCCGACCAGGATCTGTGGATGTGTCGTGATGACATGGAAGGCTTCCATGAAGGCTTCCTGACACAGCTTCCAGTTACAGCTCATGATCTTGGCGACGTGTGCCTCGATATATCGCTTCTCCGGCGACCACACCTTGAAGTGGTCGGGCAACTCACCGATGAACTTGGAGAACGGTTCGGCCTTGAGATCCATGTTGATGAATACCCAGCCACCCCAGCTGTCGCACAGCACTTTGTTGAGATCGAAATTCTTCTTGTCGATGTGCGGGAAGTCCCACTCGCTGGTGACCCCACGCAAGCTGCCGTCGAGGTTCCAGCTCATCCCGTGGAACGGGCAGATGAAGCTGGCGGCATGACCGTCTTCGGTGCATAGCTTGCGGCCGCGGTGGCGACACACATTGTGTTGAGCGCGAATACCGGTCGCAGTGCGAACCACGAGAATCGAGAACGAACCAATCTCGTAGACAATGTAGTCACCGACCTCGGGAATCTCCTCTTCGCGGCAAGCCATCTGCCACACGCGCGGCCATAGGCGCTCCATTTCCAGATCATGAAACGCCTTGGTGCGATAGCGATCCACCGGCACGCTGACGAGGGGAACGTCGAGCACGCCGATGCGGCGCAGAGTCTCCTCGGCGGGAACGATGTCGCCGTCGAGCAGTTCCTGATAGCTGATGCCCGCAGAGCGATCCTGTTTACGTGCAGCCGTAGCCATGGTCGATCTCCTATGCCTCGATTACTCGCCGCGCGGACCAGCGATGGTTGCGTGATAGTCGCGTTGCCGGCGCGGTGCCGCACCTTCCGGTAACTGGGGACCCGCGAGCCAGAGCAGCATGTGGGGGTCCGCGTGCCGCAATGCACCGCTGACGTAGCGGCCGTCGTAGCGGAACACGCCTTTGACGCCATTGTTGTCGACCTCGACCAGGCCCTCGCCGCAGACGCGGTAGATGGCCCCGGACAGAGGATGCTTGAGTGCCGCCATGGCGGGTCTCTCGTCTGAGCTTCGCCCCATGTTAGCGTCATGGCAGAAACCGTCAATCACGACGGTTTTACGGCCGGGATCAGGATCGTCCGTCAGCGCAAGGCGAACGCTGCAATGCGCGCTTCGCTGCGCGACAGCCAGAACACGCGCAGGGTCAACACGACAGCGGCAACGCCAAGCCCCGCCGTGAATCCCCACCAGAAACCGTATACGCCAAGTCCGATCGGGTCGAAGGCAAGCCATGCACCAAACGGCAACGCGATCGCCCAGTAGGCAATCAGCGCCACGACCAACGGCACCTTGGTGTCCTTGTAACCGCGCAGCACCCCCATCGCGGCGGCCTGACCATCATCGAAGAACTGATAGAAGGCGACGAAAATGAGCAGCTTCGCCGCCACCGCGACCACGGCATGGTCCGTCGTGAACAGCTCGGCGAGGAACTCTCGTCCCACGAGCAGCACCACTGCCGCCGCGGCTGCGAACAGCGCCGACGAGCCAATTGCCACCATGCCCGCGATGCGCGCGCGGCCATAGTCACCGGCGCCGACGTTGTAGCCAACCCGGATGGTGGCCGCGATGCCGAGCGCCAGCGGAATCATGAAGGTCACGCCATTGATGTTGAGCGCAATCTGATGCGCTGCCAGGGCCTCGACCCCGAGCCGGCCGACCAGGAGCGCAACGGCGCTGAACACTGCCATCTCGAAGAACATGGTGGCGCCGATCGGTGCGCCCAGGCGGGTCAGCCGCGCAATTTCCTTGAAGTTCGGCTTCGAAAAGCGCCCGAACAGTTCGACCTTGCGCATGCGCGAGAAGATGACGATCAGCACCATGGCGATGAATTCGAGGCCCATGATCAATGCGCTCGCGACACCACAGCCCACCGCGCCCATTCCATCCACACCGTAGCCGTCGTACATGAACACGACGTTGAGCGGCACTTTGATTGCGAGCGCGCTCAAGGCAATGACCATGGCCGGCGTTGTCCACGACATGCCTTCACACAAGTAGCGCAGGATGAAATATCCGATCACCGGCAGCAGACCGAAGCGAACGACATCGAGATAGCCAACCGCGATGGGAATCGCTCGCGCGTCCACCCCGACCCACCAGAACAAGTGCTCGGCATATCCCAGAATGAGCACGCCCATGAGGCCACCGATCACGCCGAGCCAGAATGTCTGGCGCACCACCTCGCCGACCTCCGCATCCCGGCCGGCGCCGTTGAGTTGAGCCACGGACGGCGTCACCGCCATTACCGTGCCGGACAGCACCATCATGATCGGCCAGAACAGATTTCCGCCGAGCGCAACGCCCGCGAGTTCTTCCGCTCCGAGGTGCCCGGCCATGATCGTGTCAGCGATACCCATACCCATCTGGGATAACTGGGTGACGATGATCGGCAACGCCAGCCGCGTGAGCGAACCAAATTCGCTGCGGGCAACGGAGCGCGCGGGTGGATCGGACTGGGGACTCATCGTCGTTACGGATGGCAAAGGCGAAGGGCGCGACATTCTAACGATGAACGCGCAACCCCGCGTGCCCAAAAATAGGCGGTGCCTATGACCACCATCAAAACAAACGAACCGCGTGGTCGCGCCGAGCGCCTATACTGGCCCGGCCGCGACCGACGCGGTCTGGGTTTCGCGAACACCCGGATAAACCGAACAAGAGAGGTCATGACGACATGAAGAAACTGAATTCGACTAAGACACTGCAGAACCTGAAAGACGCTTTTGCGGGGGAATCCCAGGCCAATCGCCGCTATCTGTACTTCGCTGCCAAGGCGGACGTTGAAGGTGAGAACGACGTGGCCGCAGTGTTCCGTTCCACCGCCGAAGGTGAAACCGGCCATGCGCACGGCCACCTCGAGTACATGGAAGCGGTGGGCGACCCCGCGACCGGACTGCCGATCGGTCCAACGGCCGACAACCTGAAGGCCGCCATTGCGGGTGAGACCCACGAATACACCGACATGTATCCGGGCATGGCGAAGACCGCGCGTACGGAAGGCTTCGAAGAAATCGCCGACTGGTTCGAAACGCTGGCGAAGGCGGAGCGATCCCACGCCAATCGATTCCAGAAAGCCCTCGACGGCATGGCGTAAGCCGCGGCGTCGCTGCGAGGGTCGCGGTCGCGGCCCTTGCCCCATTTCAGTCATCGACTCACACCGGTCACTCCATGCGCGAAGGCAATCTCCAGGCACCCGACCGTCAGCCGCTCGGCTGGCAGGAACCCTCGTTCTGGGACCCCGATGCCTTGAACGAAGAACTCGAGCGCGTCTACGACATCTGTCATGGCTGCCGCCGGTGCGTGTCCCTGTGCGATTCGTTCCCAACGCTGTTCGATCTGGTCGACGAGTCGCCGACGCTCGAAGTCGATGGTGTCGACAAAGCCGACTACCTGAAGGTGGTCGATCAGTGTTATCTGTGCGATCTGTGCGCGGAAACCAAGTGCCCTTATCTGCCGCCGCATGAGTGGGCGGTCGACTTTCCGCATCTCATGCTCCGCGCCAAGGCCGTGCGGTTCAAAGCCGGCGACGTGAGGCTTCGCGACCGACTGATCACGAGCACCGATCCCGTATTCGACGTGCTGTCGCTGCCCGGCGTGCGCCAGGTGGCGAATGCCGCGGTGAACAGCCCCTCACTGCGCAAGCTTGGCGGTCGCCTGGGCATTCATCCCCAGGGGCCGATTCCGCCGTTCACTGCACCCATTGCCAAGCGCCTGAAGCCGCGCACCGACATCACACCCATCGCAAGCGAGCGGACCACTGGACGCGTTGCCATCTATGTCACTTGCTATGGCGATCACAACGAGCCCGCGATCATCGAAGATCTGATTGCGGTGCTCGAACACAACCGAATCGACGTGCGGGTACTGACGGATGCGCGTTGCTGCGGCATGCCCAAGCTCGATCTGGGTGACTTAGACAAGGTCGCGGCGCTCAAGGACGCAAACCTCCCTGTGTTCCTCGAGGCGATCGATGATGGCTACGACATACTGGCGCCAATCCCCTCCTGCGTGCTCATGTACAAGCAGGAACTGCCATTGATGTTCCCCAACGACGCCGATGTGATGCGCGTCAAGGCAGCGTTCTTCGATCCGTTCGAATACTTGATGCTGCGCCACAAGGCCAATCTGATCGACACAGCTTTCAAAACCCCGCTCGGTAAGGTCGCTTACCACGTCGCGTGCCACCAACGGGTGCAGAACATCGGCGCCAAGACCCGCGATTTCCTCAAACTCGTGCCCGACACGGAAATCACGTCGATCGAACGGTGTTCGGGTCACGATGGCACCTATGCGGTGAAGTCAGAAACTCACGCCAAAGCGATGAAGATCGCCCGACCGGTGGTCAACCGCGTGCGCGAAGTGGAAGCGGACCACTACGGCTCCGACTGCCCGATGGCGGGACGGATGATTCAACACGGGCTCGCTGCGGGCGAGTCGATGCACCCCCTTTCGATGGTGCGCAAAGCTTACGGGATCTGAATGTGGAACGATTGAGCCGATCGAGCCTGTGGGGCCTCGAGCAATATGCAGTCGAGCGGGACCGCTTTCGCAAAGCAGTCATCGCCCACAAGAATCTGCGCCGGATTGCGCTCGGCCCCCACTTCACTCTGGTGTTCGAGGACTTCCTCACCATGAAGTACCAGGTGCAGGAAATGCTTCGTACTGAGCGGATATTCGAACCTGCCCAGATCGCCGAGGAAATTGAGGCGTACGACCCCTTGATCCCGGATGGCAGCAACTGGAAAGCGACCTTCATGATCGAATACGACGATGTTACCGAGCGTCGTCAGGCACTCACACGCCTGCGAGACGTCGAGCACCGTGTCTGGGCGCAAGTCGCCGGACACGATCGCGTGTTCGCGATCGCAAATGAAGATCTCGAGCGCAGCAACGACGAAAAGACGGCGGCCGTCCACTTCCTGCGCTTCGAGCTGAGCGCACCCATGGTCCAAGCGCTCAAGCACGCGGACGCTGCCCTGTCGCTCGGCATCGATCACTCCGCGGCGCAATGCGACAGCGGCCCTGTTGCAGCCGCAACGCGGAAGAGCCTCGTCGCAGATCTCGACTGATTTCGCGCAGATTGCGCCGGCTCGGGACCTGAGGCTGCGCAGTTTTGTAGAATGCGCGCGGTCGAGTCATGGAGCGCAGCGTGAATTCCTTACTGGCGGGTCTCGGGGAGCGTCTGGCTCGGTATCTCGCCGCGCCCATCGAACGCTACCAACCCACCGTTGTCAGCGGTCGAGAGGCGCACTGGGCTACTGTCATTGAGCCGGGTGACGTGCTCCTCGTCGAAGGCAACTCCCGCATCAGCGCCGCGATCAAGTACCTCACCCAGTCCACCTGGTCACACGCTGCACTTTGCGTCGGCGATGCGGCGCCCGCGCCGCTGGTAGAAGCGGATGTCGCCAAAGGTGTGATTGCGGTGCCGTTTGCCAAGTACAGCGGCGCCAACGTTCGCATCTGTCGGCCCGTGGGGCTGTCCGCGGAAGACCAGCGCGCAATGATGCAGTTCGCCATCGACCGCATCGGCAATACCTACGACCTCAAGAACATCTTCGATCTGCTGCGCTACCTGCTGCCAACGCCACCGGTGCCGGCACGCTTTCGCCGGCGTCTGATCACCTTTGGCAGCGGCGAGCCTACCAAGGCGATCTGCTCTTCCTTCATCGCCGAGGCGTTTCAGTCCGTGCGATACCCGGTTCTGCCGGACCTTTGGCTGCACGCAACCGATCAAGAAACCCGATCCCTCGTGTACCAGGCGCGCCACCATGGCAGCTACACACCACGCGACTTCGACTTGTCGCCGTATTTCGCAGTAATCAAACCGACACTCGAGCAGTCGTTCGACTATCACGCGTTTCCCTGGGCGAATGCAGCGTGATGACCCGCTACCTCGTTCCGGTGGCGTCTTTGCTGATCTCGGTCGCAATCCTGCTGACTGGTCACGGACTCCAGCTGACGCTGTTGCCGCTGCGTGCCGAAATCCTCGGGTTCTCACCCGCAGAAATCGGGATCACGGGCTCGTCCTACTTTCTCGGGTTCGTAATCGGTTGCCTGACGATTCCGCGCATCATCGCGGCAGTCGGACACATCCGCACGTTCAGCGTGATGGCGGCGCTGGCAACGTCAGGCCTGCTGCTGCTCTCGCTGTCCGAGTCGCTGTTCGTATGGTTCGTGCTGCGGTTCTCCACCGGCTGGGCACTGTGCGGCCTGTACATGGTGATCGAGAGCTGGCTGAACGAACGGGCGCCCAGCGAGATCCGCGGCGGCATTCTTTCTCTGTACGCGATGATCACGCTGCTCGCCATCAGCGGCGCGCAGTTGTTCCTGGGCTACGAGGATCCCAGCAGCGCAACGCTGTTCATTATCGCCGCACTGCTCATGAGCCTTGCCATCGTGCCGATTGGGCTTACGCGCACCATTGCGCCGCACGCGGTCGCCCGCGTGCGCTTCGATCCAATCAAGCTATTCAACACGTCTCAGGTCGCTGTCGTGACCGCGGTGCTGGGCGGCATGGTCACAGGCGGCTTCTGGGCGCTCGGCCCGGTTTACGCATCGTCCCAGGGACTGTCGGCGGAGCACGTGGGACTGTTCATGATTGCGGCGATTCTCGGCGGTGCAGCGCTTCAGTACCCGGTGGGGCGACTGTCCGACCATTACGATCGGCGGCGCGTGATCTTCACTCTGACCGCGTTGGGTGCGGTCGCGTCCACGCTCACGGGCCTGTACGGACACGGCGAGTCGGCATTGATCTTCGCGTTTGCATTCGGCGCAACCACGATGCCGCTCTACGCGCTGTGTGTCGCCCACGCCAACGACAACGTCACCGACGGCAGCTTCGTCGAGATGGCCAGTGGCATTCTCATGATGAACAGCATCGGCTCCGTTGTGGGACCAGCGGTCGCCGCCGGACTCATGGGCTGGTTCGGACCGGCGGCGATCTTCCATTTCGCGGCAGTCGCCCTTGCGGTCGCCGCAGTCTGGACCCTGCTGCGTCTACGCGCGCATACACCGGCGCGCGACCACGTTCAGCCCTTCGTACCGCTGCCGGAGATGACGCCAGCGGCCCTCGACCTCGACCCACGCAGTAGCGAGTCGCGGCCCGAATAAGCGGCGTGTACGTGTGGGAGCGGGCAAGCCCGCTCCCACATGACTTCCATCTTAAGGCTGCTCGTCGTCCGGATCCTTGCGCCGGACGCGGCGCAGCCATTCGAAGGGAAATTCCGTCGCGGCCCGCAACCCGGCGACCGTCGACAGATTCCGCATGCCGCGGCGGGCGTTGGTGAGCAGCGTCTCGATCACGACGCTTTCCTTGACGTGACCTTCCTCGCGCACCAGCGACAACCGGTGCAGTGCATATAGGCCCACGATGGCGGCCAGAATGAAGAAAAAGTCCCACTGGGCGAAGCTCATGGCGTTGAACTCGGTGTCGCCGGTGGGTTCGTGATAACGGAAGATGACGGACAACTGACGCGACAGGAAGAAGTCGGCAGTCAGGCCGCCGATCATCGACGCCGAGCCTGCCGCAAGCGAGTTGACCAGAGAGTTCACCGCGAGGTACGCGGTCGCATTACCGCGTGGTGCGAGCTTCAGCGTGATGTTGCCCGACGCGAGACTGACGCCCGCGCTGGCAACGCCGGTGAGCACATGGATCGCGATCAGCAGCGCAATGGTGTAGTCATGACGCTCTGGGAACATGGTGAAGGTCCAGGCGAAAATACACAGCACAAACAGCGGTGCGCACACACTGAGTACCGACTTGTTGCTGAACCTGTCCGCAATGGCGCCCCACTGCGAAACCATGAGATACGCCGCCATCTGACTGAGCGTGCCGAGGCCGACGATCATGGCGAGGTTCAAGTCCATGCGCTTGAGCATGTGTACCGTGAAGAACGGGGCTGCGAGGTTGACCGCGAAGTTCCAACTGGCCAGAAAGGAAATGAGGCGGCGGAAGTTCTTGTTTTGAAACGGTGCGCGCAGCTGTCCAATCCAGCCGCCTGCGATGACTTCGGACTCCATCGGCGGTTCATGGATGCGGCGACCGGCATAAACGCTGTACGCGCCGCCGATGAAGGCAAGCGCGTAGATTACCGAGTACGCGTAGGTCTTGGGCCAAGGCAACCAGTGCGCCCACACATCCACGAATCCGGCGGCGATGAGGCTGAGCACTGCGCCAATGAAGATCATTTTCTTCTGCCTGGCCGCAAACACTTCGCCCATCAGCCGATCCGGCACGAGATCGCGCATCCACGAACCCCACGCGCAGGATAGAAACGCGCCCATGACGTAGCGGATGAAGAATGCGATGACGATGATCGCCAGCGCGACCTCAGGGATCGGAATGAACGCTGCAGCGCCAATCACCAGTAACATCGGCCGCGCCACCATACCGCTGACGAAATAGACGCGCTTACGATCCCGCAACCGGTCGACGACGAGCATCGCCGGCAGCTGCGCAAGTTGCGACAGGTGGGGAACCGCCGCAAGCAGACCGATGACGAAGTTGCTGGCGCCCAGCGCAACGGCGAAGGCGGTCAAGAACGCGCCAACCGCGAGGGTCTCCATGATCTGGATGCCCACGCCGTTGCGAATGATCCAGGGTACGCTGTCGCGAAGCTCGGGCGATTGTTCCGGGCGCGGTTCCGGTTCGGTGTCGTGCAATGTGCGTTCGATCAGTAGTGTTGTTCGGGGTCGAAGATGTCCTGATGAAAGCTGGCGACTTCCGCGGCGACTTCATCCGCGTCTTCGAATCGCGCGATATGGAACAACGCATCGCCCTCGTTCACAAGCGGCAGATGCGTCCGACCGATGATGACCCCCGTCGCCGTTGCCACCACGGGCTCCATGGCGCCGCTGAAAAAGTCCGACGGATCGCAGACCTCTGCCAGCACATCGCCTTCGACGACGCGATCGCCGAGTGCATGGCTGGTGATGACGACGCCACTGGACGGCGCGCGCACCCAGGTTGACGAATGCGCGACAAACGGTTCGGCCCGCGACTGCTTGCGGCTTCGGCCGAGCATCCCGAGCCCCCGCAATACGTTCAACACCCCTTCGACGCCGACCCGGATCGCCAATTCGTCGTAACGCAGCGCTTCACCGGCTTCGTACAGCAACGTGCGGACCCCTGCCGCGCTCGCCTCGCCCCGCAGGGAGCCGTCTCGCACCGACGAGTTGATCAGCACGGGCACGCCAAAGGAGCGCGCCACGGCAAGTGTCTGCTCATCGGTCAGGTCCGCCCTGATCTGCGGCAGGTTCGAGCGATGAGAAGAGCCTGTGTGCAGGTCGATGCCGTAGGTACACGGCTTGATGACGTGCTCGAGCATCAGATGCGCGAGCCTCGCCGCCAGCGACCCGGTGGCAGAACCCGGAAAGGAACGGTTGAGATCGCGCCGGTCGGGCAGGTAGCGGGAATGCAGGATCATCCCGAATGCATTGACCACCGGCACTGCGATCAGCACGCCGCGCAGCCCGCCCATCGCGCGGTGTTTCAGCACACGGCGGATGATCTCGACACCATTGAGTTCATCCCCATGAATGGCGGCGGAGAGAAACAGCCGCGGTCCCGCTTTGCTGCCGCACACCACGTGCACCGGCAGATGCAGCGGCGCGGCATGGGTATAGAGGGCCGCAATCGGCAACTCGACCACCCGGCGCTGCCCGGGTGCGATTGTCGTGTCGCCGATTGCGAACGGCTCGGCCTTGCGGGCGTCAGCCTTTGCCTTTGGTTTTCGTTTTTCCGGTTTTTGCATTCTGTTCGATGAACTCGACGATCATGCCCGCGACGTCTTCGCCGGAGGCTTCTTCAATGCCTCGCAGACCCGGTGATGAGTTGACCTCCATCACCAGCGGACCGCGATTGGAACGCAAAATGTCCACGCCCGCCACATTCAGACCCATCTTTTGCGCCGCACGCACAGCGGTGCGGCGTTCGGCCGGCGTGAGTTTCACCAGTTGAGCGCTGCCACCGCGATGCAGGTTGGACCTGAATTCACCTTCGGGAGCCTGCCGCTGCATGGCCGCAATGACCTTATTGCCGACCACGAAGCAGCGAATGTCCGAGCCTTTCGACTCTTTGATGAACTCCTGCACGAGGATGTTGGACCCGAGTCCCATGAACGCCTGAATCACGGATTCCGCTGCTTTGTTCGTCTCGGCCAGCACCACTCCGATCCCCTGCGTGCCTTCGAGCAGCTTGATGATGAGCGGCGCGCCACCTACTTCACGGATCAGTCCTTTGACATCGTCGGGACGGTTGGCGAATGCCGTGACCGGGATGCCAATGCCGTGCCGGGAGAGCAGTTGCATGGAACGCAGTTTGTCGCGCGCCCGCGTGATCGCGACCGACTCATTAACGCAGTAAACGCCCATCATCTCGAACTGACGCGCGACGGCAGTACCGTAGAAGGTCACCGATGTACCGATCCGCGGGATGATCGCGTCGAAGTGGTTCTTGGCGAATTCCTCGTTGCGGTAGTGAATGGTCGGCTTGGCGGCCGTGATGTCCATGAAACAGTGCAGGTGATCGACCACCCGGACCTCATGACCACGAGCGACCGCGGCTTCCTTGAGCCGGCGGGTCGAATAAAGTTTGCTGTTACGCGAAAGAATGGCAATTCTCATGCGTTCACCTCCGTTTGACGTGAGTAGTGTGGTGTGGGTCGCCGGCGACGTACGATCGTCGGGAATCCACGAGAAAACTACCGGCGAGGGCCGTTCGGCCCAAGAGCATGCGAAATCGCATGGTGTCCCGGTCAGTCAGTGTCAGTTCGATGATCTTGCGCCAGGCGCCGATCACCACCTCGGTTTCGATGACGATCCGTCGCTCCGAGTGCCCCCCCGAATCCGTGACCTTGCGGCGATCTTTGATCGGCGCCTCACAGGTCACTGCGACCGAGCGATTTGTCTGTATGGGGTGAACACCGAAGCGAACCCACTCGGATTTTCGGCGCGTGAAGGTATCCAACGAGAACGCATGAAGCGCGGACGTACGCGCACCTGTATCGACCTTCACCTTGATGCGTTCGAGCCCAACGCCCGGCAATGCAACCCATTCCCGCCAACCGAGCGTGGCCAGCCTCGGCTTCATCTTCACCCCTCTTTGTCGTTTCGGTCGAACATCCCGCGATCGCGGAGGGAAGCCGTGCCTTCAGACCCTCGGTGACCCGCGAGAGTCACAATTACGGCACAATGCGTGACTTTCCATCGCCGGCACAGGTCACCAGTGACTTGGAAAGCAGTACGCGAGCGAATCCATGCAGTCGCCTGAAGAGCAAGTCTATCGGACCAGGCTCGATGATGCCTTGAGGACACCACCGTCCACGCCGCCAATCGAAGCGATTGCCGCCCGCGCCCGTCGCGAAACTAATGTGCGCAACCTGATGGGTTTCGGCTTTTCCCATCTCGTGATGACGCTGCTGGTGTTCATCTCACGCACTTACCGGGTTCTGCCAAGAAGAAAACAGCGTATGTCCGGTGACGTAGAATCCGCGCCCGCTAACGATTGACCATTGGAGCACGCCATGACGGCACTCGATGACTCGGCCGATACGCTCATGTCCGGGGTGAACGCGCTGTGGGCGCGAATTCTGGATTTCTTGCCCGATCTGCTCGCCGCGATCCTCATTCTGGCGGTTGGATACCTCGCATCGCGACTACTCGCAGCAGCCATCGAACGCGTCACTCGCGTCGCAGGCCTCGATCGCTTCAGCGAGGCGAACGGCATCGGTACGGTACTCGTCGGCACGGGTATTTCGGATCCGATGAGCCGAATACTGGGACGCTCCGCGTTCTGGATTCTGATGCTCGTGTTCGTGGTCAACGCGATTGACCGCATTGGCCTGCCACAGGTTTCCTCGACTCTGAATGCGTTCGTCATGTACCTGCCCAAGGTCGTCGGCGCCGCATTCATCCTGATGGTGGGGCTCTTCATCGCCCGCGTTGTCCGCGGAGTACTCGAAGGCACCGCGGAGACAATGGGGATCGAATTCGCCGGTCCACTGTCGACATCGGCCTACGTCCTGCTGGTGATCATTGCCGCATCGCTCGCGATCGGCCAACTCGAGCTCGAAACCGAGATCCTCTATGACGTCATCTCGATCACCCTCATGTCGGCTGGCGCGGCCGCGGCGATCGCGTTCGGCCTCGGTTCCAAGGAAGTCGCGGCGAACGTGCTCGCTGGCACCTACGTACGCGAAATGTTCCGGGAGGGCGACCGCATCCGCATCGGCGAGCTGGAGGGCGAGGTCAAGTCCGTCGGTCCCGTGAAGACGATCGTGACCAATGAGCACGGCGAGATATCGATCGCCAATGCCGAACTGGTTCGCGCCACGGTCCAGCGTTCGCGCTGAGGGTTCGGCCCGGGATGGAAGAATCAGACGAGCAGCTCGTTCTGCGCGCGCAGACGGAACTGCCCTACCAGACTCGCGCGTTCAGCCTGCTCGCGCAGCGCAACTACTTTCGGGTACGCAAACTCGCGCTGAGCATCGTCGGACGCACCGATGAAGCGGACAGCATCGCCCAGGACGTGATGCTTCGCGTGTTTCACAGCCTGCCGCGATTGGAGTCGCCGGAGCGCTTCCATGGCTGGCTGCGCCAGATCATCGTCAACACATCGCGCACGTGGCTGACCCGCGAGAAGCGCGAGCGCGAGAAATCGACGCGGCTGGCTGCCGAGCCCGATGTCCGCGACGCGACCCAGTCCGCGCGCACTGCCCGCGAGGGGTTTGGTGCCCTCATCGACGGGTTGCCTGCGGACGAACGTGCCATCCTCGCCTTTCGATTCGTCGAGGAGCTCGAATTCACTCAGATCGCCGACATCCTGAATCTCGGATTGTCAGCAACCAAGATGCGCTACTACCGCGCCATCGAACGGATGAAACTTCAAGTTGATTCACCCCAAGAGGATTGACGTCGAACCCCCCTTGCTGAAGGATTCGCCGTGCCTCACCCTTCGCGCCACAAGTCTCCTCGAGGCTCACGAACCAGGACAACACATGCGCTCAGCTTTGACATTATGTTTGATTCTGTTGACGTCCTCCGTCACCGCGGCAACTGAACTGGAAACCACTCTATTCGGTGCACTCGAGGCGGCACTGGATCGCGGCAAACAGGAACAGCTCGACCTTCTGACGCCCAACGCTTGGGATGACGCCATTGCGGCCCACGCCCGCGCACGCACCAACTTCGAACGCAATCGTTCGCTCGAGACCATTCGCCGCTACATAGCCGATTCCGAAACTGCGCTTGCCACCGCCGTCGCCGCGGCACCGCTGGCAAAGCTCACATTGCAGAACGAGATGGCCGCCCGTACCGATGCGTTGTCGGCCAATGCCAACCGGCTCGCCTCCAGAACCTGGGGCAAGGCCGAGGATCAGCTGCGGCGCGCGGCCTCGACGCTCGAAGGCGGCCGCTCGGATCGGGCTCAAAAGCAAGGCGCCGAGGCGCTCGAGCTGTTTCGTGCCGCCGAACTCGAGGCCATCAAGGGCGCAATCCTGATCGATGCCCGTGGACTGCTCGAACGTGCGGAGCAGGACAAAGTCGAACGCTACGCGCCGCGTTCGCTCGCTGAGGCTCGGCAGACGCTCGCGGCGGCCGAAAAGTCCCTGGCCGAGGACCGGTATGACACCGATCGACCACGGCTGCTGGCGCGTCAGGCGCGCGAACAGGCGAGTCATGCGCTGTACCTCACCGCGGTGATCAAGGCCGTGGACGATGGCGATACTGCGCTCGAACAAGTTCTGCTCGACGCCGAGAAGCCGGTCCTGCGGATTGCCGATGCCCTGGACATCACTCCGGACACGTCCAATGGCATCGCATCAACCGCGGACGCCATCGTCGCCGAAGCCAAAAACGCCAGAAAGCGTGAGGCGGAACTCAACCTTGCGGTTGCTGAGCGTGACGAGCGCATCGCGTCGCTCGAAACGACGCTCGGCGGCGTGTCTCAGGAAACGATGGCGCTCAATTCGCTGCTCGCGGAGCAGGAAGGGCGCCGCGCTCAGCTCGATCAGGTTGAGCGATTGTTCGCGGAGGGTGAAGCGGAAGTACTGCGCACGGCCAATGCGGTGGTGCTGCGCCTGGTCGGACTCACCTTCGACAGCGGCGCTGCCGTCATCCGCCCGGACCACTTCGCGCTGCTGACCAAAGTCCAGGAAGCGATGCGCGTCTACGAAGGTTCCGCGTTCACGGTGGAAGGGCACACCGACTCGTTCGGCGGTGACCAACTGAACTACGACCTCTCCCAGCGCCGCGCCGACGCGGTGCGTGCGTATCTGATCGCCAACACGGGACTCGCCGACTACCGCATATCTGCCATCGGATTTGGTGAGACCAAACCCATCGCCAACAACGAGACCATCGAAGGCCGCGAGCGCAATCGCCGCATCGACCTCGTAATCCTGCGCAACTGATGCACGCATACATCCGCGTCATGGTCGGTTACCTGATCACCGGACTCCTCGTCGGAATGTCCGGGTGCGACGATGCATCGCCTGAGCGAGCGGCCCCGACGGTCGAGATCAGCGTCCCGGAAGTCGAATCGACCGCGCCAGAGGACGCCCGCTGTCGTCTGGCCACAGCAGATGCGATGGGACCGGATGACTGTCCGGTCCAAGGAGACGGCGATCACGACGGTGTCGATGATGGCTTGGACCTGTGCCCCGACACGACACCCGGCATCGTCGTGGACGAATCGGGCTGCGCACTGGCGAGCACGCAGGCGGATCCGGAGCCGGGCTGATCGACATGGACATCACGCTCACCGCGCTGTCACTGCTGGTCGGATCGATCCTCGCCGGATACGCCTTGCGGGCATTGATCAGACTCGCGGGTTCGCGCTGGCACCGGTTCGGTGTCGATGCGTCCCGCACGATGTCGAACATCGCCTTCTGGGGCATGCTGATCGTTGGCCTCGTGATGGCCGTACAGGTGCTCGCCGCTCCGAAGGTCGGCGACGCGCTTGCCAGCATCGTCAGCTTTGCCCCGGCACTCCTGGCAGCGCTCGCCGTGCTGGTGCTCGGTCATCTGCTTGGGGCCGCATCGCGCGACGTCGCTGGACGAAGTGCCAAGGCAGTCAGTGGCCTGTACGAACCGCTGGTGCGACGCACGACCTACGCAGCAGTGATGTTCATTGCAGTCGTCATCGCCCTCGGCCTGATCGGCGTCGATGTCGGCTGGATACTCAACGCGCTGGTCGCAATTGTCGTCGTGCTCGTCGCGAGCCTCGGCATTGCGATCTCGGTTGGCAGCATCGGCTATGTGCAGGACCTGATCGCAATCCGCAGAATTCAGAGCCTGATCGAACCCGGCATGCGCATTCGCGTGGGTAACGTAGAGGGTCGCGTAGTTCAGATTCGCGATGCCGACATGGTGCTGGAAAACGATGACGGAGTGGTGCACCTGCCTGGTCGTTATCTTGGCAATCGACCGATCAAGGTCGACACTGAAATCGAATGACCACGCTCGACACCGAGCTGCTGCGCGCCTGGCTTCGGTCCGAGCCTCACGTCTGCGCTGACGCCTTGCCACGACTGGCGGCCGACGATCGTCACAACCTCTTGAACGCACTGGAAGTCGAAGAGCTCGAGCGCATGCTCAAACACGCTCCAGTCTGGTGGCTCGCAACGACCATTGCAGAGTATCCGGAGCTCGAGTGGCATCACGCGATCGATCATTCGGGCGCCCATCCGAACGTCGTGCACACCCTGCGCGTGTTGCCAGGCTCATTGAAGGATACATTGCTAGCGAAAGTCGCCGCGCGCGCCCGCACGCGCATCCATCGCGCGCTGGCGCTGCCAAAGGATCGGGTCTGGGGCGCGCTGGATGAGCACGTTCGGGTGTGCCACCCGGAAGAACTCACGGCGAATGTGATCGAACGCGTTGCTGCGGAATCGCCGTCGGACGATCCGTGGGTGTATGTGACCAACGCGGACGACCGTTACGTCGGTCAAGTGCCGCTCATCCAACTGACCCAGGCGAGCATCGGCGCGCGCGTACACGACATCCCATTTCACGACCGCCCGCGCGTCTCCGCCACTCTGCTGCTGACGGATGCACTGCGCCGGACTCACTGGCAAACCTACGACAGCCTGCCCGCCCACGACGATCAAGGTCGGTTTGCGGGCGTGCTCAGGCTCGGCACACTCGCGCGTGCGCTCGGTCTCGACGACACGAGCCCGGTCGCACGTCCCTTCAGCCTGGTCTCGGCCCTGCTCACGCTGTGGACGCAATTGCTGATCACCTTCGTCAGTCGATCGAGCCGGACGCAACAATGACAGGGCTACCGACCAATCCGATCGATCAGCTGCTCACCGACGCGCCAGGCATCGCGGCGACCACGCTCAGCCGCTGGCACCGCGACGATATCGCTTCATGGCTGCGCGATGCACCTGCCATGCGTGCCGTGCGGGCATTGCGTCTGCTCGACGCCAGAACCGCCGCGGAAC
>JBGSQB010000054.1:0-27076 GCA_041738285.1 Pseudomonadales bacterium | reverse complement strand
CAAACTGAGTGGCGGCGTGGAACTCGCGGAAGTGCATGCCGACCGGGTCGTGCTGCGCCGCGGGGGGCTGTTCGAGACCCTGCGCTTCCCGGACACGCCGAGCCTGCTCGCCGGCCAAGGCCCGATCGACGAATCGATGTTGCCCATGGGTGATACCTACATTGAAGAGCCCGTGTACGAGCAGCCGATGGATTCACCGCCCTACAACGAGAGCTCTCAGATCGACGCACAGGATCCGGGCGCGCAACTTCGCGATGGCATCTCACAGTACCGCGAGCGGCTGAGCGCCGACCCACAAGGGACCCTTTCATCGCTCGGTCTAACCTCGGTCAACAGCCAAGGCAACGAAGGCTACCGGCTCGGTGACCTAGCGCAGTCCCCGTATCTTGCCCAAACCGGGCTGCAACCGGGCGATGTCGTGCTCAGTGTGAACGGAAGGCCCGTTGGGAATGTCCAACAGGATCAGCTCGAGATTGATAACATCATGGCCCAAGGTTCCGCGCGGCTCGAAGTGCAGCGCGGAGATCGCCGCTTCTTCGTCACGGCGTCCCTGAAGTAACGGCAGCCCCACCCTCATGCGTTTCCCCATTGCTTTCGCCCGACTGACCAGCGTCCTGGCCCTGCTGGTGTTGTTCACCGCGCCCATGGCGAGTGCCCAGGAACAGACCTGGAAGATCAACCTCAAGAACGCGGACATCAACGAGTTCGTGGCTCAGGTCGCCGCCATCACTGGCAAGACGTTCGTGGTTGACCCCCGCGTCAAAGGCAAGGTCACGGTCATTTCGAACGCCAGCCTCGACGTTCACGGCATCTACGAGCTGTTCCTCTCCGTGCTGCGGGTACACGGCTTCGCAGCCATCGAAACGGGCGACGTCGTTCGCGTGCAGCAGCAGACGCTCGCCAAGCAAAGTGGCAGCCCCCTGGACAACGCGACCGAGATAGCGGGTGAACAGTTGGTCACGCGAGTCATCGCTTCACAGTATGTCGACTCGGCAGAACTGGTGAAGACGCTGCGACCGATGATTCCCCAGTATGGGCACATCGCATCGGTCACCAACCCTAACGTGGTGATTATCTCCGACCACGCGGAGAACATCGTGCGTCTGCAGGCGATCATCAATCGGATCGACGTGCCGGATGAGGACCAGATTACGGTCATCTCGCTTAAGGACGCCTGGGTCGGAACGATTGTCGAATTGCTCGAGAAGCTCGCGCCGGAACAACTCGGCCGCAATGCCAAGGGCCCACAGCGCATCCAGATCATCGCCAACGAACGCAACAACTCACTGGTTCTGCGTGGCAAGACGCGACCGGTCGCCGCCGTGAAGAAGCTGATCGAACAACTCGACCAGCCGGCCACCGCATCGGGGGCAACCCAGGTCATCCGACTTTCTCATGGCGACGCCAAGGCCGTGGCCGAGATCCTGCGCGGTCTCGTCGCCGAAGACGGCGCTGCGGAAGGTGCGTCGCCGCGCAAGGTCAGCATTCAGGCCGACGAAGCGCTGAACGCGATCGTAGTGCGGGCGGACCCTTCCGTGATGTCGGAAGTTGTCGACCTGGTGCGCAAACTCGATGTGCGTCGGACGCAGGTGCTGATCGAAGCTGCGATCGTCGAACTGTCACTGGACGACAGCTTCAACGTCGGTGTCGACTTCGCGGCCATCGACCAGAGTGGCTCCTCGACACCGTTGATCTCGACAGCCTTGTCACCTGCCCTGGCCACTATTCTGGGTGCACTCACCGACCCTGACACGAATCCCGTGGCCGCAACCGCGGCGCTGTCGCAGCCAACCCTCGCGGTGGCCAAACTCGACATGGATGGCTTTTCCTTCGGCGCGGTGCTGCAGGCCATTTCGACGTCGAGCAACGCGAATCTGCTGTCGACACCGAGCATCCTGACCCTCGACAACGAGGAGGCAAAGATCCTGGTCGGCCAGGAAGTCCCATTTCGAACCGGATCATTCACCACCACGACCGACGGCTCGACCAATCCGTTCACCACGATTCAGCGCCAGGACGTGGGTATCACGCTGACGGTGACGCCCCACATTCATGAAGGCAAAGCGGTCAGGCTGAAGGTGGCGCAGGAAGTATCGAGCGTTGTGCTGTCTGCACTCACTGTCTCTGCCGCCGACCCGTTCGCCGATGTCGTCACCAACAAGCGCACCATCGATACCACCGTGCTCGCCGAAGACCGGCAGACGATCGTGCTGGGTGGTCTGATACAGGACGACGTGCAGATGACGCTGAAGAAGGTGCCGCTCCTGGGGGACATTCCTCTGCTCGGCAGGCTGTTCCGCAAGACCGAGGACACGCGCACGCGGCGCAATCTACTGGTGTTCCTGCGGCCGACGGTGTTGCGCGACCCCCAGGACGTTGCAGACTCGACGGAGCGGAAGTACTCGAGCGTATGGGAAATCGAGATCTCCAGCGAGCCGAAGCGGGACGCCGCGCCCACGCCACCGCCCATCGAGGGCCTTTACGACGGTCGCCGCGAGTAGGTCATACTGACCCCCTCGCACCACGAACCACAGCATGCTCGATCGACTGAAGGCGGCCTCATTCGCTCTGGTGCGCGCGGTACTGAACACGATGACCCGTCCAAGCGCGCGCGGGGCGGATGCGCTCAGCGGTGCATCCGCCGAGCAGGAACCGGGCGCCATCGTATATGCACTTTCGAACCGCTCGCTGACCGATCTGGTGATGCTGGACATCGTCGCCGCGGCGAATGGCTTGCCCCGGCCCCGTAGTTCGCTGGCTGCAGAGGGTATTGCCGAGCATCTGCGGTTCTTCTTTTTGAATCGTGCGGCGGGCCGGCTGTGGCAGCGCAATCTGATGCGCACCTACTCCAAACGCCTGTTGCGCCTGCAACCTTACTTTCGCGACACACGCCGAACCAACATCAAACTGGTGCCGGTGTCGGTGTTCTGGAGTCGGGCACCAAACAAGGAGAAGTCGCTGATCCGTGTGCTGCTGTCCGAGGACTGGACCCTCACGTCCAGGTTTCGGCGCCTCGTGGTCATTCTGTTCAACCGCCGCGACATCACCGTCGTATTCGGCGCGCCACTCAATCTGCAGGATTTCGAAGACCCCGACCTCAGCGACGGCAAGCTGGTCAGGCGCATTGCTCGGTTGCTGCGCGTGCACTTCAAAAACCAGCGCACCGCCCTGCTGGGTCCGGACCTGTCCCACCGCCGCACGCTGGTCACGCAGATCGTCAGCAGTCGGCGCGTGCGCGAAGCCATCACCGCGGAAGCCACAAACACGGATGTCACGTTCGAGAAGCTCAACGCCCGCGCGCGCCGCGACGCGCGCGGCATCACGTCAGACATGTCCTACGTCACGATCCGCTTCTTCGATCGGCTACTGACTTGGTTCTGGACACGCATTTACGACGGCGTCGACGTGAACGGGCTCGACCGCGTCAAGCCCTACGCCGAGACATCGACGCTGGTGTACGTCCCATGTCATCGCAGCCACGTCGATTATCTACTGCTGTCCTATCTGCTCCATAACAACGGTTTGATGATCCCGCACATCGCGGCTGGCGATAATTTGAACATGCCCATCATCGGATCGATGCTGCGCCGAGCCGGTGCGTTCTTCATGCGCCGTCGCTTCGCCGACGACCCGCTCTACAGCGCCGTGTTCAACGAGTACCTGTACCAGGTGTTCCGACGGGGCTCGCCAGTCGAGTACTTCATCGAAGGTGGCCGTTCGCGGACGGGCCGCATGCTGCCGCCACGCACTGGGCTGCTCAACATGACACTCGCCATCCGCGATCGCGGCATCGCCCGACCGATGGTGTTCGTACCGGTATACATCGGCTACGAGCGGCTGATCGAAGCCGGCAGCTACCTTGCGGAGTTGCGCGGCTCGACCAAGCGACGCGAGTCCATTGCCGACATCGTCAGGACCGCGCGCGTGCTGAGAGAGAAGTTCGGCCGTGTGGCCGTGAACTTTGGCGAACCGATCGAAGCGGATCAGTTCTTCGATGGGGGATCGGCGAAGCGGGTCAATCCGGCGCTCGATCTCGGGCTCGAAATCCTGCGGCGCGTGAACGATTGCGCGGCACTGAATCCAATCAATCTGATTGCGCTGGTAACTCTCTCTACGCCCAAACTCGCAATGGATGAGGCGCTCCTGGCCGAACAGCTCGACTGTTTTGCATCATTGCTGCGCGACGCCGCAACGACCCGCCCAACCACCGTCACGGCGTTGACTGGTTCGCAGATGATCGAGCACGCAGAGTCACTCGGTATGCTGGTTCGGGAAACGCACCCGTTCGGCGACGTGCTCTGCCACGCTCCCGACACCGCGATTCTGATGACCTGGTACCGCAACAACGCCATCCACACACTCGCACTGCCATCGCTGATCGCATGCCTCATCATCAATCGGCGCCTGCCGCTTGGTCGCACTCAGCTCGCAGGCATGGTCACGACAGTATTTCCCTACCTGGCCGATGAGTTGTTCATTGCGCAATCCAGCTCACTCGATGCCGAACTCGACAGCTGGGTGCGCCGGCTGGTCGAACACGGGCTACTGTGCGAGTCCGCAGACGGTCAACTGACGGCGCCCGCACCCGACACCACCGTCAACTATCGGCTGGAACTGCTCGCGGCCGTGGTCATGCAAACGCTCGAACGGTTCTTCATCGTGGTCGCCATGTTGCGACAGGCAGGGCAAGGGCAGATCGACCGCAACAACCTCGAGCTTCAATGCCAGAGCGTCGCCCAGCGGATCTCCCGGCTGCAGGGATTGAATGCGCCGGAGTTTTTCGATGCGCGGCTGTTCCAGAACTTCGTCGACGCGTTGATCCGGCGTGACGCGCTCAGCGTGGATGAGGATGGCAAACTCACATTCTCTGTCGTCGTCAGCGAGGTCACGCGCGCGGCTGGGCGCGTGCTGCCATCAACATTCCGCCATGCCGTGCTGCGGGCACGGCATAGCAGCTGAGCCCGCTCCCACAAACCCCTAAGTCTGCACCAGTGCGCGGCCCCGGTAGACGTCGAACCTCACCCGATTGCCGGTGATCGTCCAATCGGGTTCGAGTATCACGGGATCGCGCGCGCGCCGCTTCAGCACCACACGCTCACGGGCAACGCGCACCGACGCTGCAATGAGTTCGTCCACGGCAATCGTTGGCGCCACAGCTGCCGCCATCGCGAGCACCTGCGCCCGCTTCTGAGGCAATGCGCCCTTGTGCCGCGTCGGAAATATGGGGTCGAGATAGACGACGTCGAAACGGGTCGATTCCGCCAGCACCTGACGCGCATCGGCGCGGCGCGTGGCAACGATGGCATTGGCACCGATGAGCGGCTGCGCGCGCTCAACGCCATCGACCATCACCCGGTAGACGTCCGCAACCGCTTCGATCAGGGTGAGGTGGCAACCCAGCGCAGCCAGCGTGAGCCCGTCGAGGGCGAGTCCCGCCATTGCATCCAGCACAGTGAGTCCGGCGCGGGCCCCACATGCGCGCGCAATTGCGCTGCTGCGACCCTCACGCACTCGACGCGCGAGATCGGTCAGGTCCAGGGCCACACCACGACCTTCGCCATCGCGCAGTTCGAGCCCGTCGATGCCTTCGCCCACCGTCACGGCCTTCGTCATGTCGAGCGCGGCACGACCGCAGGTCGCGCAGTGAACCTTACGCCCGAAGGTCGAGCCGAGGGGCGAGCACGTCCGTCGGTAACCACTGCGTGCGACGGTAGAGTTCGATCGCGTGCGCGCCGGTCAGAGGCGAACCAGCCATGCGGACCGGCCGCTGCTCGAACCCTACCGGCTCGCCCTCGGCCACCAATCGGGCAGGCGCGCCAACACCAACGCCTGACGCACGAGACTGCAACAGTGGCGCACTGGCCATCGTCCGTGGTGCAAGCACGAGTTGCGTCATCGGTCAGCAGTCGGATTGCGGGCGCATGATCAAACAGTATAGAAGACGGGCAGCGTTCCGCTTCGAGCGCCACCGTCAACGACCGGCAATCTTTTGCCATGAGCCGCTGCCTTCGAGGTACACCGGCAGCGCCTCGGCAACATCAACACCACCACCTGCTGTCAGACGCGCGCAAACGATGCTCATTAGGTCCTGCGCATGCGGGTACGGCCAATCGATCACCGGCACATCGCGCCACGCATCCAGCGCGGACAGGTGCGCTGCCGCGTCACCGCAGATGCCGGCGCCGCCAGGCAAATCGGTCGGCGCGCATTGCTCGATACGCACGGCTCGTTCAGACGTCACGGCAATCGGACCAACGTCACCTCGTTCAAAGGCGCAGGTATACATCTCGCCCCTACGGCCTGCGATGCAGGCAACCACGCACCGGATGTCAGCTTGAATGCGCAAAGCGCCTGCCGCCAGAATTGCGAGGCTCGATACTGGTACCACCGGCACGGCGAGACCCAATGCAATGCCCTGTGCGGCGCTGGCCGCGATGCGCACGCCCGTGAAGGACCCCGGGCCGCAACCGAACCCGACGGCTGCGACATCGCGCGGAATCCCGAGCAGCCCCTCGATCATGGGTAACAGCGTGGCGTTGTGTTGACGCTCGACGATCCGGTGATCGAATCGAGTTTCATGACCCTTGCGAACGGCGACCGAGCAGGCCGCGGTCGCGGTGTCGAAACCCAATACCGTCTTCTCGTCACGCATCCGTCGCTGCCTTCCGTCGGTGCAGCGCCCATTGCCGCACATCTGGCGTGCCGGCATTCTAAGCGCGGTACAAGCGGGATACGAATACATGACATCGACCGGATTGGGCAATCGGGAGCTGCTGGACATCGACGAGGCACGGGCCCTGTTGATCAAGGCGGCGAAGGTTGGCAAGCAGGACGACGTCGCGCTGTCGGTGAGTGCTGCTGCCAATCGTGTGACATCGCGCGCGGTCATCGCGCCGATGAATGTACCGCCATTCACCGCCTCCGCCATGGATGGGTACGCCGTCGCAAGTACCGATCCGCTGTTCGATCGCGTTCCTCCGTACAACGTATCCGTATCTGGATTGAGTCGCGCGGGCCACCCGATGTCCGGACGCATCGGCCCCGGTCAGGCCGCGCGAGTCTTCACCGGCGCGCCGATGCCGGATGGTTGTGACAGCGTGATCCTGCAGGAAAACGTGACGGCGAGTTCGACGTCCACCATCACGTTCGATGAACGACCGCGTAGCGGTCGATGGGTGCGCCCCAGGGGCCACGACGTCACCGTTGGCAGCGAGTTGCTGCCGGCGGGGCGCCTGCTGAATCCATTCGACCTTGCTGCCATGACCGCATCCGGGCTGACCGAGGTGCATGTGCGACCGCCGCTGCGGGTTGCTCTGTTCTCCACGGGAGATGAACTGCGCTCACCACCAGGACCACTTGCGATGGGTCAGATCTACGACTCGAACCGACTGGTGCTGGCGCAACTGCTGAAGCAGTCACCCGTGACCCTCACCGACCTTGGCATTCTGGTGGACGATGAGCCGCTCATCCGGGCGACACTTGCGCGTGCGGCTCAAAGGCACGACGTGATCCTCACTTCGGGTGGCGTATCCGTCGGCGACGCCGACTTCGTCCGCAGCGCATGGCTTGCTGTCGGCGAACTCGACTTCTGGAAGCTGGCGCTGAAGCCGGGCAAACCGCTCGCCTATGGACGCGCCGGTGACTGTCACTTCTTCGGACTACCGGGTAATCCCGTGTCTACCATCGTCACCTTTCTACTCATCGTCAATCCGATGCTCAAAGCCCTCGCCGGCGCATCCCAAGGCGCCATTGCGCGCACGTGGGCAACTGCAACGCACGCGATCGAGCACGAGGCGGGTCGAGCGGAGTACCAACGGGGTGTGTTCAGCGAAAGTGCAGATGGCGTGCGCGTCACGTCGACTGGGGACCAGAGCTCCAACAGGATAGGCAGTTTCAACGGCGCCAACTGTCTGATCGAATTGCCAAAAGAAAACCCGGGGGTCCTTGCGGGCGCCCGGGTTCAAATACTTCCTTTAAACGGTCTCTTGAGCTGAATCAACTCAAGGACTGCACCGTCTCGTCTACTTAGCTACGGCTTGCGTTGGCAGCAGCTTCAGCGCGCGCCATGGCAGCGGAGCTTGCGCGACGCGAAGCCGGACGCCGTGCGGCGGCCTTCTTCTTCGCTTTACGCTTTGCTTTCTTCTTGGCGGGCTTCTTAGCAGCCTTCTTCTTGGCGGCTTTCTTCTTGGCGGGCTTCTTCTTCACTGCCTTACGCTTTGCTTTGGCCTTTCGAGCCGCTGCCTTGCGCTTGGCTTTCCGCTTCGGTGCCGCTTTTTTCTTTGCGACTTTCTTCTTCGCTACTTTCTTTGCTGCTTTCTTCTTCGGTGCTGCCTTGCGCTTCTTAGCTGCAGCTTTCCTTTTTGCTTTCACCATTATCTATCTCCTCGGCATTTAGATGACATGCGAACGTCAAAAGACAAACCTCATCTCGTGACACGCGCTGCAGATGATAGGTGAAACTTTACGAAAATCCAGCCCTATGTTACGCAATCTCGTGCACCCGTCGACGGCGGTTTTGAGAACGACATCAGACACAACGACCTGATTTCTTCGATCACGCATCGATTCATGCGTCGTCGATGCACATCGACTACGACGGTTTCGCCAACGCTTCGAGCACTGCACGCTTGATCTCTTCAACACTACCGAGACCTTCGACACGTACATAACGAACGCGAGAAACCTTGGATCTTTGCTTGTAAAACGCAACGAGCGGGAACGTCTGGTCGTGATAAACCTGCAGGCGATGACGCACGGTTTCTTCTTTGTCGTCGTCGCGTTGCACCAACTCGTCACCGGTTTCGTCATCGACACCTTCGCGCTTCGGCGGGTTGAAGACGACGTGATACACACGGCCACTCGGGGGGTGAACGCGCCGACCCGAAAGTCGACGAATTATCTCTTCGTCGGGTACATGGATCTCCAAAACGACGTCCAGATCGACTTTTGCGTCAACCATCGACTCCGCCTGGGGAATGGTCCGCGGAAAGCCATCGAAGAGAAATCCGTTACCGCAATCCGATTGAGTAATGCGCTCCTGGACCAGCGCGACGATGATGTCGTCGGAAACCAATCCACCGCTGTCCATCACACTCTTCACCTTGCGACCAAGCGGCGTTCCCGCCTTTACGGCGCTGCGAAGCATGTCGCCGGTCGAGATCTGTGGAATTCCGTACTCATCGCAGATGTACTGCGCTTGGGTCCCTTTGCCGGCTCCCGGCGGTCCCAGAAGAATCAGACGCATCGGCACTCCTGAACATCAAGTTGGATGACGAGCGCGCGTCGATGTCCTAGTCGATTCGCATCACTTCAGTGATGCCAGCGATCGACTCGATGTCATCGATCAAACGCGCCAGCGCTGCAAGTCCGTCGATCTGCAGGGCGATTTGCATGGTAGCAGTATTCGATCCCGGCGCAGTTTCGGCGCGCAGCGCCGTCATGCTGCAGCCGTGAGACCCGATGACCGCCGTGATTTCGTTGAGCAGGCCCGAGCGGTCAATCGCGGAGACCGCCAATGAGAACCCGCGTGTGGCGGGCTGCGGATACAGAGCCTTCACCAGGTCGGCGATCTGTCGATCGCCTAGACCCACGGAGTAGCACACGGAATCGAAACTAGAGAACCCGAGCGTGGCGGCTAGGCGGTCGCGATCGAGTTCGATGCCGAGGCGACGGAATTCCCGCTCGATCATCGCCTCGCCCGCCTGAATGTTGTGGGACCGATCGAGCGAGCGGAACCACGCCTGGATCTTCGCGCGCGCCCTCGGCGTAGCGACATAGCCGAGACCAGCGTCGAGCCAACTCCGGTTTGGCGATGGTTGCTCACCCGTCTCGATCTCGATGCGTTGGCCGGTCTGCAAAGGCGTGTACAACGGCGTCGGCCGGCCGTCCACCCGCGCGCCGATGCATCGGTGGCCGATATCGGTGTGCACTCGGTACGCGAAATCGACAGGTGTTGCGCCCACCGGCATCTCGAGCACGTGGCCACGGGGCGTGAGCAGATAGATCCGATCGTCTTCGATGTCAGCCCGAAGCTCTCGACCAAGCGCGGTGAAGCCGCCGACATCTTCGTGCCACTCGAGCACCTGACGCAGCCAATCGAGCTTCTCGCGCTGTTGCGGTGATCGCGCCTGTGTCACATCGCCCTTGTAGGTCCAGTGCGCCGCGACACCGAGTTCGGCCTCCCGGTGCATGTCGGCGGTTCGAATCTGGACTTCGACCACCTGATCGTCTGGACCAATGAGAGCGGTGTGGATCGACCGGTAACCGTTCTCTTTTGGGTTCGCAATGTAGTCATCGAACTCCTGCGGAATGTGATGCCACTTGGTGTGAATGACGCCCAGAGCCGAGTAGCACTCGTGCAGTTGGGCCACGATCACACGCACCGCGCGGACATCGCGCACCTCGGAAAACGGAATCCCCTTGGACTGCATCTTTTGCCAGATGCTGTAGATGTGCTTCGCGCGTCCCGCCACTTCCGCACGCACGGCTTGGGTACCCAGCAGGTCTCGAATCTCGTGCGCAATGCGGGCAACTTCCCGCTCGCGTTCGACCCGACGGCGATCGAGTTGCGCGGCGATCTGGCGATAAACGTCCGGCTCGACATACCGGAATGCCAGATCCTGAAGTTCCCACTTCAGCCGCCACACGCCCAGGCGATTGGCCAGCGGCGCGAACACCGCGAGCACCTCCTGAGCAGTACGCAGTTGTCGCGACGGTGCGCTCTGCTTCATGAATCGAAGCGCGATGATCCGCTCTCCGAGCTTCAGGAAGGCCACACGAACGTCATCAATCATCGCGACCAGCATGGCGCGCACGTTCTCGACCTGATCGCGGGACTCGCGCTCGAGCAATGGAGCGTTGGAGAGCTCAAGGAGACTCACGCGCGCGGTCTTCTCGAGCTCGACATACAGGCGGGCAACATCCGCGCCGAGGTCATGGGCCACCGCATCGATGGACAGGTGGCCACCGCGCACCGCGCGGTAGATCAGACCGACCAGGGCGCACTCCGAGTCGACATGCAGATCAGCCATGAGGCCCGCGAACTCGGATCCAACGGTCAGCAGTCTCGAACCATGGCGCGGCACGGCGGCCAGGAGGTGACACGCGCGCTCCAGGCGATCCCGATCGAGGTTTGGCTCAACCGCGCACACCGCATCCACCCAGCCGTCCAGGTCGAAGCCATCGCCCGCGAGTTCCGGTATGTCGTCACGTCGCTTGATCATCGCCGATCGAACACCCCAAAGATCTCCACGTGGGCGGTATGCGGGAACATGTCGAACAGTCGCAGCTTCGTCAGCGTGAATCCGAACGCCGCGAGCGTGGCCGCATCAACCACGAAACTGTCCGGGTGACACGACACATAGACGATTCTGCGCGCGCGGGACGCTCCGACACCAGGTAGCACCGGGCCAGCTCCGGACCGCGGGGGGTCGATCAACACCTGTTCGCACCAGGCCAGGGCATCGACGACGGGCGCCTGCATGTCCGCGTAGAGGTTCGCCGCGATGAACTCGGTGCGCGCAGACATGCCATTGAGCGCGGCGTTCGCGGCCGCCCGCCGCACGAGACCCTCATCGGCCTCGACCCCGACCACGTTGGCGCCAGCGCGCGCGCACACAAGCGAGAAATTACCGATACCGCAGAACAGATCGAGTATCCGCGTCGATCCACCGTTAACCAGCTCGCACGCTGCTTCGCTGACCAGTTTCGCATTGACGATTCCGTTGACTTGGATGAAGTCAATCGGTGCGAAATGCAGGCACAGGCCGAAGCGTTCCAGGGTGTAACGCAGGAGCGGCGCGGGCTCATTCGCGGTCGTGCAGACCGTGTCATAACCCCCATGCTGAGTCAGCGCGGTTGCGCCAGATAGCTGTTCCACCCTGCGCAGGATGTCGATGTCGGCGGACACCAGCGGCTCCAGGTGGCGGACGATGAACGCCGCCTCGCCATCGCCGGCGGCCAGTTCGATCTGCGGAATTGCGGCGCGTCCCCGCATTTGTCCCAACGCTTCGCGCAGCGCCGCGAACACACGCTGAAGCGGTTCGACGAGCACCGGGCAGTCCATGGTCCGTGCCACCCGACTGCCAAACGCTTCCCGAAACCCCATCAGCGTCTCGCCACTAGCATGCAGGTGGCGCACGCCCAATCGAGCACGGCGCCGATAGCCGAACATCGGTCCCTCGACAGGCGTTTCGAGTCGCGGCGGCGTGACGCCGACGGCCGCAAGTTGAGCGCACAGCGCGTCTGACTTGAGATTCAATTGGGTATGACCTGGCAGATGCTGCATAGCGCACCCACCGCAGGCTGGATACGCACTGCACACGCTCCGCACATCGCCTTCCGGTACGCCCAGCCATACCCCGCGACGACGCTTGATGATGCGCGCCTGCACCTGAGCGACGGGTGTGACGCCCTTGACTCGAACCTCGCGGCCATCGAATTGGCCCACACCCATGCCGTGCGCATCGAGCGTCGTGATCTCGATCGGGATGACTCGAGGGCCCCTGTTTCGCGCCATCAGCTGCTGCGCTTGGCGGCAAACAGCGTGCGCGCTTGCAGCGGACGTTCACCAAGGTGCGGTGCCAGCGCCCTGCGCAACAGGTGTTTTGCGGCACGGCGAACGGCCGCCTCGACGAGATTTCCCTCGCGAACGGCCATGATTGTGGCGCCGCGATAGATCGAGCGATCGTCGGGTGCCGCGTCGACGGGCGTGAAGCCAACGTCTGCCTCGAAGCGATAGCAGCGCGCAGCCTCGATCGGAGCGTCAGTGGCCGCGTCCGCGTCGAAATTGATCTCATAGCCCGTTTCCTGCAGCAGCAGGATCTCGAAACGGCGCAGCGCCGGCTCGATGTCGCGGCCTCCCGCCAAGGCATCGAGCGCGACCTCGTAGCCGACGAAGACTTCCGGGTGTGCATCGTCGTGTTTCATCAGGCGCAGCACGAGTTCGTTCAAGTACAACCCCGAGAACAGCGCCGAACCCATCAAGGTCCGATGACCGACTGCCTCTGCGGCGGTTAGGGTCATCAGCGCGCCGCGTCCGGCACAACCGACCATGACACGTCCGAAGGGCTGCATCGCCGATTGCCGACGCGATCCTCCGCGCATTCCGCGCCCAACCACACTGATACAGCCATGATGCAGCGTGAGCAGATCTACCAGTGCGCTCGTCTCACGATACGGGCGCTGGTGCAGAACGTATGCGAGTTCACCGATGATGCGCCGCGTCATGTCACTCGAAACCAAGTCGTCTCAAGGTACCTTCACTGTTGGTCCATCCGGACTTCACCTTCACCCACAGTCGCAACATCACGCGTTGACCGATCATCCGTTCGATGTCGAGTCGGGCGTCGGTGCCGATCGACTTCAGGCGCGCGCCTTGCTTGCCGATAATGATGGCCTTCTGGCCCTCGCGCTCGACATAGATGTTGGCGTCGATCTCCGTGAGCCTCTTGCCGGCTGCGTAGCGCTCGATGACGACAGCGGCCCGGTGCGGCAATTCATCGCCAAGTTGCCGCATCAGCTTTTCGCGCACGATTTCACCCGCGATGAATCGCTCGGACTTGTCCGTGATCTGATCGGCAGGAAAGAGATGGGGACCGGCGGGCAGCCGCCGCTTGACTTCGGACTTCAATGCATCGAGCCCGACCGCCCGCAGCGCAGAGATCGGTACGATGGCTTCGAATGCCTCGAGTTCGGAGAGCTGCCGGATCTGCGGCAGGAGTGAGGAGCGATCGGTAAGCAGATCGATCTTGCTGAGCGCGGCGATGCAAGGCGCCGACGCGGCACGGACATGCTTCAGCACCAGATCATCCTCATCGACCCATCGCCCACCTTCGATGAGCATGACGATCACATCGACATCGCTCAGCACAGACGTCGCGGCGCGCACCATGTGGCGGTTCATCGCGCGTGAGCCGACCTCATGAATACCGGGCGTGTCCACATAGACACATTGGAATGACCCTTCTGTCACTACGCCGAGCAGGTTGTGCCGCGTAGTCTGCGGTTTGCGCGAGGTGATGGCGATCTTGCGCCCCAGAATATGGTTCAACAGCGTCGACTTGCCGACGTTTGGCCGGCCTACCAATGCGACGTAGCCGCACCAGGTGACGCCGCCGGCCGCAACTTCAGTGGTCACCGGCAACCTCCAGTTTGGAAAGTGCGATTCGCGCCGCTGCTTTCTCGGCGTCACGGCGGCTGCCACCCTCCGCTTCCACCGCGAGTGAAATGGAGTCGACCGCGCACGCCACCCGAAAAGATGGCGCGTGGGCATCACCTTGCTGCGCAATGACCTCATAGCGCGGCAGCTCATGACCCCGGGCCTGGAGCCATTCCTGTAGACGGGTCTTCGGATCCTTTGCGCCGCTTGGATCGATGGAACCGACGCGATCCGCGAACAGCGTACGCAGCACCGCGACTGCTGCAACCACGCCGCCATCTTTGAGCACGGCGCCGAGCACCGCCTCTAGTGCATCAGCGAGAATCGATTCGCGGTGGTGTCCACCGCTGCTGCGTTCGCCAGGTCCGAGGAGCAGAAATCGACCGAGATCGATCTGCCGGGCGACTGCCGCCAGCGAGCGACGGCGCACGAGCGACGCGCGCATCAAGGTCAATTCGCTCTCGGTGGCCTGGGGATAGAGATCGTACAGCCACTCCGCGACGATGAATCCGAGCGCGGCATCACCGAGAAACTCGAGTCGCTCGTTGTTGTTCGATCCATGACTGCGATGGGACAGGGCTTGGCTGAGTAGCTTCGGATCTGCGAACGAGTGACCGATGACCCGTTCGAGCGCGGCGGCATCGGTCAGCGCGGGCATCTTAGGCAGCCGGTCATCAATGGCGTCACCTGAATGAGAAGCGCCGATCGAACGTCAACACGAGATCGACGTTGTAAACCAGCGATTCGCGCCGCTCGTAATGAATGATCAGCGTCGTACCATCGCGTTTGCGATCGATCTCGAGAATGGTGCGCACGTCGAGATCGCGTATGTTGTTGATCTTCATGCGCTTGAGCATGATCTCGCGGATCTCGGTCTTCGGCATTGTGTGCACGGAGTCCGATGGCAGACCGTCGACGATCGACACCAGGGTCTGAAAGTCGATGTAGTGAGGCGCCAACCTGACGGTCAACATGGCGACCGCGCCAATACCCATGAGCACGAGAAGCCAGGCCAGGACCGACAATCCGCTCTGGTAGCGTCGCATGGAGTCCACTCCTTAGTTGATCCACCGGTTGTGTTCGAATGTTGGCCAGTTTAACCCGGGCTCTTTGTGAATCCAGACCGCGACCGCCTTTCCTACCACATTGTGATCCGGTACAAATCCCCAACGGCGACTGTCGTCACTCTTACCCCGGTTATCGCCCATCATGAAGTAGTGCCCCGGCGGCACATCCCATTCCATGGCCGGCTCGATACGGGCCGGATAGCGGTAGATCAGGTGGGTTTCGTCACCGAGCGTCTCCTCGAAGACACGATAGTAGATGCGTCCTCCGACCAGTTCCTGGGACACGTATTCCTGGGGAATACGATCACCATTGACGTACAAAACTTTGTTGCGGTAGGCGATGTGATCGCCTGGCAAGCCAATGACGCGCTTGATGAAGTAGCGCGGCTCGTGCGGCGGAATGAACACCATGACATCACCGCGCTTGGGCTGTCCAACATCGAACACCTTGGTGCCGATCACTGGCAGCCTCACGCCGTAGGCGTATTTGTTGACCAGAATGAAGTCTCCGACTTCGAGCGTCGGCACCATCGACTCAGACGGGATCTGGTAGGGTTCGACCAGAAAACTGCGCAACACGAGCACCAGCAGCAACACGGGGAAGAACGAGCGCGCGTACTCTGTGATCGCGGGTTCTTTGAGGATCTGCTCGATCGCATCGTCGCCGACGTTCGGCCGACTCACCCGCAATGCGTCCGCGGCCTGCACGCGCCTTGGTCGCAGCAGCACGTGATCAAAGAGCCAAATGGACCCGCTGATGATGACGGCCCAGGTCAGAATGAGGGGCAGGTCGATGTCCATCAGCGATCGATTTTGAGGGCCGCGAGAAACGCTTCTTGAGGGATCTCCACGCGGCCGATCTGCTTCATGCGTTTCTTGCCTTCCTTCTGCTTGTCGAGCAGCTTCTTCTTGCGCGAGACGTCACCGCCATAGCACTTGGCCGTGACGTTCTTTCGCAGCGCTTTGACCGTCTGGCGGGCGATGACCTGCACGCCGATCGCGGCCTGAATGGCGACATCGAACATCTGCCGCGGAATCAGCTCACGCATCTTCTCCGTGAGTTGGCGGCCGCGATATTGCGCCTGATCCCGATGCACGATGAGCGCCAGCGCATCCACGCGGTCGCCGTTGATCAGGATATCGAGCCGTACCAGATCAGCAGTATCGAAGCGCAGGAAGCTGTAGTCGAGCGAAGCAAAGCCGCGGCTCACGGATTTCAGGCGGTCGAAGAAATCCATCACCACTTCGTTCATCGGGATCTCGTACACGATCGATACGTGATTCCCGGAAAACTGCATTGATTTCTGCACCCCACGGCGCTCGACGCACAGGCCGATGACATTGCCGACATATTCCTGGGGCACCAGGATATTGGCCACCGCAATCGGTTCGCGCATCTCCTCGATCTTGCCGAGATCGGGTAGCCGGGAGGGATTGTCTACATAAATCGTCTCGCCACTGCGCGTGAGCACCTCGTACACGACCGTCGGCGCCGACGTAATGAGGTTGAGGCCATATTCGCGTTCGAGTCGTTCCTGAATGATCTCCATGTGCAGCATGCCGAGAAAGCCGCAGCGGAATCCGAACCCGAGGGCGTCGGAGGATTCCGGTTCGTAAAACAACGATGCATCGTTGAGCGTGAGTTTCGCGAGCGCGTCACGAAAGTCCTCGAAGTCCTCGGAGCTGACTGGGAAGAGTCCCGCATATACCTGCGGCTTGACGCGTGCGAATCCCGGTAGCTGCGGCGTATCGGGACGCTTGGCCGAGACGAGCGTGTCACCCACCGGTGCGCCGCGGATTTCCTTGATGCCGGCGACGAGGTAGCCGACCTCACCCGCCGATAGCATGTCACACGGAGCGCGCTTGGGCGTGAATCGACCCAGCCCGTCGACCTCATGGGCTTTGCCGACGGTCTTCACCATGATCCGATCGCCCACCTTTACGGTACCTTCGACGACACGGATGAGCGAGACGATGCCCAGGTAGTTGTCGAACCAGGAATCGATGATCAGCGCCTGCAGCGGTGCATCGACATCGCCTTCAGGCGGCGGTATGCGCTCGATGATCGCTTCGAGCAGATCCGGTACGCCGAGACCGGTCTTGGCGCTCACTCGGAGCGCACGCGTGGCGTCCAGACCAATGATGTCCTCGATTTCCGTGACCACGGCGTCGGGGTCCGCCTGGGGCAGATCGATCTTGTTCAGCACCGGCACGACTTCGAGCCCCTGGTTGATCGCCGTGTAGCAGTTCGCGACCGACTGCGCTTCCACGCCTTGTCCTGCGTCGACCACGAGCAGAGCACCCTCACATGCGGCCAGCGAGCGAGAGACTTCGTAGCTGAAATCGACGTGTCCCGGCGTATCGATGAAGTTGAGCTGATAGACACGACCATCCCGCGCCTGATACGGCAGAGTCACGCTCTGCGCCTTGATGGTAATGCCCCGCTCGCGCTCCAGGTCCATCGAGTCGAGCACCTGATCGCCCATCTCGCGGTCGGACAAACCGCCGCACAGCTGGATCAACCGATCGGCAAGTGTGGATTTGCCATGGTCGATGTGGGCAATGATCGAGAAGTTTCGAATATGCGAAAGAACGGACACGCGGGTTTGTGCTTACGGTGGGCTGCTTGAGGCGGCGCGAGTGTAGCGTAATTCAGCCCGTGCTGGCCATGCTGCAGTGGCCGGCAGGGCGGGCACTGCAGAGGTCCCATCCAAGGGTGTGGAAGCGGGCCTGCCTTCAGTCTTCTGGCACGCGAAGCGCCAGAAACGTCGGCGACTGACCCCGTACGATCAGTACCGGCACCGACCGACCAGGCGTCAGCGTATCGGCAACCAACGCAAATGTCGCGACCGAGTCGATTTCCTCATTGTTGATCCGCGTCACGATGTCACCCGGTTGGATGCCCGCCTCTGCTGCCGGTCCGTCCGATTCGCGCACCAGCACGCCGCTGTCAACGCCTGCGCGCTGCCGCGTCGCATCGGTCAGGTCTTCGACCACAAGGCCGAGCCGCGATGGTTCTTTCGCCAGTGGCCCTGCCGCCGCAATCGGCTCGCCCGAATCGGGCAGCTCACCGACGATGACCGATAACTCCTTGCGCTTACCATCGCGCACGATCGCGATGGTCGCCTCACTGCCGGCGCGAGTGCGACCGACCACGTGGGGCAGGTCCGCAGACAGGTCGATCGGCGTGCCATTGAACGCAACGATGATGTCACCTTCCTTCAGGCCGGCGGCTGCGGCCGGGCTGCCGGCGCTGACCCGAGACACCAGCGCACCGGCCGGTTTCTTGAGGCCAAAGCTCTCCGCCAACTCACGGTTGACCTCCTGAATCACGACGCCGAGCCAGCCGCGTGACACATGACCGTGATTCTTCAGTTGATCTACCACGTCCATGGCTACATCGATCGGAATTGCGAAAGACACGCCCATGAATCCGCCGGAGCGCGTGTAGATCTGGGAGTTGATTCCAACCACTTCGCCGTCGAGATTGAACAGTGGCCCGCCGGAGTTACCCGGATTGATGGCGACGTCCGTTTGAATGAACGGCACGTAATTCTCGTTATTTTCGTTCGGCAGACTGCGGCCAATTGCGCTGACGATGCCGGCTGTCACGGAATAGTCGAACCCGAACGGCGACCCGATTGCGAGTACCCACTCCCCAACCTTCAGTGCCGCTGAGCGTCCGAGTTTCACCGTCGGCAGATCGGCGGCCTCGACCTTGAGCAATGCCAGATCCGAGCGCGGATCGGCGCCGACGAGTTGCGCTTCGAGCTCGCGGCGATCATTCAGTCGGACACGGATGATCTCGGCTCCTTCGACCACATGGTTGTTGGTCAGCACGTAGCCGTCTTTGGAAATGATGAATCCCGATCCGAGCGAGCGCGGTTGGGGGAGCGACCCACCGGGACCTTCGGGACCGAAGAATCGGCGGAAGAATTCATCCCACTGCTCATTCGGAACGTTGATTCGCGGTTGCGAGGCCGCGCGCTGCACTGTGCTGACATTGACGACCGCCGGCGAGTGCTGCTCGACCAGAACCGTAAAGTCCGGCAGCTCACGACCCCACGCGGTCACGCTCGCAACCGTCAGACCAAACGTCAGGATCAGCGCGCCACGCGCCCGATAGCTACTCATGAAGTCGTCTCACTCGAAATTTGATTTGGCGTTCGGCGGCAGACCGATGGGTGTAGTTCGGCGTGCTGCCCCGCAAAGGGCGCCATTGTTCACCAAACCACTCTCGCTGTCTAAGATCGTAACGGCGACATCCTCAACGCCAAAACCGCTCGATCGACGCGCCGAGACAGTAAGTCCGAAGATCAGGCCACACGAGGCGCCCACGATGACCCCCGCATCCGTCAACCCCACCGCGGACGCGATCGCAGTGGCCGCCAACAATCCCGACAATGGCAAGCCGAACGCCATGATTGCAGCGCGGCGCAGCCCGTGCATCGACACCCGAAGTCGTACCGACTCGCCCGGTGCGAGCGAGGTAGGCAGCGGAACATCGACACCGCCCCGCGCCAGACCGCAGTTGCCATCGCAGGCTCCACAATCACCGCGCGGCGCGAAAAACAGCGTGCCGTCGGCGCGACGCTCAACCACTGCCCGAACTTCGGCGGCTCGTTCGGTGCTCATTGAAAGGCAATCGAACGCGCGACGCGTTGCGCCGTATCGACGGGCAGCTCACCCACTACCGTAACCAGGAACGGCCGCTCGTCTGGACCGCTCGTCATGTGGGTCACTGCAACCGTCGCACCGCTGCGCGAAACAAACGTGGCCGCGCCCGCTTCCGGCATGTCTTCGATGAAGACCGTAAATGCGGCGAGCCCATCGGAGTACATCAAGGTATTCACCGGCGCGCGTGTCGCGGGAGTGCGGCGTAGGTCCCACGCCGCCATGGCAAATCCCTTGGGCACCCAGGCCGCGTGCCAGCGCGACGTGCCCGGCGACGTCGTCGCCTGCGAAGGCGCCAGCGTCAGATGGTTCGTCACCGTACCGTCGCGGCTGTCGGGCTCGAGGTTCGCCGCAGCAATGGGTTCATCGATGGCCACATGGGCGAATTGGAATATCTCGAGCCGCGCGCCCGCCATGTCGATCAGTTCGGAGCGCAGCAGCAACCCAGTATCGTCGTCGAGCCACAGGCGGTAGCCGTACCGATCGTGATCCCGGGGTGACAGCTCGAGTACCGTCGTCGTTCGGTTGGCAATCCGGTCGGCGCCCTGCAGGATCAATTCGTAGTGTTCGGTCACGCCCTCCAGCGAGCGAGCGAACGCGCGTGCAAACGGACCCGAAGGAATGCTGGCTTCCAGTGCAAGCATCTCATCACCGGGCTGAAGTACACAGGTGACATCGTCGCCGCGACGAATGATCTCGCGGGGCGCGCCATTCAGGTGAATCAGCCGTTCGCGCTGGACTCCATCGACGATGCTGTGTACCACGCGCAATGTCGACAAGTCGGCGCCGTCGAAATAACTGAACACCCCATCGTAGTTGCGCTCTACAAACGCCCGATTCATGAATTCGAGCCACTCGTCGGTGGTCCGACCCGCCGCTGCTGGCGCGGCTGACACCTCAGCCGCGGCTATGCTGAGCGCCAACGCACCGACCACGATGGAGCGCATCGCTGGGGTCATCGCGACTCGAATGCCGCGACCTTGACCAGCGAAGTCGGCCCGGGGGGACGACTCAGCGCCATATGGTGGGCATGCATCAACATGTAGGCTTGGCTGCGCACCATGTCCGATTCGGTGGGGAACGGCCGCAGGTCCGCCGTCCGGCGCGCGGCGTCGGCTGCCGCCAATGCCGGCGCCGACAGATCGGGTGCTTCGATCACGTCCGGCGCCCGCCTTACCGACGCAGGTATACCCATGATCGGCAACGATGCTTCCGCAATCGCGCGTTCGTCTTCGAGCGGCGCAGTGGAGAAATCGCCGAAGCCAATGACAATGCCGAGCGCGACCATCGCTGCGACACCGGCACCGGCAAGGCGCCCGACGCGGGAACGATGCGACGATGCTAAGGCTTCCGTCGCCGATGCACTGCCATCGATGCCCGCGCGCAAGCGATCCAGCGGCGAAACGGCGGTGGGTGGGCGGACTCTCCCATCACCACGAATCAATGCGCCAATGGCGTGATAGCGCTGCCAACTGGCGCGCAACTGGGGGTCGCGCCCGACTTCGTCGAGCACACGCCGGAGCTCGAACTGATCTGCTTCACCGTCGATCGCGGCCGACAGGGATTCTTTCAACTGTGACGACATCCGACCCACCTCTTCACTCAATTTGCCTTTCTCATCTTTCTCTCATCCTTCCCGCTGTCCGAACTACACGCGATCCAGCAGATGACCGATCTTGCTCTCGATCGACTCACGCGCCCGAAAGATCCGTGATCTCACCGTGCCGACTGGACATTCCATGATCTCGGCGATCTGCTCGTAGCTCAGACCGTCGAACTCGCGCAGCGTTACCGCGCTGCGTAGATCGTCGGGCAGATCCGCCAGTGCTCTGTTGATGGCAAGCTCCAGTTGATCGCGCGACAGACTGTTTTCCGGATTCTCCGATTCGCGCAACGCATCGGCACTGTCCAGGTACTCGGCATCACCGGCGTCGACGTCGACGTCCGGCGGCCGGCGGTTGCGCGACACGAGATGATTCTTAGCGGTGTTCACCGCGATCCGGTATAGCCAGGTGTAGAAGGCGCTCTCACCGCGGAACCGCGGCAGTGCACGATATGCTTTGATGAAAGCTTCCTGCACGACATCGTCGACTTCAGAGAAATCCTTGATGTAGCGCCCTACGAGTCCGTGAATCTTGTACTGATATCGCTCGAAGAGCAGTTCGAACGCCGTGCGATCCCCTTGCTTGACTCGGCGTACGAGTTCCTTGTCGGTTTCACGAGTCACGCCTAGCGGCACCTCTGGCATCTGCGGTCGCGCACGCCGCTGCATCTCGACATCGAACTTCAGTACACGCGAAGGCTGGTTATTCTGCATATCTGTCGTGCCTTATACTAGGGAAGCGCTGCACAAGGACATTTCAGACCAACAAATGGCGTCCCGGTTCCAATTCGACGTACTCATCATCGGTAGCGGCGCCGCTGGCCTTGCCGCGGCATTGCATCTGCCGAGCAATGCCCGCATCGCGGTGCTCAGCAAGGCGGAGCTTTCCTCGGGGTCCACCGACTGGGCGCAGGGTGGAATCGCAGCGGTCACCAACCAGTTCGATACCGAATACGATCACGTACAAGACACCATCCGTGCCGGTGCCGGCTTGTGCCGCGAAAAAACCGTGTGGCATGTCGTTTGTCATGCGGGTGAAGCAATCGCTCAACTCGGCGCATGGGGCGTGCAGTTCGACCGCGACGCTGACGACTTCCATTTGACCCAGGAGGGTGGGCATTCGTTCCGTCGCGTCCTGCACGTTGCCGACGCGACCGGGCATGCAGTTTCTAGCAACCTCCTGCGCGAAGCCCAACGTCGACCGAATATCGAGATGTTCGAGAATCGTATCGCGATTGACCTGGTGACCTCCAACCGAGTCGGCGATGGCCCGCGCCGCTGCGTGGGTGCCTATGTCTACAACCGCGACACCGACGAGGTGGAGGCCTTTGGGGCACGATTCGTCATCCTCGCAACCGGCGGTGCCAGCAAGGTCTATCTCTACACGAGCAACCCGGATGGATCGACTGGTGACGGCATCGCCATGGCGTGGCGCGCCGGATGCACAGTCGCGAACATGGAATTCAATCAGTTCCATCCAACCTGCCTCTACCATCCCCACGCAAAGTCGTTCCTCATTTCCGAGGCGGTACGTGGTGAAGGCGGTCTGCTACTGCTGCCCAATGGCGAGCGATTCATGGATCGGTTCGATCCGCGCGCGGAACTGGCACCCAGGGACGTCGTCGCCCGGGCTATCGACCATGAGATGAAACGACTCGGCATCGATTGCGTATATCTGGACATTTCGCGCAAGCCTGCCGCGCTTATCAAGAAGCACTTCCCCAATATCTACGCGAGCTGCGCAGCGCTCGGTATCGATATGACTCGCGAGCCGATCCCTGTAGTGCCGGCCGCTCACTATACCTGCGGCGGCGTTGTCGTCGATGCCAGCAGCGGCGCCACGGAGCTGGCGGGACTTTACGCAATCGGGGAAGCGAGCTTCACCGGTCTGCATGGCGCCAATCGACTGGCGAGCAACTCGCTACTCGAATGCCTGGTGTATGGAAAGTCAGCGGCAGACGACATCCGCACACGCCTGCCGACTGCGCCTGCGGCCGCGCCAATTCCTGCCTGGGATGCGAGTCGCGTCACCGACTCCGATGAGGACGTGGTGATCTCACACAACTGGCACGAACTGCGTCAGTTCATGTGGGACTACGTCGGCATAGTGCGCACGAACAAGCGCCTCGAGCGCGCGCTGCATCGTATCGAACTGCTGAAACAGGAAGTCCACGATTACTACAGCAACTACCGCGTCTCTCGCGACCTGATCGAACTGCGAAATCTGATTCACGTGGCCGAACTCATCGTTCGTTCCGCGCAGGCGCGCAAGGAAAGTCGGGGACTGCACTACACCCTCGACTACCCTGAGCAGAAAGACCAGGGTCGAGACACTGAGCTCTATCCAGGCGTCAACGATCCACTCGACGTGTTGAGGCCGGTCGCCGGCTGACCGCGGGCAACGTGCGACGCACGAAACGACGCAGGCGCGCAAAATCGCACGGCGACACTTCCGTATGGTAGATCCACAGTCGGCGGGAATTGCGCCCGGAGCCGAGGCGAATCATCAGCCAACCAGGTGCGAGCCACGCCCCATGCATGCTGTGTGCCCGGCCATCCAGCACGATGGCGTTCGCAACACCGGTCAACTGCCTCGACCGCCGCCGACATCCATGGCCGACAAGCACCATGGCTACCGTGCTACCGACCAGCACGAGCCAGGGCCATGCCACGGCCATCGGCAGCAGGCCGCTCGCTAGCAACCACAGAACGGCAACGGCGAGCGCTGGCGCCATCTGCGCCGCACCCGGATGCCACTCAATCGACGGTGTGCGCGCCGGCTCGTGCATCGCGATCGGCATTGAAGCGCACGATCAGATCGACGACCTGCTGCAGACCTTCGTCGGGCGGTGATTGGATTCGTCGCACCCAGTCCCAAATATCCTGGTCTTCACACGCCAGCAACCGCGTGTAGTTCTCGATCTCTTCCGGAGATAGTTGCGGCCAGCGCGCGTGGATGAACGGCGGCAGCAACAGATCGAGCTCGAGCAAGCCGCGTCGGCTGCGCCAGGCGAGTCGATTGTGTTCGGTCGCCGTTCCCGCCATGGTGTGGCCTCAGATGCAAGATTAGCTCGACAGTAATTCATGGTGGCGCAAAAATCATGGGCAATCCGCCCTGTTTCGTGGTGGCCTGAACGTGCATTCGACCTGGCAAACCCAACTGAGCGAACTCGGGATGCGCATCGTCGAGCGCGATGGCGCGATGCGAAGCGCCTCGTCCTCGCGCCATAACGGCGCACTACTGGATCTATCGCACTTCGGACTGCTCGCATTCGATGGCGCTGACGCCAAGTCATTCCTGCAAGGATACCTGACTTGCGACATGGACTTACTCACACCCGAACACGCACTGCTGGGTGCATTGTGCAATCTGCAGGGGCGGGCCGTCGCCGACCTGATTGTGATCGAGCATCGCACTCGCGTGTTGCTGTGGATGCACACGTCGGTCATGGCCACGTTCCAGGACACGCTGCGCAAGTACCTCATGTTCTCGAAAAGCAAGATGCGCGTGCTCGACGACTGGGTCAGCGTCGGAAATCTGGCGCCGTCCGGGATGGATGCGCCATCGCTTCATTGCGTCGAGGACGGCGAAGGTATCGCCGTGCGGATCCCGGGCACCACACCGCGCGGTCTGCATCTGTTGCCGTTGCCACTGGCGCTCGAACGCGCCCGGCAAAGCGGCATGGCCGACGGCGACCAGTGGGATGCGATCGACGTCGACAGTGGCTGGGTTCACCTCACAGACGCCACCACAGGCCAGTTCCTGCCGCAAATGCTCGGTTATCCGCGGCTCGGCGTGGTTAACTTCGGCAAGGGCTGCTACCTCGGTCAGGAAGTGATCGCGCGCGCCGAACACCGCGGCGCGGTCAAGCGTCACCTCGCGTCCGCGACCTGGCGCGGCGCCAGTCGACCGAGCAATGGTGATCACGTGCTCGACGACGCAGAGCGGCGCATTGCGACCGTCGTCGCCGTCTGCGGCACTACGCCCGCCGGTGAGTTGCTGATGGTAATCACGCATTCGTTCACGCACGCTGGACACACCGCGGCAGGCGTCACAATCGAAGTCCGGTAAGTCTCCTATACTGAAAAAGTCACACTGACACCGGAATTGGTATGTCGAGCGTCGCCGATGCTGTGCGGGAGGAAGTCACCACCGCCATCAGCAAGGATCAGCTTCAGCTGCCCATGCTGCCCGAGGTGGCGCTGCAGATTCGGGAAGCAGTCGAGAAAGAGGACATCTCCGCGGCGCAATTGGCAGAAGTCATCGCGGCGGACCCCGGCCTCGCCGCACGCGTAGTGAAGGTCGCGAACTCCCCGATGTATCGCGGTGCCCGCGAAATCGAAACGATCAACGCCGCTGTCAGTCGCCTTGGAATCGATCAAAGCTGCAACCTTTCCACCGGATTCGCCATGCAGCAGATGTTCCAGGCCACATCCGATGTGATCGACCGAAAACTGCGCGCAGTTTGGGCGCACGCAACACAGGTGGCGGCGATTTCCACCGTGCTCGCACGGAACTTCACCCGGCTAAAACCCGATCAGGCACTGCTCGCCGGATTGACCCACAACATCGGCGTGCTGCCGATCCTCACCTGGGCCGAAGAGCACGACCGGTTGCTCAACGACGGCATCACACTTGACCGCGTGATCGACGAAGTGCATGGCGAGCTGGGCGCACTCATATTGCGCAACTGGAAGTTCGCGCCCGACATCGCAGAAGTGCCGATGTGCTACACGAAGTACGACCGATCGAGCCCGGCAACCGACTACGCCGACGTCGTGATGGTGGCGCATCTGCAGACGTACGCAGGTACCAATCATCCGTGCGCGCAGCTCGACTGGACCAAGATCCAGGCTTTCCAGAAGCTCGGCCTCGACCCGTCGATCGAAACCAACGAGATGGAAGACATCTCCGAGGAATTTGAAGCGGCGATGGCGGCGTTGAGCTGAGTCTCGACCGGAACCGGTGGGCGCGCGCTTGCGCGCGAATCAGTCCAGAAAGTTCAAGCACTCGTTCGCGCGCAAGCGACCGCGTTCACCTCATGGCTTTGTGTACAACTTCTGGATGGAAGAGAAGTCGAGCCGACCCGCATCATGCTGGCTTTTGAGCATCCGATAGAGATTGCGAGCGAGCGATCCCATCGGCGTCGATGCATCGACCGCATCTGCCGCTTCCATCGCGAGCCCCAGGTCTTTCACCATCAGGTCCACGAGGAACCCGCCGGCGTAGCCACGCGATGCCGGAACACCTTCCATCACGCCCGGATAGGGGTTGTACACGTTCAGCGACCAATTACCACCGGATGATCGTTTCATGATTTCCGAGAGCACAGTCGGATCGAGTCCGTTGGCAACGCCCAGCGCAAGTGCCTCAGCGGTTCCCGCCATGTGAACGGCGAGCAGCATGTTGTTGCACACCTTGGCCACTTGCCCCGCACCCTGATCACCGGCGTGGAAGATGTTCGCGCCCATCTTGTCGAGCACGGGTCGGGCGCGTTCGAGCGCACCGGCGTCACCGCCAACGATGAACGTGAGCGTTCCGTTGACGGCGCCGGCCGTACCGCCGAAGATCGC
>JBGSQB010000053.1:0-9326 GCA_041738285.1 Pseudomonadales bacterium | reverse complement strand
CGCCGCGCCGGCAGGAAGCCACCGAGCGCGCGGCGCCGCGCCATCAGGTAGGTGAGCTCCGGCGAGTCCGGCGGCGGCAGGTACAGATCCGCAGCCACGACCGCCGCATCATCGAGGGGAATGTCGAGACGGCGGGCGAGTTCCCGGCGTTCTTCGGCAGACAGGTGTTTCTTCTGATGCACGGTGTTGCGCCCCTCGGCCTTCGGTCCGAGCCCGTCGCCCTTCACCGTCTTGAGCAGCACGACGCACGGCTTGCCCTGTATTTCCGCGGCCTGCTTGAACGCCGCAAAGATCTTGTGGGGGTCCTGGCCACCGCGCTTGATGGATCTGATCTCTTCGTTCGACAGGGTCTTCATCAGTTCTTTCAGCGCCGGGGTCTTCTCGATCCAGTGCTCCCGCACGGCGTCGCCGGGGGACGCGGTGTACATCTGGTAATCCCCATCAACCGCCTGCTCCATGCGCTGCTGCAGATGGCCGTCGACGTCGCGTTCGAGCAACGCATCCCAACCGCCGCCCCAGATCACCTTGATGACGTGCCAGTCGGCGCCGCGAAATGAGCGTTCGAGTTCCTGGATGATCTTGCCGTTGCCGCGCACCGGACCATCGAGGCGCTGCAGGTTGCAGTTGATCACGACGACCAGATTGTCGAGATGCTCCCGGGACGCCATGTTCACGGTGCCAAGCACTTCCGGCTCATCGGATTCACCGTCGCCGATGAAGACCCACACCTTAGCGCCATCCGCGCGCTTCAAACCCCGGCCCTCGAGGTACTTGGCAAAGCGGGCCTGGTAGATCGCGCTCGGAGTGGACAAGCCCATGCTTGCGGTGGGCATCTGCCAGAAGTGCGGCAGTCGGCGCGGGTGCGGATACGAGGGCAGGCCGCCGCCGGTGCCAAGTTCGCGCCGAAAATTCAGTACCTGTCCCTGGCTCAACCGGCCTTCCAGCAGGGCCCGAGCATAGACGCCCGGCGCGCTGTGGGCCTGAAAGTGCACCTGGTCACCGCCGAAGCCGTCCCGTGGCGCGCGAAAGACGTGATTGAAGCCCACCTCCATCATCGCGGCGGCGGACAGGTAGGTGGCGATGTGCCCACCGACCCCGGAGCCACTGTCGTAGGCCTTCAGCACCATGGCCACCGCATTCCAGCGGATGATGTTGCCGATGCGGGTTTCGAGTTCGATGTCACCGGGATAGGGCGGCTGGTCCGCCAGGCCGATGGTGTTGCGATAGGGCGTGTTGAGCGCCGCTTCAGTCAGCACAAGACCGCGCCGTGAGGCCTGTTCCTGCAGGCGCGCCAGCAACTCCCGCGTGCGTCCGGCCCCTTGAACTTCGAGCACGCCATCGAGGGCGGCGAGCCACTCGCCGAGCTCATCGGCCCACTCATCCGCGTCCGGAGGTGCGACCTGTTTGTCGGACTCGTGCGCCATTGCTCGGTGGATCCTCAAAAGGACTGATGAAATTAAGATAAGTGAATTATTTACCCCAGCGCATCTTTTGTGCTACTTGTTACCGAACCGTTTCCGGAGGCGCAATGGCGACACCGGTGGATACTGCGACCGCAACACCGCCTTCGACCCTGCTCGCCCTCTCCGAAGGGTGGCGCGCGCTGATCGAAGCGTCGACGCTCATCCCTACACTGCCGCTGCTGAATCGGCTGCCGAAAGGTGACGGTCATCCCGTTTATGTGCTGCCCGGGTTCATGGCGGACAGCCAGTCCACCGGCATGCTGCGGCGCTGGCTCGACCGCCTCGGCTACACCACGATTCCCTGGGGATTTGGTCGTAATCTGGGTCCACGGGGCAACTTGCTCGAGCGGCTGGCGCAGACCGTCGGCAACATCGAGCGCCACTACGGTGAGCCGGTGACGTTGATCGGGCAGAGCCTCGGCGGCATCTTCGCGCGCGAGATTGCCAAGGTCATGCCCGACCAGGTGCGCCAGGTGGTGACGCTCGGCTCACCCTTTGGTCAAACCGTAGCCAACGGCACGACTCCCGCGGTCGCGCGCCTGTTCGAGATGGCGACGGGCCAATCCGCCACGAGCGTGCGCACGCAGTTCGGCGACCTGACCACACCACCGCCCGTGCCGTGCACGGCGATTTTTTCTCGCACCGACGGCATCGCCCACTGGAAAACCTGTATCGAGCGGGAAACCCACCGCACCGACAACGTCGAAGTGGTCGCGAGCCACTGCGGCATGGGCTTCAACCCCGTGATCTATTACATCATTGCGGATCGGCTGGCCCAGCCCAAGGATCAGTGGCAGAAATTCGATCGTGGCGGCTGGCGATCCTTCGTCTATCCGCGCGCGGTGTTTGCCGCCGACCGCTGAATCTCTGCGGGACACCACACTAGGTTGGCGTTGACGATCCTTCACCCGGCTTGCGGGCGTCGCCGCTCGGACGGGTGCTGAGGAGCGTCGATAGCATCTTCTGATAGGCGTCCCAGGACTGCAGACCGCCAGTGATGAGCGAGCGGGTCATGGTCGCCATCAGATTTGAGTCCAGACCCTTTTCGATCTGACCGGTAATGCGCTCGATCACCAGGTTCTGAATCGGAGACAGATCCGGCAGCCCGAACAGGCGGCGCAGCTCCTCCGGCGTCAGGTCCACGTCCACACTCAGTTTCATCGTTCCTCCGAAAGGGCGTGCGCCCCGCTGTTGTTTTCCGCACTGCGGCAAAGGGTATACCATGACCGCCTCCGCATAAGCTGTCGCTTGCGGCAGGAGCATGTTGCATTGCGCATATTGAAAAAGTACCCGAACCGCAGACTCTACGACACCCAGCAGAGTGCCTACGTCACGCTGGAAGACGTTCGTAAGATGATTCTCACGAAGGACCCCGTCAAGGTGGTCGACTCCAAGTCGGGGCGCGATCTCACGCGCAGCGTGCTGCTGCAGATCATCGCCGAGCAGGAAGCCGAGGGCCACGAGCCCTTGCTCACCAACAAGGTGCTCGAGCAGGTCATTCGGTTCTATGGCGACAGCATGCAAGGCGTCCTGAGCCGCTATCTCGAGCAAAGCATGTTCACCTTTCTCGAGCAGCAGGAGCTGTACCAGCGCCGCATGCGCGAGGTGTTGAACGCCAACCCCATCAAGCTGATGCAGAAACTCGCAGACCAGAACATCAGTTTCCTGCGCTCACTGCTACCCGGTGCAGGTCCCGGCATGGATGCCACGAAAGGCGAGCCAACCGGCGCCGATGCCGCCAACGACCCCCGCGAGCACGACCGCACGCGCGAGCCGTAGCAAGCCTAGGGAAGATCGCGCCAAATCAGTAAACTGTGCTCGGTTGGCGTAGATTGCGCCAAATGGGGTTTTTTCATTCGGGGGGACTCATGCCGCTGACCTATTCACGCCGCGCACTTGCGGTGTTCGTTTCGTGCGCGCTGCTTGCCGCGTGTTCAGATCCACAGTCGACCACCGTGACACCTGCAGCCGATGTCGCGCCCGCAGCGGCGGAAGCTTCTCGCGCCGAGCGCATCGTGGCACACACCGCAACCGTCGATGGCAATCGCATCGGCAAGGCCGACGCGGAGCCCGGCAACTGGCTGGCCCATGGTCGAGACTATGGTGAGCAGCGCTTTTCGCCCCTCGACCAGATCGACGCCGACAACGTCGCATCGCTCGGTCTCGCCTGGTATTGGGATACCGGCACCACCCGTGGCCTCGAAGCCACACCCATCGTGGTCGATGGTGTGATGTTCACCACCGGCTCATGGAGCGTGGTGTTCGCCAACGATGCTCGAACCGGCGAACTGATCTGGCAATACGATCCTCAGGTCAAACGCGAGTGGGGCAAGTACGCATGCTGCGACGTGGTCAATCGCGGTGTGGCCGTCTGGAAAGGCCGAGTCTATGCCGGCACGATCGACGGCCGACTGATTGCGCTCGATGCCGGCACCGGCAAACTGGCGTGGGAAAAACTGACGATCGATCCTGAGCGCCCCTACACGATTACCGGCGCGCCGCGCATCGTCAAAGACAAAGTGATCATCGGTAACGGCGGTGCCGAGTACGGCGTGCGCGGTTACATCACCGCGTACGACACCGCGACCGGTGCGGAGAGTTGGCGTTTTTTCACCGTGCCGGGCGATCCGGCCAAGCCCTTTGAAGGCAAACACCTCGAACAGGCAGCGGCCACCTGGCGCGGCGGCAAGTGGTGGGACGTCGGCGGCGGCGGCACGGTGTGGGACTCGATGGCCTTCGATCCAGCGCTCAATCTGTTGTACATCGGCGTTGGCAACGGCTCGCCGTGGAATCGATACCTGCGCAGTCCGGGCGGCGGCGACAACCTCTATGTGTCGTCGATCGTTGCAATCAATCCCGACAACGGCGAGATGGCCTGGTTCTATCAGACGACGCCAGGCGACACCTGGGACTACACGGCAACCCAGCACATGATTCTCGCGGACATCGAGATCGGCGGCACCCCACGCAAAGTACTGATGCAGGCGCCGAAGAACGGATTCTTCTATGTCATCGATCGCACGAACGGTGAGTTCATATCCGCCGAAGCTTACGTGCCCGTGACGTGGGCAAGTCACATCGACAAGGAGACGGGGCGACCCGTGGAGAATCCGGAAGCCCACTACGCCAACGAGATGAAGACCATATGGCCTTCACCTTACGGCGGGCACAATTGGCACCCGATGTCCTACAGTCCGCTGACGAATCTCGTCTACATCCCGGCGCTGGACATGAATTTCAAATTTGCCCAGAACAATGCGTTCCAGCACGAACCCGGCAGCTGGAACCTCGGCGTCTCGACCGACTACATGATTCCCAGCAAGACCGTTGAGGGGCAGATTGCCGACCTGCGCAACGTTAAGGGACATCTGGCCGCATGGGATCCCGTCACCCAGAAAGAAGTGTGGCGTGTGCAACATGCGACCAGCTGGAACGGCGGCGTGCTGTCAACGGCAGGTAACCTCGTGTTTCAGGGCCGCTCCGATGGTCACTTCGCAGCCTATGCAGCCGACACCGGCAAACTGCTCTGGGAGACGCCGGTTTACAACGGCATCATCGCCGCGCCCGTGTCATACACCGTGGATGGTGAGCAATATGTTGCGGTGATGGCGGGCTGGGGCGGTGCCTTCGCACTTGCGTCCGGCGTACCCAAGCATCGTGACAACGTCCTGCAGGGCGGCCGCCTGCTGGCATTCAAGATTGGCGGCGCGACCAAGCTGCCGGAACCCAAGGTCACGCCGATCAACATTCCGACGCCGCCTGAATCCAAGGCAACCCCGGAAGAAATCGCCCAGGGCGAGTCGCTCTACCATACCTATTGCAGCGTCTGTCACGGACCCGGCGCGCTGTCATCCGGATCACTGCCTGATTTGCGCTACATGGCGCCCGCTACGCACGAGGCGTGGGATGCGATCGTGCGCGGTGGCGCGTTCGTTGGGAAGGGCATGGCGGGCTTCGCCCATGTACTCGACGAAGCACAGTCGAAGTCGGTGCATGCCTACGTGATCAACCAGGCAGTGACCGGCATCGCGTTCTGTCAGACCAGTTATCCGGCCGAGTATCCGGAGTTGTTCGAAACGGCCTGCGTCAAACGCACGGCACCGGAGTAAGCCAAGGGCACCTGGCCGCGATCAGCTGACCGCGGCCAGCGTGTCGTGGAACGCACGATCGAGGCAATCGGCGAACCGTTCAGGATCCGGCATCATGCGCCGGCAACTGGTCACGCTGATGCTCATGTTGCCCGCGTAGCTCAAGACCGGCATGAACAGGCCCATGCTGTCGGTGATCGGCCCGAGCCCGTAGTAGCCGATGAGCTTGGCGCCATTCATGTACATCGGTACTTGTGGCCCCGGCACGTTGGTCACCACCGCGTTGAAGATTGGATCGATCGCGTTGGCGAGCCCCCAGCGCGACACCAGTCGACCCGCAAGTGCGAGGGTCGACGCCGGCACATGGCGATTGAGGTCGGTCATCAAGCGTGCGCCGTAGGCCTTCGACAGCGCCTTGGAGTTGCGCGTCGCGGTGTGAACGGCGTGCAGGCGTTCGAGCGGATCGGCAATGTCGGTGCGCATCGACACGCTCATCACCGACACCCGATTGCCCGCAGTACCTACCTCGTCGTCCTTGCGCACATTGACCGGCGCCATCGCGATCAATGACTCCTCTGGCAATTCGCCGCTGCCCTCCAGATAGGCGCGCACCGCGCCGCCGCACACGCTGAGCACGGCATCGTTGATCGTTGCGCTCGCAACGGCCTTGCGGATCTGCTTGAAACCCGCCAGCGGGAACGAGCGACCCTCGAATACGCGATGACCGGACACAGCGCCGTTGAAGCGCGTCTTCGGCACGGGACCGGAGGACTCGAGTTCGTGCCTTGCGAGTTTGACCTGGGTCGACACCAGTGACGGTGCCGCGCTCGCGAGCACACGCAACAGCTGAAACGGCTCCTTGAAGTTGTTGCCCGCCGTGCGCGCCATGAGCTCGGAAACGGAGGGTTCTGTTTCGGGATGCCATGGCGCATCGGCAATCATCCGCTTCGACTCGGCGGTGAGATCATGCAGCGACGCGGTCAGCTCGGTGCCGCTTACGCCATCGATCGCTGCATGATGGACCTTCGAGAGAATCGCATACGCACCCTTCGGTACGCCGGCCACATTGTCGAGTCCTTCAATGACGTAGAACTCCCACAAGGGTTTGGTGAGGTCGAGCACACGTGAGTGCAGGCGCGCGGCCTGGATGCACAGTTGCCGCCAATCACCGGGCGCCGGCAATGCAATGTGGCGGACGTGGAACTCGAGGTCGAAGAAGCGATCGTTGATCCAGTAGGGATAGTCAAGTTCGAACGGCACGCGCACCAGGCGCTGGCGATACGCCCGCGCAGTGTGAAGTCGGCTCTCGATGTGATCGAGGATCTGTTTGAAACGGACCTGACCGCCGGGCGCAGTGGCGGGGTCGTAGATGCTGAGCGCGCCGATGTGCATGGGGGTGCGCGCCGATTCGACGTACAGGAACGTCGCGTCCTGCCCCGACAGCTGTTGCATGACCTTCCCCGGAACCGAATGAACGACCAGTCTACGACCAGATGCATGGCCACGCCGATACGGAATTACTGCAGACCCAGTTACTGCAGGCGGTGGCTGCCGTCGTTGAGGCCAAGTGTGACTGCAAGCGGGCGGTGATCGGACACTTCACAGTCGAGCACTTCGAACTGCCGCACGCGCAAGGTGGGCGTGACCAGGATATGGTCGAGCGCGACCGCGGGCGACCAGCTTGGATACGTCGGCACGACTTCGTTCGCGGGCAGCAGCGGCGTATCCGACAACGGCGATCCGAACAGGAGCCGACTCAAGTGACTGTTCATATCCCCCATGATGACGACGTGCTGGTGACCTTCGATGAGCGCCCGCACATAGGACAGCTGACGCTGACGCGATCGCTCGCCCAGCGACAGGTGCAATAGTATGACCAGCACCTCGATCTGTCCGAAGCGCACGCGCATGACGATGGCGCCGCGACCCGGGATCATGCCGGGGAGCTTGTGATCTTCGAGCTGGCGGGGTTCGAGCCGCGACAACAGGCCATTGCCATGCTGTGCGAGTGGGCCGAGGTCGCGATTGAGCTGCGCGTACCAGAATGGGAAGTGCGCGCGGTAGGCAAGGTACTCGACCTGGTTCACGAAGCCGCTGCGCAGGCTGCCGCCGTCGACCTCCTGCAGTGCCACCACATCGTACTCACCGATGAGATCGGCGATGCGCCGCAGATTGTGCGAACGCGATTCGTGCGGCAGCAAATGCTTCCAGCCGTTGGTGAGATAGTGCCGGTAACGCCGTGTGCTGATGCCGACCTGGATGTTGAACGACAGCAGGCGCAGGGCGTCGCGCTGGGCACAATCGGTGTGGACGCCGCGCGGATTCTGCAGTGCAGTGACAGCCGACCACTGGGGCTCGGTGCGTCGGCCACTGGCAAAGTTCGCGAGCGTTCCGAGGGCTTTGTTCATCACGCCGGGAAGTGGGCCTGGGCCGAGGGTCAGTGGCAGTCTATCAATCGGCAACCGTCGCAACTGTGCAGTGTCTGGCAATTCCCGCGCCACGCTCACCCGCTCTTCGACTGTTCGCGGATCATTGAGATCAGGAAGTCCACGACCGCCAGCACGCGGATGTTGCTGCCATCGAGCATTCCACCGTAGACACGGTACTTGCCGTCGACGACGATGGTGGGCACGCCGGTGATGCGATACATGCGCCCCTGGGCATCGGCCTGCATCGTCTTACTGCGCACGCCAAACGAGTTCAGCACGCGCACGAACTCGTCTTCGTTGATCCCCGCGGAGTCCTTGAACACACCGGCGAGCACCTTCGGGTCACGCAGGTCGAGGCCGCGCATGTGGAGGGCCTCGAACATCGGTGTGTGCATCTTGTCGAGCACGCCAAGGGCTTCAGCGGCATAGAAGGCCTGCGCATACATCACCCAATCTTCGCGCACCATCGCGGGCATGCGGCGGAACAGTACGTCATTTGCCTGGTTTGCCCGCCAGCTCTCCAGGATCGGGTCGAAACCGAAGCAGGCGGGGCAGCCGTAGGAAAATATTTCGACGACTTCGATCTTGTCGGCCGCGGCGGTGTCCACCGGGATCGGCAGCACTTCGTAGTGAACCCCGGCTTCGAACTCTTCGGCCGCAACCGCCACGCCAAACAGAGCGATCAGCGCGACCGCCATCGAAAGCCATGCTCTCATCTGACTACTCCTCGACCTAGGTGAACGCTCGAACCCGAGCGATGCGCAGACAAAAAAGGGCGGCCATGGCCACCCCGGATGAATCGGTCAGCGTCTCTTCGACCCTCGACGACCGCTTTAGTGCAGGCCCTGAATGTAATTTGCCACCGCCCTGATCTCACCATCCGTGAGCCCTTCAGCAACCGCGCGCATCACCCCGCCGAGCGCGTCATCCGTCATCCGCACGCCTTCGCGGTAAGCGATCAATTGCGCCGTCACGTAGTCGGCCGATTGACCACCCACGCCGGGAAATCCCGCGAGGCTGTTGCCGGCGCCGCTGGGTGAATGACAGGCGGTGCAGGCAGCAACGCCCTTACGAGCGATGCCACCGCGGAAAATCTGCGCGCCAACGTCCAGTCGCTCATCCTTTGCCTGACCCACCGCGCGCGGCATCGCGGCGTAGTACGCGGCGAGATTGGCAAGGTCGCCGTCGGACATCGCGTCGAGCTGCCCGGTCATGAGCGGTGCACTGCGCGTGCCGCTCTTGATCGCCTTGAGCTGATCGAGGGTGTATTTCTCGCCCTGCCCGGCAAGATTCGGATACGCGGGCAGGGTCGCCACGCCGTTGGCGCCATGGCAGGCCCCGCAGGG
>JBGSQB010000043.1:0-5212 GCA_041738285.1 Pseudomonadales bacterium | reverse complement strand
CCGATCTTGCGCGCGCGGCAACTCGCCACACCCGACACTGTGGGCGCGGCGCCGTTGGCCAAGGATCGGCTGATCAGTCAGGTTAAGGAGAACCGAGTGACCTAGGACCGATAATGACGTTTGTGATCGAAGACAACGCTGTCGCACCTACGACAGCGATGGAGGAGATCGAGGCCCGCTTTCAAGGGTCATGGCGACGTCAGGTCACGGTCGACGGCATTCCCACGGTCTGGGTCGGTGCAGATCACGTGCTGGATCTGATGCTGTACCTGAAAGGCAGCGTCGATCACCCCTTCACGCTGTTGTTCGATCTGTCGGTCATCGACGAGCGCACGCGGGTGCATCGCGCGGGACAACCGGCAGCGGATTTCACTGTCGTTTATCACCTCATGTCGCTCGAACGGAACGCGGACCTGCGCGTCAAGGTTGCCTTGTCGGAGGCACACCCACATGTGCCATCGATTACGAGCATCTTTCGCGTCGCGAACTGGTATGAACGCGAGGCGTTCGACATGTTCGGTGTGGTCTTCGATGGTCATCCGAACCTGCGCCGGATACTGACGCCACCCCACTGGGAGGGGCATCCACTGCGCAAGGAGCACCCGGCACGGGCGACGGAGATGGATCCGTTTCAGATGAGCGCGGACTTCCTCGAGACGCAGCAGGAGGCACTGCGCTTCGTGCCCGAGGAGTGGGGCATGTCGCGGCGCGCCAAGCACACCGACTTCATGTTCCTGAATCTGGGCCCGAATCATCCGAGTGTGCACGGTGTTTTCAGAATCGCGCTGCAGCTGGACGGCGAGGTGATCGTCGATGCCGTGCCGGACATCGGCTATCACCACCGCGCTGCCGAGAAAATGGGTGAGCGGCAGTCGTGGCACACGTTCATTCCGTACACCGACCGTATCGACTATCTCGGCGGTGTCATGAACAACCTGCCGTACGTGATGGCAGTCGAACGACTGGCAGGTATCGAGGTGCCGGATCGAGCCAAGGTCATTCGCATCATGCTCTGCGAGCTGTTCCGAATCTCGAGCCACCTCGTGTTCTACGGGACCTTCGCCCAGGACGTCGGGCAGCTGTCACCCGTGTTCTACATGTTTGCCGACCGCGAACGACTGCTCAGCATCATCGAAGCCATTACAGGCGGTCGCATGCACCCCAGTTGGTTTCGCATCGGTGGTGTCACGCAAGACCTGCCCAGCGGTTGGGACATCATGGTGCGCGACTTCATCGATTACCTGCCACCGCGGCTCGATCACTACGAAGCCATGGTGCTGAAGAACGGAATTCTGAAACGCCGCACCATCGGCATCGGCGAGTACGACACGCAAGAAGCGCTCGAGTGGGGTGTTACTGGGCCGGGGCTGCGGGCAACGGGTTTGTGCTGGGACTTGCGCAAGCAGCGGCCCTACGGTGGCTACGATGCGTTCGACTTCGAAGTGCCGACCGCAGCGAACGGAGATGCCTACGATCGCTGCGTGGTGCGGGTCGAAGAGATCCGCCAGAGCCTGCGAATCATCCGGCAGTGCCTCGCGCACATGCCGGCTGGCCCCTACAAGTCAAACCACCCGCGCGCCACGCCGCCACCCAAAGAACGCACGATGCACGATATCGAAACGCTCATTCAGCACTTCCTCAACGTCAGCTGGGGGCCGGTGATTCCGGCCGGTGAGTGCAGCGTGATGATCGAGGCGACCAAAGGTTGGAATGCCTATTCGCTGGTGTCCGACGGCGGGACGATGCCGTACCGCACCCGCATACGGACGCCTTCGTTCCCGCACCTGCAGATGATCCCGGAAATCAGCCGTGGACTCATGGTGGCGGATCTGATCGCGATCATCGCCAGCATCGACTTCGTCATGGCGGACGTAGACCGATGAGCGACTCTCGAATCACATCGTTGTCGGCGCAGGAGATCGAGGAAATCGGGGTCGAAGTCGAGCATGTGCCGAATCCGAGTTCGGCAACGATCGAGGCGCTGCGAATCGTGCAGCGCCATCGCGGCTGGGTGTCGGATGAAAGTGTGGCCGCCATTGCCGCGATCCTCGGCACGTCAGTGGCCGCTGTGGACAGTGTGGCAACGTTCTACAACCTCATCTTCCGCAAACCGGTCGGCCGTCACACGGTGCTGGTGTGCGACAGCGTCACTTGCTACGTGATGGGCTGCGACAAGCTGTTGCGTGCCACAGCCGACCGGCTCGGTGTGGAACTCGGCGATACCACACCCGACGGGCGCTTCACGTTGTTGCCGATCGTCTGCCTGGGTGCGTGTGATCACGCACCTGCAATGATGATCGACGAAGACCTGATTCTCGATGTCAGTCCAGCCGACCTCGACACCGTTCTAGGGAGGTACACGTGAGCGAACAGCAAGACACATTGCGACCGCTCACCGCCCGCATTGCGGCTGCTGGCGGCGCTGTGGACCTTATCGCCTACGAAGCAGGTGGCGGTTACGCGGCGGCTCGCAGGGCAATCACGTCGTTGTCACCCACGGACGTGCAAGGATTGGTCAAGGAAGCGAATCTGCGCGGTCGCGGCGGCGCCGGCTTTCCCACCGGCGTGAAGTGGAGCTTCGTACCCATCGGCGACAAGGCACGACCCGGTCCGAGCTATCTGGTTTGCAATGCCGACGAAATGGAGCCAGGAACGTTCAAGGATCGCTATCTGATGGAGTTCGATCCGCATCTGCTGATCGAAGGCATTGTGATTGCCGCGTTTGCGATTCAAGCGGAACGCGCCTTCATCTTTCTACGCGGTGAGTACCACGGGGCCGCGCGCGCTCGATGCGGCCATCGAGGCGGCGACGGCCAAGGGTTATCTCGGCGCCAACGTCTTCGGTAGCGACTATTGCGTGGATCTTGCGGTGCATCGCTCCGGCGGCCGCTACATCTGTGGTGAGGAAACCGCGCTGCTCAATGCGCTCGAGAGCCGCCGCGCACAGCCGCGCACCAAGCCGCCGTTCCCGCCCGTGAGCGGCGCGTGGGGCCGCCCTTCGATCGTCAACAACGTCGAAACCCTGTGCAACGTCCCCGCAATCATCCGTCACGGTGCCGCCTGGTATCGCGGCATCGGCCGCGGCGACGATGCGGGTACGAAGCTGTTCGGCGTCTCGGGACGCGTGAAGCGACCGGGCTTGTGGGAACTGCCAATGGGCACGCCGATCCGGGAGATACTCGAAGTCCACGCCGGTGGCATGCAGGACGGCTATCGATTCAAGGGCCTGCTCCCGGGCGGTGCGTCGACCGACTTTCTTGTCGAGTCGCATCTCGATCTGCCGATGGACTACGGCGCCATTGCCGCGGCGGGCAGCCGGTTGGGCACAGGCACGATGACGGTGATCGATGACTCCGTCTGCATCGTCGATCTGTCCCGCAACCTGCAGCACTTCTTCGCACAGGAGTCCTGCGGTTTCTGCACCCCGTGTCGCGAAGGGCTGCCGTGGATCGAGCGCATGTTGATCGACATCGAGGCGGGTCGTGGTGAGCCGGAAGACCTCGATCTGCTCGAGCATCATGCGCGCCTGATCGGCGCGCCCGGCAACACGTTCTGTCTGCACGCAACCGGCGCCATCGAACCGCTGGCGAGTGCGCTCAAGTTTTTCCGCGGCGAATTCGAAGCGCATATCCGTGAACGCCGCTGCCCACTGGGAGCGCATTGAGATGGCGATGGCGAAGATCGAAATCGACGGCACGCCCTACACGGTCGACGGCAGCCAGAATCTGTTGCACGCGTGTCTTTCTGTCGGCCTGGACCTGCCGTACTTCTGCTGGCACCCGGCGATGGGATCGGTGGGTGCGTGTCGCCAATGCGCGGTGGTTCAGTTCAAAGACGCCAACGACGACAAGGGGCGCATTGTCATGGCGTGCATGACCCCAGCCACCGACGGCGTGCGCGTATCCGTGCAGGCCCCGCAGGCGGTCGACTTTCGCGCCACGGTCATCGAATGGTTGATGCTGAACCATCCACACGATTGTCCGGTATGCGAGGAGGGTGGTGAGTGCCATCTGCAGGACATGACCGTCATGACCGGACACACGGCGCGCCGCTATCGGGGGCGCAAGCGAACGTTCGTCAATCAGTACCTCGGTCCATTCCTCAACCACGAGATGAATCGGTGCATTACCTGCTACCGGTGCGTGCGCTTCTATGGCGACTACGCCGGTGGGACGGATCTGGCGGCGTTCGGCTCGCGTGATCGCATGTATTTCGGCCGCGCCACCGACGGCGTGCTGGAAAGTCCATTCAGCGGCAACCTGGTCGAGGTCTGCCCGACGGGTGTGTTCACCGACAAACCCTTTGCCGAACGCTATACGCGCAAATGGGATCTGCAATCGGCGCCGTCGGTGTGTCCGGGGTGCGCTGTGGGCTGCAACACCTTTCCGGGCGAACGTTATGGTCAGTTGAGGCGAATTCACAATCGGTATCACCACGACATCAATGGCTACTTCCTCTGCGATCGCGGTCGCTTCGGTGTCGGCTTCGTCAACGAAGCAGTGCGGCTGACCCGCGCAGGACTGCGGCGCCACGACGGCAGCTTCGATGAGATTAGCGCCGACGTCGCGATCGCACGGCTGATCGACCTGATCCGTGACCGCGATGTCGTTGGCGTCGGATCACCCCGGGCGTCGGTCGAATCGAACGTTGCGCTGCGCGAGTTCGTCGGCGCAGCCAATTTCAGCGCCGGCTCGAGTGGGACCGAAGCTGCGCTGACATCCATCGTGTTGGCGCAACTGGCAGCCAACCCAAAGGCATGCCCGACAGTCGCCGAGATCGAGCGCGCGGATGCCGTTGTGGTGCTGGGCGAGGATGTGCTCAACACGGCGCCGCGCATCGCACTCGCGTTGCGCCAGGCGGCGCGCAATCGCAGTTTCGCCGAAGCGCGCGACGCCAGTATTCCGTATTGGCAGGACGTCGGCGTACGCAGCCATGCGCAAGACCGATTGAGCCCGCTGTTCATCGCCACGACACTGCCGACTGGATTGGACGACATCGCGACGGACACCGTGCATGGTCCACCGGCGAACCTTGTCGCCACCGCGCGCGACATCGCCGCGCTGCTGCGCCAGGACGCTGCACCCGAACCCGACGAGAGCGCTTCGTTTGCGGCGAAGGCCGCTGCGGCGTTGCGCAGTGCCCAGCGGCCACTTGTCATTTCAGGTACCGGCGCTGCCAGCGCGGAGCTGTTGTCGGCAGCTGCAGAGCTCGC
>JBGSQB010000237.1:0-16888 GCA_041738285.1 Pseudomonadales bacterium | reverse complement strand
GAGCAGGGCAACGCATGGCACGCCGCCGGCGTCGCCAACGGCGGCACCACCTGTGAAGACCCACCGGGCCTGCGCGACGGCGGCATGTACCTCGCCTACCTGCGCGATCCCGACGGCAACAAGCTGTGCGCCCTGCATCGCAAGGGCTGATCCAAGCAACTCAACGCCGGAGACTCAATGAAACGTAATCGCCTCGGGCGCAGCGGCGTCGTCGTGTCCGAAATCTGCATGGGTACGATGACCTTCGGCAGCATGGCCGACGAGAAAGCTGCGATCGACATTCTCGATCGCAGCTTCGACGCCGGCATCGACTTCTACGACACCGCCGAGAACTATCCGGTGCCGCCGGATCCCAAGTACGCCGGCCGCACTGAGGAGATTCTCGGCCGCTGGATGAAGACGAAGCCGCGCGATGCGCTGATCATCGCTACAAAAGTCTCCGGCCCGAGCCACGGCTGGATCAAGGCCGCGGTGCGATCCGGCATGACCACCCTCGACCGGCACAACATCACCCGCGCGGTGGAAGCGAGCCTCACCAAACTGCAGACCGACTACATCGATCTGTACCAGACCCACTGGCCGGACCACGGCGCGCGCTACGAAGAAACCCTCGACGCGCTCGACGAACTGGTGCGCGTCGGCAAAGTGCGTGTGCTCGGCTGCAGCAACGAAACCACCTGGGGTCTGACCAAGAGCCTTGCCGTGTCGGAGATGAATGGCTTTGCGCGCTACGAAACCATTCAGAACAATTTCAGCCTCAACAATCGCCGCTTCGAAGATGAACTCGCGCAAGCGTGCCGGCAGGAGCAGGTCAGTCTGATTCCGTATTCACCGCTCGCGGGCGGTGTGCTCTCAGGCAAGTACAACGACGGCGCCGAGCCGCAAGGTGCGCGCTTCACGAACTACAAGAACGCAGGTTCACGGCAGGCTTCAATGGTGCGGCGCTTCATTAATGACAAGACCCTGGCATCGACCGCGCGCTTCAAAGCCATCGCCGACGAAGCCGGCATGTCGGTCGTCACGCTCGCGACCGCCTGGAGCAAGCAGCACGACTTCGTGGCGTCCACCATTGTCGGCGCGACCCGCGCCGATCAGCTGCCGGAGATCTTCGCGGCGGCGGATCTCACGTTGACGGCCGAGGTCATGAAGCAGATCGACGCGGTGACGAAGGAGATTCTGTATCCGATGGGGTGACTGTCGATAGCGCGGCTGCCTCGACTGCGAGCGGTGTCGTCACTTCAACACCGGTGATCGGAGTGAGTTCAGCAGCCTTCATTCTCATGTACGCGCGCCAGCGGCGACCAATGCCCAGTTCATCGAGCAGCGCCTGGTAGCGCGGGTCCGCCGCCACGCCGGGCGCCATGAACCACTCCTGGTAGGTGTTGAATTGCCACAGCAGCGGTAGAAACGCGGGCTCGATGTTGCGCCAGAAACCGACACCGCGTTCAACGTCACCGAGCGCGAAGCAGGCATTGCCACGAGCAACGTTCGTACCCAGAGGATTCGCAAGCGCTTCCTCGAGCGCCGCGCTACCCAGGGGAATGTCACCCCGCTGCGCCATCAGTAAGAGCTTGGCAGCGTACGCCCAAGCGGGGTCTGTGCGGGTCAATCTGGCGAGATACGATTCCGACTCGGCATATCGTCCGAGCTTCGCCAGGTCCCGCACAAGTCCATACAGCGAGATTGTGAAGTCCGGAAATCGATCGACGTTGGTCTTCATGAGACTTACTGCACGCTCGAAGTCACCGCCCGCCCCGGCGAGCGTCGCATGATCCATCTCGAGCCAGTCGATCGCTTCAACCGGCGCCAGAGAGATGGCACGGTCGAGGTAGGCAGCGCTCTCAGCAACAAGCCCCGCGCCCACGAGCAAGTCACCATAACGGCGTAGCGCCTCCACGTTCGCTGGATTCTTCTGGATTTCAGCGCGCCAAAACATCTCCGCATCAAAGGCGTTGCTCAGCGACATGAATCGAAACTGCCGCTCTATGGCGGCCACGATCTGCGGCTCCACATGCCTTAGCACTGCCTCGCTCAACAGTGCCTGCACAGCCGCACGAGCCCGCTCGCGCGCCGGTGTATCGGCTGCCATCATCCCAAGGTCGTGGTACACGGCGGACAGAGACGCATAGCCATATCCGAACTCCGAATCCTCCTCGACCGAGCGGCGGAACAACTCGGCCGCCCGCTCGAGTGACTTGACGTTCGATGTGCGTTGAAACGAATCGCCCTCTCGCGCGTAGCGATACGCATGCACACTCGTGGTGCCCCACGCACGCATCCGCTGCAACTGTTCGTCATCAAGCAACACTCCAAGGTCGTCGCTCATATGCGCAACGATCGTATCCGCAAGTCCGGCTCGACCAGCGACTGGCGCGTCGAACTCCTCGTGGTGAGAGATACCATTCTGGAGCCGCGATGTAACCGTCAACGATGCGCGCAAGCGGTCGGCGTCGGTCTCCACGCGAAGATCGACGGCATAGTCGCTGCGCAAATCTGACGCCACTGCGGTGGTACTGGCGACCTTGTCGAGGCGCGCAATTGCTCGCTTCAGGATCGTCTCCGCCAGACGCTGGTCCCGGACAGTTCCAACATTGCGGTCGATCGGCATCAGCATCGCCGAACGCTCTCCGACCGTAATGACCTGGGCCTCGGGCACGTCACTGAACAGCCACCACAACACTCCGGCACCCGCAATCGCTGCCGCGACCAGAAGCCCGACCAGGAACTGAGATCGTTTCGGCACGGGGCCAAGGTTTTGGTGCGACGCCGTAGCACCGTTGGTGTTCATCGCCGCGCCGACCGGCGTTTCGGACCGGCTCACCGGTGCCACCATCCGGTAACCACGCTTTGGGACCGTCTCGATGTACGCCGCGTCCGCTCCACCATTGCCGAATGCATGCCGCAACTCAGTCATGCATTTGTGCACGGCGTTGGGAGACGAGACGGCGCCGCGCCAGAACTCAGTCAATAGTTCTTCATGCGTGACGGTTTCGCCAGAACGCTCAGCCAGATAGACGAGCACATTCATGCTACGCGGACTGAGCCTCACCTCGCTGCCGCCGCGCGCAATGCGGCAGGTCTTGGGGTTGGCTTCCCAGGCACCTACCCGATACTTCACTGCACCTGGCGAACTGCTGACAAAGTCGTTCACGCGGGTGGAGGTTGTGCAGCGGCCACGGTCAGGCCCGATGTCGAATCGCGCGTTCGTACCACCTGCGGCATCGAACCACTCGGTGAAATACCCGCAATGGGCGCAAGCTCTGCGACTCTGTCTCGTAGATAGTTCGTCCAGCGGCGACCGATGCCGAACTCTTCGAGATACGCCTGATAGCGCGCATCGGTGACGACCGCACTCGGATAGAAGTACTCCACGTTCACGGTGTACATGAAGGCCATCTCCCGTAGCGCGGGGCCCATTTCACGCCACGCAGCAACGCCCGACTCGACGTCGCCAAGCATGAGCAAGGCGATCCCTCGAGCGAATGCGCTGGTGCGTGGATCCGCGAGTGCTACTCGTAGCTCATCGCTGCCAACAGCGAGTTCCCCCCGCAGAATCGACAGTTGGATCCAGGCAGCATGCGCCCACTGACCCTCGGCATCGTCGCCCCGCAGCCGGGCAAGGTAAGACTCCGCCTCATCGAAACGACCGATACTCGCGAGATTCGTGACAAGTCCCGTCAGCGTGGCGATGTTGTTCGGGAAGTGCTGAAGGGTCTTCTTCTGCATCGGAATCACCGCATGTGCGCCTTCGGTGATGCCGACGATCTCCTGCCTGCGGAAGTGAACCCAGGGACTCTCGCCGGTCAATGACTCCTGAAGATCCAGATAGGCTCGCGCTTCATCAAACAGCCGCCCGGTCTTCAAGATGTCGGCGTAGCGCCCATAGACAAAGGCCTCCCCCTTTTCATCTGCGCTCAGCTCCTGGATCTGACCGCGAATTTCGCTCTCGTAGTCGGCCCAGGATCGGAACCCAAGCTTGGCAACGATTGCAGCAACTACGCGTTCTTGAACCGATGTCGAGTCGATGCGCTTGACGGTATCGTGCAATGCTTGGACCTCTGCACGAAGTGCTTCATGCGTTGCGTCATTCGCGTTGATGGTGCCGAGATCACCCAATGCGACTGCAAGCTGCGCATAAGCCGAGAGAAATCCAGGGTCCAAGGCAATCGCATCTCTGAAGCGTTGCGCGGCATAGCGGATGGACCGTTGATCAAGCTTTTGCCTGAACGAGAACCCCTCCAGCACCGCTAGATGCGCTTCCACGTTTCGCGTGCCGCCCTCGCGCATCGCCGCGAGTTGCTGATCGTCCAGATAGATTTCGAGGGCCTGCAGCATTTCCGCCGTGACCTTGGCTTCGACGTCGAGCAGCTTGTCGATCGGGCGATCTTCCCGATAGGCATACAGGGCGTTACCGCTTCGGGATTCGTGCAGTACCGCGGACACACGTATGCGGTCGTCCAGGCGCTGTACGCTGCCCTCGAGGACATGCGTCACGCCGAGCGCCGCACCGATCTGCTGAACGGTTTCGTTCGCGAGGGAGTGCTGGAAGGCGCGATCACGATCCACGACCGTCACATTGGGCACACGCGCCAGCGCCCGCGTCAGCGAATCCGCAAACCCTTCCGCGAGGTACTCGTGTTCGGTGTTGCCATCGACATTGCGAAACTTGAGCACCGCAATTGTCGGCGGTGCTGACTCGGCCGTCGCTGTGTCGCGACTGAGCCACCAGAAGGACGCGAGCCCGATCGCCCCGATCGCGAGCACCGCGGCGATCACGGGCACCCAGCGCGGACGCCGACTTCTCACTACAGGCGGCACCAAAGCTGGCTTCGGTTCGACGGCCGCTGTCGCAACCGGGGCATGCGTCAATCCAACAGGGTTCTCCACGCGCGTGACTGACGCAGCCAAACGGTAGCCGCGCTTGGGGACGGTCTCGATGTACGCCGCTTCCGCGCCCCCATTGCCGAACGCATGACGCAACTCGGTCACACATTTGTGCACGGCATTGGGGGACGAAACGGCGCCGCGCCAGAACTCGGCGAGCAACTCCTGATGGGTGACCGTAGCCCCCGCCCGCTCAGCGAGATAGACCAGCACACTCATGCTGCGCGGGCTGAGCTTGACCTCGGAGCCGTTCCGCGCAATTCGGCACGTCCTGGGATTTGCCTCCCAGTCACCTACACGGTACGAAACCGCAGCCGGACCGGCGCCGACGAAGTCGTTGATGCTGCCCCCTTCCCCGATGAGCGGCTATCGAGCAGCACTTCTAGACCACATTTCAAACGCTGTAAATGGGGCGCGTGCAAGGCACGGGCGCGGCGGCCACCGCACCCCTAATCCTTGCAGCTGCCCACACTGGGGATGTGAGCGCAACACGAACGTCACTTCTTTCCACAAGCCGACTTGGCAGCGTTTGAGACAATCTGCCCACCGGCTGAGCCGCTGAGGAGCCCCATACTTCGAAACGAAGTAACAGTGTGCGAGATACACGACTGATACTGCCCCGAGTTGCGCCAGCGCACGCTCTGCCCACGCGGCCCTTCGCAGGGGCACAGCTGGACAATGGAGCATCCGAGCGTCGGGTCGACGATGGCCCCGAGCGCAGTCAAGGCACACAGGTCGCTGGCGTTGGCAATGCCGTCAGCATCGACGTCGGAGTCACAGACATCGCCGTGACCATCGCCATCGAAGTCGAGCTGATTCGAGTTGTTCGCCAGCGGACAGTTGTCGTTCGGATCCATCACCGTGTCGTTGTCGTCGTCTGGATCACAGGCATCGCCGAGACCGTCGCTGTCGCTGTCCCGCTGGTCGGGGTTTGCAACCAATGAGCAGTTGTCGCGAACGGCTCCGAAGCGATCGAAGACACCATCTTGATCCGAGTCGAGGGCAGCCAACACCGCGTACTGGGAGAAGTGCATCAACTGCGCAGTGCACGTCGCCTCATTGCTGAACTCGGGCACGATGCACGTAGCACCAGGTACCACCTCGAAATCGCCGGAGACCGGGTTGCGAAGATATACAGACAAGGCTGCGCGTTGCTCACTCGTCAACGAAGTCACGTTTACCGTGAGCACAATGCTGACCGGCGTGCCGAACTGTGTGCCATCGGGCTCGAAGTTGTACACCGCAAGCGTCGTGCCCAGTGCCACATCGGTGCCGACAACGACGTTGGCCACAGCGACGGACGGCGCCTCGGTGACGGAAATGGTCGCGTTCGCGAGCACGCTACCCGGCTCGATGACGAGTTGCAGATTGCCGTCACCGGTCGCGAGCGTGCCACCGGTGGTCGGCGTGAACTCTCCAGCGGCGGAGCCTTGTGAATTACACAAGTTGGTCGCATCGGCTGGACACACATCGCACAGGTCGCCGGCCCCATCGCCATCGAGATCGAACTGCGACGCGTTCGCAATGACCGGGCAATTGTCCACGGCATCGAGCGCGCCGTCGTTGTCGTTGTCCAGATCGCAGGCATCCCCCGCGCCATCCAGGTCGAGATCCGCCTGATCCGGATTCGACGTCAGCGGGCAGTTGTCTGCAGTGTCCAGAACACCATCGTTCTCGTCATCAGGATCGCAGGCGTCACCAATCAGGTCCACGTCGGCGTCAGCCTGGTTCGCGTTGGCGTCCACGGGACAGTTGTCGGCACCATCCTGAACGCCGTCGGCGTCATCATCGTCGTCGCAAACATTGCCGAGACCGTCGAGGTCTGAATCCGTCTGGTTGTCATTCGCAGCGAGCGGGCAGTTGTCGAACTCATCCGCCAGCCCATCCGCGTCGTCGTCCGCATCACACGCGTTGCCAATGCCATCGAGGTCCAGATCCAACTGATCAGCGTTAGCAACTGACGGACAGTTGTCGGCGCCGTTCAAATGGCTGTCACCGTCAGCATCAGCATCGCACTCGTTGCCCAGACCATCACTGTCGGTATCGAGCTGGTCCGAATTGGCAAGCACCGGGCAGTTGTCGACAGTGTTTTGAACACCGTCAGCATCCGCATCGGCATCGCACACATCACCAAGGCCATCGGCATCGGTATCCGCCTGGTTGGGATTGGCGGTCAACGGACAATTGTCGACACCATCGGCCACAGAATCGCCATCGTCATCGACATCGCAGGCATCGCCCGCGCCATCGAGATCAGTATCGGCCTGATCCGCATTCGTCACGGCCGGACAGTTGTCCGAGACATTCAGAACGGCATCTCCGTCGCGATCCGGATCGCAGACGTCACCAATGCCGTCACCATCGGCATCGGCCTGGTCAGCGTTCGCATACGCTGGGCAGTTGTCGACTAGATCGAGTTTCGTATCGACGTCGCTGTCCGCATTGAGATCCCAGATGTTCGCCTGGCACAGGCTGAACGTATCGTCACAGGATTGACCGCCAATCAGGCTGCCCTGCTCGGAGATGCCTTCCGGATGGCTTTGCGGAAAACCGTCCAACTCACCGAGACTGCGCATGCCAACAGCCGATCGCCACACGAACGCTTTGCACAGCGAATAGTCCGCATTGCATGAACCCCCGGTAATCGTCGAACCATCTGATGACATCCGGTATGGATAGCTGTGCACATCGCCCGGCAGCACACCGATCAGTCGCAGGCCCTGAGCCGGCGTCCAAACCGCCGCCTGACAGACGCTGCCGCAGGACTCGACCGACACCACGTTCGCCAACTCGGCGACCTTATGTGCGTAACTCGATGAGTCGCTGGGTAAAGTCAACAGCTGTGTGCCGCCAGACTCCGTCCAGACAAAGGCGTGGCAGTGCGAGGGTGACCCGCCATCGCAACTCGCACCCACGACGCGCGAGCCGTCCGGTGACATTGCCTCCGCCGGTATCCCCGACGCCGCCACGACCATGCTCGCCGCATGCCCGGCGAAGGACAGGTCCTGCATACCGCCCGCGCGCGTCCAGCGCACTGCTCGACAGTTCTCGCCGATCGCACAGAAGTTGCCCGCTACCACACTGCCGTCGCTTGAAATCAAGCCTCCCGAACCAATGCTCAACGGCCCGAGGTCGGCGAGGCCATTCGCAGCGGACCATACAAACGCGCGGCAATCCGAACCGTCGGCCATGCAGGACTGTCCAAGCACCGCGGTACCATCAGCAGAAACACGAAGCGCGGCACTGCGTGCGTGTCCGGGCAGAAAGCCGAGGCCTTGCAATCCAGCGCCAGGCGTCCAGACGAACGCCTGGCTTGCCGATGGACCCTGCGATGTGCCCGCGACAACGCTTCCGTCAGCCGAAACTGCGGCGGCGGAACTGGAGGTAGTTCCCGATAGCGTCCCCAGTGGCACGCTGCCACCTGCGGCCGTCCATACGAAGGCAATCTGCTGCGTCGGCGGCGTGGTATATCCGACGATCGTCGATCCGTCCGCGGATACCGATTGCGGAGACGGCCGCAAGCCCGCCATCGAGAGCTCCTGCAACCCGGCGGTTCGCGTCCAAACGACCGGCTTGCAGCCTGACGTGGCGCACGACTGACCAAAGATCGTATGACCGTTCGCGGACATGCTGGAGGTAGCCGCTGAACTCGAGGTGTCCCCTGGGAGTGTGAGCCGTGTCGACCCGCCAGCGGGCGTCCACACGAAGGCGTGACTCGGTCCGTCCGCCGCCCAACCCAATAGGGTTTCACCGTCCGGCGACACCGTGCTGACCTGGCTGTTTGAGCCACCCACCAAGAGCGCCTCGAGACCCAGGTAGCTGCCGCCCGCGGTGACGACCGCGTTTGCCGCAATCTGCAAATACGGACGAATGACACTACCCGCCCCGATCTGCGCACCCGAACCGACGACGGCGCCGACGCCGATCATGGTGTCATCACCAATCGTGACTCGTGCTTCGATGACTGCGTTCTGGCCAATCGTTACATTACTACCGACGACAGCGTTGGCGCCGATTCGCGCGCCTGCGCCAATCACACTGCCCGCGCCGATTGCCACTGAACGATCAACCGAGGCACTCGACGGAATGAACACCGACGCATCGACGCATGCGTCTCCAAAACCATCGCCGTTCGAATCGGTTTGCAGCGGGTTCGCGACGATCGAGCAATTGTCGAGCGCGTTCGCGAAGCCGTCGCCATCAACATCGCTGTCGCAGACATCGCCCACACCATCGCCGTCACCGTCGAGCTGATCGTCGTTAGGATCGAGCCAGCAGTTGTCGGTGGCGTCCAGCGCGAGATCGCCGTCGGCGTCGTTGACCGGCACGGCGACCTCATGCAGAAAGACGTCGCTTGTACGATTTGTGTCGCCATCGACCAGCGCAGCTTCCGTAGAGAACACCACGCGCCCACCATCACCGCTGATCGCCGGAGACACGTTGTAGCCCGTGCTTTGCGAACCATCGGCTGCGACACTGACGAGCCGGGTAGTCCCCGTCAGACGGTCGTGCACGTGTACATCCGGAAAGTCGCTCACATCTGGATCGACCAAGTTCGTCGCATAGGATGAAAATGCGATGTAGCGGCCGTACGCGCTGATCACCGGGTCGTTGGACTGGGTGTTACCCGGATCGCCTTGGTCGTTCTTGCTGACGAGCACCGTGGTACCAGTCACCACGTCATGCAGATACGCGTGGGGGCCGCCAGCAGGCACACCGGGCACCAGATTGCCGGCGCAGGACAGAAAAACGACATAGCGCCCATCCAGCCGCATACTCGGATCAGAGCTGTCGCAGTCGCTTTGGGTGCCGCCGCTGCCGACGCTGACCCTGCTCGTCGACCCTGTTGAACGGTCATGGAGGAATACGTCGGAAACGCCGTTGGTGTCGTCCCCAACGAGCGTCGATGAGTAGGAGCGAAAGGCCACGTAGCGACCGTCCGCGCTGATCGCGGGTTTCGCATCATCCGGCCCGAACTGATAGTACGAATCATCGTACGTTTCGGTGGTGAGACGCTCGATCGTGCCGGCAACGCGATCGCGAACGAACACACCCCAGGCGTCCTCGGCATCAATCAGGTTGGTTGCCGAGGAATAGAATGCGAGGTAGCGACCGTCTGCGCTGAGCACCGGGTACCCGCTGCCGTTGTTGCCACTGGCACCGCCGGCATTGACACTAATCCGCTCTGTGGTGCTCGCGAGCATGTCGCGTACGTAGACTTGGGGGTGGGGGTGAGGAACAGAGCCCTCCAGCACCAACTCGTTCGAAACCGACACAAATGCTACGTACCGGCCGTCACCGCTTATCGACGGATCATAGCCATGGACGCGACGCATGCCAGTAACATCCACACTGACTGGTTGCGTCGAGGCATTTGATGTGTCGTGAAGGTAAACGCTTGAAGCGTAATCGTAGTCTTCCTCATGCTGCGTCAAGTTGGCCGCTGAGGATTGAAACGCGACGAATCGGCCGTCAATCGACACCGAGAATCGGGTGGTCTGGCTGGGTCCCTGTCCGGAAACGGAGGCCGCGACCCCGGGTTCGCGTTCGCTCACGAGTTCCGTGCTCTGGGACTCGATGTCGCGCAGGTAGAGATCCTCCTCGCGGTTCACGTCACCTTCGACGAACTCGCCGTCTGACCAGAACGCCACCGTGCGGCCATCTGCACTCATGGCCCCGAGCCGGCTTTCAGCCACCCGCTGGGTTCCATCAACATCGACACTGATGCGGATGGTTGTTACCGCAGCCAGATCGCGCACAAACACATCTGTACGACCATTGGTGTCGTCGTTGACGATGGACTCTCCCCACGAAGAAAAGGCGACCCGGCGCCCGTCTGAACTGATCGATGTCACGCCGAATGTTGGTTCCGAGATCTGCTGCTCGTCGTCACGTACGCTGACCCGCGTGGTTGTGCCAAGTACCGTATCTCTCAGGAATATGTCGTAGCCGGAGTTTGTATCTCCGCTGACGAGATTACTGCTGCCGGAATAGAACGAGACGAAGCGCCCATCTGCGGTCATCGCCGGCGTGCTGCTCGCCTGGTTACCTTGAGCGCCACCATCCGTCACACTGACCCGCGTGGTGGTACCCGCAACCAGATCGCGAACGAAGACATCGACATAACCGTTTGTGTCACCGGACACGAGGTTCGACGCGAATGAGTCGAAGGCTACATAGCGTCCATCAGCGCTGATCGGGGAACCGCTAATGACGGTCCCAGAGTGGTTGTTTCCAATCCCGCCGCCGTTGGCCGCACTGACAATGCGTGTGGTACCCGTTTGAGTATCGCGAATGAACACGTCGTTTCGATTGTTGGTATCGCCGGCCACAAGAGAGTTCGAAGAGGAAACGAAAGATACGTAGCGGCCATCCGCGCTGATCGCTTGTCTGTCGGAGTCCGACAGGGATTCGACGCCGCTGTTCGAGACGCTCGCGCGGATCGTACTGCCTGCCGCAATGTTGCGTACAAAGACATCCCGTCTCGCGTTTGTGTCTCCGGCAACGAGATTGGACGCAAGTGAACTGAACGCCACGAAGTTCCCGTCCGCGCTGATAGCAGGGTAGCCAACGGCCTGTTCGCCGCTATCGCCATTGCCCTGCTGCCCCGCCGTCGAAACGCTCACTCGAACCGTCGTCCCTTCCACCATGTCGCGCCGAAATACATCGATTCGGCCGTTTGTGTCGCCGACGACGAGATTGGACGCGGCGGATGCAAACACCACATACCGACCATCCGCAGACAGGGCAAACTCCCCAGTCCGACCGCCGGAAGCAATGTTCGGAATAGTCGGATCGGCCGCGCTGATCAGAGTCGTGTCGCCCGGGGCACCAGCCACAGGACCTGCTGCACCGGCGGCTAACAGCGCTGGTATCCACCAGCGGATGACCGTTCCGCCAGCGCTGGCAATTCGCCACGCCACACCATCCCCGAAAGCAGATAGTCCAAGTCGATTGACCACGCTTAGTCCCTCTCTGTTGCCCGATTGCATGCGCTGCCCCGCTCGTCTAAGCCGCGCTTGAGATCCGCCCATCTCAACCCCCGGCCCGGACGCACGGCACCCCCGACCTCACTTGATCAGCATTACGGCACCACACCACACGGATTCCCCGCCTGGCTCGCGACATACACATAGTCAGCTGGCGGGGTTGTGTACTGACCCAGCCCCGCGCGGGCAAACCGCGCCCACGAATAGGTTTGCAGGAGGTCACCGGCCGCATTCATCACCGGCTGCGTCTTGGTGTAGGGCGAGTTGGTGCGGTCGACCGACTGCATCTGCCAGGGATCGGTGTCGGAGCAACGGTAGATCAGCCGCTGTTGCACCGTCTTGTAGTTACCGTGAAACGCCGATCCAGTGATGAACGTGGCAACACCACCCGCATCGCGAACGATCGCAATGCCGCTGGTGTTGCGATGCGGCGTGTCCGCATCTTCGGACGCGAGCGCCACGAGTTCGCCCTGGCTGAGCGCCTGTGGAAGCACGGCGGTGCACGACGTGGCGGGCTTGCCGGGCAATGCGAAGAAGTTCTCCGAACGCAGCACATATGTCTGCACACCGAGATAGCTGTCTTGTCCCAGCACCACCGGGCTGCCGTTCGAATCGAAGGCGGCGCGATAGCGCATCAACGCGCGCCCCGCGTCCCAGTATGTCCAGCTACCTGACGGCGAGTGCTCTGCGTACACCGTGATGCCGCAATGCGGACCGACGAAGCCGAGCGTGGTGCCACCCGGTTTGGTGAAAACGACGGCTTCGTCGTAGAAGCCGTAGCGTTGATCCGCACTTTCCCGCGTCAGCACCCAAGTCTCCTGCCAGGTCTGCCCAACACGCTCGGTAATGGCGAGACTGGTGCGCTTCACGCTGGTCGTCTTGGATTCGATGCGCTCGATCGTCGCAACCGGATTCCACGCGCCAGCGCGCTGAATATAGGTAATGCTGCTGCCGCCCCAGCGCTTCTCATCGAGGCCGCCGGTTTCGCGAGCACCGGATGCAATAGTCGAAACGCGCGACGGAAACGGCGCCGGGCCCGCGTCGACCAGGAGGATCTGGTTGATGAGCTTCGTGCCGGACGTATAGGTCACGGTCACCGCCGCCGACGCCGTCGGCGTGGCGGGTCCCGCGCCCGGATTGCCTGCCAGACGCAGCGGAAGCTGCGCATAGGTTGAACTCGGCACCACCAGCGGCACTGCCTGTTGCCAGCCGTCACCTGCGAACACGGCCGTGCGGGCGTCCGCCATCCAGCCCGCAACCGGGGCGTCATTCACCAGCACGAGGTTGACCTGGTCGGTGACCGCCGCGGTGCTCGTCGGCGAGGCGGGCCAGGTCTGGGCGAGCGACCAATCCGGGTCGGTCGCGCCGTACACCACGCGCCAGCCTGACCAATTCGGCACTTCGTCGCGAACCCGGATCGCGACACAGTACCCTTGCGCCGCTGCCAGCGGACGCACGTCGAAGAAGTCGACCAACGCAGCCCGTTCGGGCGTCGTCTGGAGGCTGCGCGCGGCGCGCGTCCAGGCGGGGTTCGCGTCCGGATTCGCGCCCGGGTTGTTTGCGTCAGAGCAGGATGCGCCGCTGCGGTAGAACACATCGTAGGCGCGAGCAGTACCGGAGTTGCCATCGTCTCCCGGCGCTACGAAGCGCAACGTCAACGACAGCGCGCTCGTCTTCACGGCGATCGCGCCGATGGTGGCGGGCGCTTTCTTGTCTGCCGCGGCCCAAGCCGACCCAGGTCCGATCAGCCAGGCTACGGCCATGCATGCAATCAGTTTCCAAATAGTCATGTCGAAGCTGCCTCAGGTAGTACGGTTTCATGGTTGCCTAGATCGCGCCGGGGTTTTCTTCCCGTTTCCTTCCCAATTCATTCTTTCCTTCCGGAAGGCACGTGAATCGTCACTTCAAAGGAGCGAACGGGCGCCCGCAGCGCACATCGACGGTGAACCGAACGAGGTGGGTGCGCATCACCCAATTGGGTTATGAAGCGAACGCGGGAATGAGCTGGTCAGTGCGACGGCGCCGCAATGGGTTCTGCAACAGTCAGGAATGAGCGAGCTGACGCCACCGTTGGTCGTCGCTGAAGTCGCCTTGCGCTAACGTCCAGGCTGTTCATAGCCCGTTTGGATGATGCGACCCAACCATCACTCGGTACAATGCGGATACGCGCAACTCAACGTCGAGCCCGCAGCCGCTGCCCAGATTCTGAGCGCCTGGAAGGAATCGGGAATGAATTGGGAAGAAAACGCTTCTTCGATGTCGCCCAAGATCGACACTGATCCTGCAACGCCATGGAAGCCATCGACGATGACTATCGGGCCTGCGGAACACTCGAACGCAGCAGTTGTCTCCGGAGCAACCTGTCCGTGATCGCACCTGATCGACGAATTATCGCACTGCTTATTTTTTTCGCGCTCGCGGCGTGCTCATCGGACCCGGGTTCGCGCGACACTTCGCCCGCGATCGTCAACTTCTACAACTGGTTCGACTACATCGGCCCCCAGACCCTGCCGGAGTTCACGCGCGCGACGAACATCAAGGTCAACTACGACGTCTACGACGCCGATGAGACCCTCGATGGCAAGCTGCTCGCGGGCAAGTCGGGATACGACGTGGTCGTTTCCACCTCCACGCGATTCGCGCGACAGCATGCGGCCGGGTTGTTCCAGGCGCTCGACTGGAGCAAGTTGCCGAGCGCTGGCGACATCGACCCGTACCACCTCGAAAAACTCGAGGAGCTCGACCCGGACAACCGATTCGGCGTGCCGCACAGCTGGGGCTCGACGGGGCTCGCGTACGACGCTGATCGAATCCTCGCGCGCATGCCGCAGGCGCCACTCGATTCCTGGGCCCTGCTGTTCGATCCGCAGGTCGCCGCGAAATTTCAGGATTGCGGTATCGCGCTGCTCGACTCACCGTCCGACGTCGTGCCGAGTGCGCTGCAGTATCTCGGTCGCGACGCTGCATCCGAAGATGAGACCGATCTGCGCGATGCGATGGCGGTCATCGCGGGCATCCGTCCGTTCGTGCGGTACTTTCATTCGTCCGCGTTCGTCGATGATCTCGCCAACGGCGAGATCTGTATGTCGCTCGTGTGGTCCGGTTCCGCCGTGCTGGCACAGCACTCGAGCGCCGGCCTGAATCTGAAGTACGTGGTGCCGAAGGAAGGCGGCCAGATCTGGTTCCAGGTGATGGCGATTCCTGCGGATGCCGACCATGTCGACAACGCATATCGGCTGATCGATCACCTGCTGACTGCGCGCGCGGCGGCCGATTTCACCAATGCGACCTACTACCCGAGCGCGACCAAGGTTGCACCCGACAGCATCGACACCGCGATTCGTATCGATCCGGCAGTATTTCCGCCCGAATCGATCAGGGAGCGACTTACGGCAGTTCCACCGCAGAGTCTCGACTACGAACGTCGGCGGTTGCGCCAATGGGCGGTGATGAAGTCGGGATCTACCGACTAAACTCTTGTCGACTCTTTTAGGGCCCCAGGATCTTGCCTGAGAAGCGTGGCGGCGCCTCGAGCGGTGCGCCGCCAATGATGCGAGAGCGCGCGGCGCTCGAAGCTGCGCTCGTCGTGAACGCCGGACAGCCGCTCTGATCATAGTTCAGTGCGGCTGCGAGCTGGCGCTCTAACGGATCACCCAGGGCGCGGGAGTAGTCGTCTGCAACATAGCAGCCCTGCACGAAGACGCCCGATGTGCCCTGGGCGTTGGTTTGCGGCGTGAATCCGTCCGCATAGTCTCCGAATCCGAGCGCGTTCTCGCCCTTGAACTGCACCGAGAAATACGTCGTTCCGCAGTTGTCACCCGGATAAAACCCGTACGGTTTACCGCAAGTCGTGCCGCCGATCAGGATCACTGGAAAACCGATGCCACGCAGGCCGTTGACTACGGACTCGCTCGCAGAACACGTGTCGCCACCAGTGAGAATGAACACACGATCGACGTTGACGTTCGGCAGCGGCGAGCCCGCAGGTGCCGACAGGCCGACACCTTCGTTCTCAAATGGCATCGGTGACAGCAACTCACCCGTGATGGGGTTTCGGTTGGAGTGTTTGCTATTGAAGCTCAGTCGCTCGAAAGTCTGGTTCGCAGTGCGCGTGTTGCCCGCGATCATGTACGCGAGCTGACTTGCGATGATGAGATAGCCACCGCTGTTGTAGCGCATGTCGATCACGAGCTCGTCGATGCCGGCGCCCGCCAGAGTCGTGACCGCGTTGATGAGTGCCTGTTCGGCGGTCGCAATGTGGTCGTTGAACAGCATGTAACCAAAGGTGCCGCTGGCGGTGGCGATGGTGTGCACGTTCTGCACGGGCTCTGACGTGATCGTGGCCGACGTCATGGTGATGGTGCGCGAGGCGCTCGAGCCGGCGTCACGAATCGTGAACGTGTGGGTTTCTCCGGCCTGGCTCGGAAACAGCCCCGCATTGAGCGCATCGACGGACGCCTGGCTGGATGCGTTGACAGCGTCGACCCCGTCCACCGCGAGCACTGCCGCGCCGCGTGCGAGGTTCACCGGTGTGCTGGTCGCCGGTGAGTTGGGTTCCGTGAAGGCAACGCGAATGTCGCGCGGTGGGCTCGCGGCGATCAATGTCCACTGGGCGCCGTAGCCGGCGGAGACACCGGACTCCGACAAGAGCCGCCACTCTTCCGTGGGAATGGTGAAGTGAAAGCGATCCTTGGGTTGGCCGGATGGCGTCAGCGCCGTGGTCTTGAGCAGCGCAAAATACTCGAGGGTCTGATACAGGCCCGGGTCGCGGTCGACGATCTCGTTGAACCACAGGTACAGATCGTTGCTGGCCGACCGCAGCCAGTTGTTCTCATCGATCTGGGTACCCTGACGGTCCCGGTAGGGGGCGCCGGTGGCAGGATCCGTGCCGGTGCGCGGAATGGCGCAGCGGTTCTCGAAGGTTGATGCAGCAGAAAAAACACCGGACACCCACGACGTGCCGCCACCCGATGGTCCACCAGGCGCCGACCCACCACCGCCGCCACCGCTGCCCC
>JBGSQB010000208.1:0-62311 GCA_041738285.1 Pseudomonadales bacterium | reverse complement strand
GCCAAGGGACGCAACGCAGTTCCGGCGCGTTTGGGCGAGCTCCCGTAGGGCACGACCTGCCAGGGCGATGGCTGCGGTGCACGCCTTGCCAATATGCTTGATATGGGCTGCGGCGCGCGCCTTGCCATCGCCCTGCCAGGTCGCGCTGAAAGCGCCATTGATTGCGGCGCACTACACTAGTTATGGCGAGGATCCTTAACTGAGCAATCATCCTTTCCGACGGCGAACGGCTGGGTTATGGCGTGCAAGTATGCCTGCAACGCCGGATATGCCAATGGCCCATTCGTAAGCCGAGCACGGAAGAAGCGTCAGATGTGCGCGATCAAGATCACAGCGCCGTTGTGACGTTCGAGCACATCCAACGTTCTGGTGGCAGTATGTGCATCCAGAGGCGACAGAATTTCGTCGACGATCAACAGGCGCGCGCGCTGCAGGATTCCACGGGCGACGAACAGCCGCGCCTTCTCGCCCTGGGAGAGCGTCCACCCACCTTCGCCGATCATCTGCATCATGCCGGCCGGCATCCGGTCGAGCAGCGAATCGAGCCCGAGATCCTTCGCCACCGCCAACGCTTCATCGAGATCGGATCGTGATGGTGGCCAGGGTCGGCCAAGGAGGAGGTTGAATGCAAACGTCTCAGTGAGCACGTGGTTGGCGCCTTGCTGCGGCACATAGCAGACGAGGTTGCGCCACTGCGCCATGCCCGCGACATGACGATCGATCCCGCCACTCAAAACGATGCCGCTGTCCTGCTGCAATCGGCCCGCCATGATTGCCGCCAGCGTCGACTTGCCGCTGCCTGAGCGGCCAGTCAGCAGCACTCTGTCCGCCTCCGCGATGTAGAGATTGGCGTCCTCGAGCACAGGTCGGATCGAGCGCGGGTACTTGAAATTGACGCCCCGGCACACGACGCCGCCCCGTGTCGCACGTTGCAATCTGCTCGCCTGGGGTGTGTTGGTCAGTCGATCGCGCATGAGAGTATCGAGCGCCTTGAACGACACCCATGCGCGCACCGCTTCGGTTGTCCCGAGGACGATGGATTGCAGCGCCGCAAACGTAGCGATGACGAGGCCGACCATCGCGACGTTCGCAACGCCGGCCTCTACCCCGAAGGTGCGATACAAGGTCACGAGCACAACCAACATCGCGAGGACCATCCACACGCGCGGAAGTAAAGAAAGGCCGAGGAAGGAATCGTCGAATCGGCGCGCCGACTGGTGATAGCGAGCGACGCTTCGATCCTCATCCGCGTTCCACTGTTCCATCTGAACGAACGCTTTGCGCGTCCGATGGCCAACCAGCTGCTCCGTGTGGACTCCCGTCGCATCGAGGTTTCGGCCAAGATAGTCAACTGCGTGCGCATAGTAGCTCGCGCCACGGACGACGCCCCAGGCAACGACCAGGCAGAACAGCACAATCAGTCCATCGACTCCGAAAAACGCGCCGTAGACGGAAACGGCGAGCAACGCATCGAAGGTTGCAAGCACGACTCGTATCGACCCTCGCGCCGCCATGGCGTCGATGTGATGCGTCTCCAGGGACCGCGCGATCATCTGCCCGAGCCCCAATGCACCAACGTGACCCTTGTCGGCATTCAGCGCGTCCACCAGGAGGCGGCGCTTGACGGCGATTCCGATCCGCGCGGCCAGCCGGTGCTCGAGTGCGGTTTCGACGGGCAGCAGCGCGAGGGCGCTGACGAGCGTTGCGATCCAGATCGACATGATGCCCGCACTTGCTCCAGGCCCAGCCAACAGCATGACAAGGGCCACCCAGCTCATCACCCACAGTGAATACTGAAGCGCGTGCGTGGCGAGCAGCGGCGCACAATCACGAATCGAAAGATCGCGTCCAGGCTTCGCCGCCGAACTGGATTCCAGCATCCAACCCAGCTGCAGCGGTGCGTTGACTGACTGCTGCGCTACGAGCGCCCGCGCGATGCGCGCTCCCGCACGCCCGAACTCCTGTGCAAGCACATCGGCAGCGCTTGCCGCGCCACTGAACTGCTGAACCATCATCCAATCGACCACGGCTCGGAGCGGCAGCCGCACAGCCTTCCCGCTGGGCGCGATCGCAGTCGCGTACCGCCGGGTTGCGCGCGCGAGATACAGCCCCGTCATTCCATCGCGTGAACGAACAACGAGCGGCACGGCGTCGATGATCGATTCGGTCACCCTATCCGGTGCGCAAGTGATACCCGTCATGCGCGCACCCAGCATCGATGCCGCGTGACCAATCGTCTCTTCGAGCGGCGAGGCGTTGCCGTCGAACTGCCGATCCTGGATGGCGACGCTCGCGCCACCATCCATTGCCATGAGCCAATGCAGCGAGTTCGCCAATTCGCTTGGTTGCCAGCAACATTCGTTGAGGTCCCTCATGTCGGAATCGCGGCCCGCCGCGTCGCGCTCCATACGCGCCACGGCGACGCCAGCAATCGCCGCTGCAATTCGACTTCAGATTGCACCATCGACGCATAGCGAGTCGGTCCGCCAAGCAGCGACTGTGGCGAATCGTCCTCGACGATGCGACCGTCTTCGAATACGAGCACACGGGAAAACCCGATGGTCTCGCTCACCTGATGACTCACGCACAGCAGCGTCGCCTGGGGCCATCGTGCGAGCACGCGGTCATGCATGCGTCGCCGCTGCTCCGCATCCATCGCGGCGAATGGCTCATCGAGCAGCACCAGGCGGGCATCGCTGCGCACCAGCGCACGCGCGATTCGCAGGCGCTGACCTTCGCCACCCGACAAACGACTGCCATTCTCGCCGACTCGCGTCGCCAGACCATCGACCATCTTCTCGAGGTCAGCAATCAACTCGCTATCACGCAGCACGGAATCGAGCGCTGCAGGTTCGCCTGCAGTTCCGTACAGCACATTGGCGTACAACTCGCGATTCCACAGATAGCTCTCCGGATCGACGAGCGCAGTCTGCTGGCGCAGTTGCTGAATCAGGGTAGCATCGGCGGCAGCGTCATCGATTTCCATGACTCCACCTGAGATGACGTGCCAGCCAGCAATCGCGCCGATGAAGCTGCTCTTGCCGGATCCCGATGCGCCGACAATCGCGACACGCTCGCCGGCCCCGATGGTCAGGTCGATGTCCGCCAGCACCCGTTGATTGCCACGGCTCACGACGAGCTGTTTGAATCCGAGCTTCACGCCACCCTGCCCGCCGTTCGCGTGCGTCGGCTGAACGCCCGCATGCTCTTCCGGAGCATCGAGTACCTCCAACACGCGCAGCAGGATGTTGTGCATCGACGGCAACTGTTTGAGATTCCCCAGCAGCACGCGACTCAGGATCGGCACGAACAACGCCCAGTACGCTATGAGTAGTACGGAGCCTTGCGGCAGACCATCATTCATGGCGCCAACGACCAGCGCCATGCCGCACGCACCCAGCGCGGCCATCTGCATGAACTCGAACCAGGTCGAAATGTTGCGCAGTCGGTTGGTGGCCCGCACCCAGCGGATGAGCAGCGATTCGTGCTCGAGTTCAATCGCGCGCGCCGCGCCGTGCGTCCAGATCGGCTCGGTACCGCGTAGTCCGTCGAGATAGAGATTCGACAGCGCACCCAGGTGCGTTCGTGCACGAATATCACGCTCGGCAAGCATGCGGAACATTCCGAACGGTGCAACGATTGCGAACACGCCAGCAATCAAGACGATCCAGACCGCGGACGGCATCAGCCACACGAGGCCAACCAGCAACATGACGATGCGCGACACGTTTACCGCAAGACCCGCGATGACCGTCGGCGCCGTTCGCAATTCGGACAACGCATGTCCGCGGTGCGCGAGGTCCGACGCCAGCCGGGACGAGAAGTAGTCATCGCGAATGCGCGGCAGCTTGCGCAATAGTCGCGCCCGCAGCTGCACTTCAAGTTGCCGCCCCAGCGCGAGACTGAACCGGTTCTGCCCGAACTCCGCCACAAGCGCGGCGGTGGACGGCAGCATTACGGCAACCAGGATCAGGGCAAACGTCCAGAACTCGATCGGTGCCTGAAAGCCAAGCAGATAACGGAACACCAGCGCCTCAATGAAAGTCAGGGCGCCCATGACCAGCGCCATGATGCCAATCCTGACGCCGAACCCGGCAAAACCGATCTCGCGCAGAATTCCCACCAGGCGTTTGCCGACCGGCACACGGAATCCGCCAAGCGCCTTGGCGATCACAAGATCATCTTCGCTCGGATTCTGCACACGGCCGTTCGCAGTCAGCACCACGGCACCGCGCAGACGCACGGTCGTAGAGTTGCCCGATGACGCGACCTGATAACACGGCGCGGGGACAATGCCCGGATCGCTGGCCGCCAGTTCGATCAAACGCTCGGCAATGCGTCCGCGTACGCGTTCGCCCCCGGAGCGCAGTCCGAGACACATACGGATCGCCGCATCGACGTTGGCCGCGCTGCGCCAGTCGGCGTCGCGGACCCTGGAAAGGATTCCCTGCCTCTTCGTATCGCTCACCGCCAGTCGACCCAGGGCCCGCGAAAGCGTCGCCTCAAAGGCTTCGGACTGCGCGTACTCGAGCCAGTCCGCCGCCTCGACCGGCGTTTCATGCACGTACAGCACCGATTCCAGATCACTGCGCCTCATCCATGATCGACCGCGCGCGGGATCCATGACCTCGTACCAGCCGAGCACACGACGCCAGATCACTACGAAGTGGGTCAGTCCATTCGGCAGCGTGACCACGGCGATACAGGGCAGGTGACCGTTGTCCGGCTCGAGCAGAACGTCCACCGGCAACATCACCTGCTCTGCGTCGAGTCCGAAACGCACCGCGAGGTCTTCCAACGTATCGATCGAGGTGCCGTCGACGTCGGTCTGACACGCTTCGCGCAGGCGCGGATAGCTGACGTCGATACCACACCCATTCAGAAGCGACGCCAAGGCCGCTGGACCACAGTCCATGGCCGATGTCTGTATTACCTCAGGAATTCGACGACGGACTCGCACGTGCGATGCGTCAGTGAGTTCGGGTGGAGCCGAGCAAATTTACCAATTTGCGCGCCAGTGTTGTCTCTTCGAGCATGACCGTCGCCCTGCCCTTCAGCCCATGCGCAAGTCGGTCATAAAGCTCATCACGTTCATCGAGTTGCAGATATACGCGCACGCGATCGTCGCGTTCCTCACTGCCAACACGCGTTACCTTCGCTTCGATCAGACCATACTGAGTCCATGGCAGTGCGAAAAACTCGATGCGCGCGATCTGATTCGCTTCGACCCGTCCGGCAGCATCTTGCGCAGAGAAGTGCGCTTCGAATTCGAACCCACGTTGAGGTACCAAGGTCAGCATCCAAGTGCCCGGCTCGAGGGTTTGACCGGCCGCCAGACCCGCCATGGCGCCGATCTCGCCCGCAAACGGGGCGCGCACGCTCAGATCGGCCACCTTGCGTTCGAGTTGAACGATGCGAGGCGCGAGTTCAGCAACTTCGCCAGTCAATCGCGCCAACTCGCGTTGAAGTCGCGCGCGCGTCGTCGCACGCTGATCGATCGCCAACTGCTTCGACGCCGACTTCTCACGCAGTTCCGCCTGCTCCGCCTGCAGCGACTTGCGGCTCTGCTCCAGGTTGGATCTTGCCTGCGAGTACTGCAGCGCATCGATGCGCCGTTCGCTTCGCAACTCTCCGTACAACCGCTCGGCGGTTTCGGCATGCTCGACTCGAGCCACGCTTTCGCCGAGACGCGCACGCAGCCGGTCCATGGCTTGGTCGAACGCTTCGATCTCACTCACAGCTTCCGCATCCAGGGATCGGATTTCGTGTCGCACTGACTCAAGTTCATCGGTGAGTTTGACGATGCGTTCTCGACGGATCTCCAGTTCCAGCGCTTGCGATACGGAATCGAACTGCACGAGTAGATCGCCCCTGTCGACGCGATCACCCAACCGAACAGGGACAGTGACAATGGGCTCACGCGACACGCTCGAAATATCAGCCGGCTCCACGGCCGCGACCACGCGACCATCGACGCTCGACACCGTGAGCGGCAACTCGACCGTGAAGGCGATGACCGACCAGGCCGCGAGCAAGACGATCCCACCGGCGACAAAACGCATGCCGGCGCGGCGGGAGTCACGACTGAGGGATCGCATTGTGTTTTCGAATGGAACCGCCACCAGTTCACGTCCTATGTTGCGGCGCGTTATCACGCGGCCCGAGGCGGGCGTCAGGTGAGTATCGCACCGCATCTCCAAAGATTCTTGATTCGAATCGCACGATGCTGCAAGAATCCTTTCACCTCATGTGCAGTTGGCGGAACGCCAACGGCTCTGGGGAGGACACACACTCACCTCGGCAAGCTCGCGACAAGACGGGCTGCGGGGGAGTCAGCGCGAAAGGGGCTCTCCCACGGTGTGGGGTGGTGCGTCGCGGGTGTTCGCGATCCACAACCCCGACAACTCGTCCGGACGGATCGTGAGCGTGACAATTCACAAGACGTGGAGGACACGGCATGAAAGTCAAGACGAAAGTCAAGGCTGGTGGTTTTTCCTGGAGCAGATAGTTCAGCTCGGTACCCCAACGCAGTAGGTAAGGGGTAGCCGACGATCTGTTGATGGAGCAGTCTCGGCTGCTCTCGCCGGGAACACTCAGCGGCACGTCTTGCGTCATGCGGACCAAAGCGAAGCGTTCACTGTGCGAGGGCAGCCGTGTTCCGTTCATCGGAGTTACCACCAAAATGATGACAGGTCAGCAATATCGCGCCTCACTCAACGACGGCCGCGAGACGTTCTTCGAAGGGCAACGAATTTCCAATCTGCCCGACCACCCGATACTCGGCATCACTGTAAACTCGGCTGCAGCAGGCTACGATCGGTTCTACGATCCAGCGCCGGATTCAGTGGGTGCCTTCATGAAGGTGCCGGGCTCCGCCACCGAACTGCGCGAGCAAGTAGAGTTGCACGAATCCGTTGACCTGCTCACGCATGTCACCTACGCATCGATCATGACCCTTCTCACGGCCGCGGATCGCATAGAGGCCGTGCTGCCCGACAACGCAGCACGTATTCGGCAGTGGGTGCGGGAGGCGCAGCGTCGCGACGTTCGGATCACCCAGTGCATCACTGATGCGAAAGGTGATCGCAGTCGCCGCCCCGCGCTGCAGGATGATCCCGACGCCTATGTGCGCGTGGTCGCAAGAAAGAACGGTGGCATCGTCATTCGTGGAGCAAAGCTGCACATCTCTGCCGCCTCCATGGGGCACGAGTTGATGACCATTCCCACCAAGTCGATGAAGGCCGACGAGTCTGACTACGCCGTCGCCTGCATGGTGCCGGTCAACGCACCCGGCGTGAAAATCATCAACACCACCTACGCACCACGCCACGAAGACACACGCGATTTTCCAATGTCGAGCCGGCACCACACGCCGGAGGGTTTTGTGATCTTCGACGACGTGTTCGTACCTGATGAGCGCGTGTTCCTCGACGGCACACATCCGGAACTCGCCGCAGTATTCGCGCATTCTCTCGGACTGTGGGAACGGCTGGGCGGACTCGCCGCAATGGCGACTCAGTATGACCGCCTGGTCGGATTTGCACAGTTGATCAGCGAAGCGAATGGGCTGGAAAAGACTGGACACATCAAGGAGAAAATCTCCGAGATGATGATCAATGCGACGCTCATCCGAGCGAGCTTGGAGGCGTCAATTGCTCATTGCAGCGTCACATCCGATGGCGCGGCATTTCCCAACGAGCTCTACACCAACGTCGGTAAGTACCATGGTGCGGCCAACTACTCCCTGATGGTGCGCCACCTGCACGACATCGCCGGTGGCAGTGTCCTCACTGCGCCAGGAATGGCGGACCTCGAGAATGAGGAGACGGGTCATCTCGTGCGTAAGTACATGGGAACGATGCAGTCGGTGGACGGCACCTATCGGACAAAGTTGTTTCACGCCATTCGCGACTACACGGCAGACGCACTCGGCGGCTGGTACGCAGTGACGAACATTCAGGCCGGCGGCGGGCTGTACGCGCAACGGATCGTCTCGCGAATGCACTACGACATGGAACACGCCAAGCACGTCGCGCTCGAGGCCGCGCACATGCTCGAATACGCTACCAATGGCCGCTGATCCACTGGCCATTGCCGCCGAACTGTTCGCGGCGATCGAAGCCAAAGCGCCCGAACGCGTTGCCGCGTTGTACGTCGACGACATCGCTGTCTGGCACAACTTCTCGAATGCCTTGCAGAACAAAGCGGAAAACCTTGCCGTACTGACGCGTCTGACTCAAGCGGTTGCGAAGATCCGCTACGAGATCGTCGAGCGTATCCTGCTCGGCGATCGCGTGATGCAGCGACACAACTTGCGCTGCACCAAGACGAATGGCGAAGAGGTGGTCATCCCGGCATGTATCTTCATCACCGTGCGCGATGGGCGGATCACGCGCATCGACGAGTATCTCGATACCGGTCAATCAGCAAGGCTTCGTGAGCGGTAGGCGAAATAGGGGACAGTTGACCTAATTCGATTGCAGAACAGAGGACCTGAAGATCGTTGTGAGCGAAATAGGTCAACTGTCCCTTTGTTCAGGTTTCCCAACGGTTCGCGAGCCGCTCGAAATCCCTGGTCTGCGGTCGCACCACGCAGAAACGTTGTCCTGTTGGCGCTTCCATCACCCACCATGAACTGATCCGTTCGACGCGCTTGGCGCCGAGGGACTCCAGACGTATGACCTCCGCGTCGATATCGTCCGCCTCGATGTCGAGATGAACGCGACTGTCGTGTGATACGCATTGCACTTCGACGTGCAGATCGAGGCGGTCATCGTCGAGGGCAGAATATTTCTTCCCTTCCGCCGCCGGCAATGCGCGAACCCGCATGCCAAGCGCCGAACTCCAGAACGCGGCGGCAGAAGGCAGGTCTGTCGTCTTGCAGTCGATGATGAATCCGGCGAGGCGACTCTTGTGCACGGACTATTGCCAGAGCGCGAGCACGATGCCCATCAGGATGCTGTACGTCACTCGATAGCCGGATTGAATGAGAAACAGCCGCAGACTCCAGCCGCAGAATGCCGAGTCCGAGGCCATGGCAGTGGCGATGAACCCGATGCCGGTGATCGCGCCGATCATGGCACCATCCATGGGGCCCGCAATGGCCAGTGCCTTGATCAGAGCGGCCAGCACGATGGCAGTGAGCCCGGCGGTGAAGAAACTGACCACGAATGGGGTCGCGGACGGCATGATGTCCTCCTGGGTCTTGCCCAGCGCGCGCAGCCAGGCCTGGCCGAACAGCGGTCCGTACCACAGACCACCCAGCACGAACGCGAGCACCGTTGCTCCAGCCACCGCAAACCAGTTGAGCTGCGAGAATTCAAGCATGACCACCCCCCCAGGTAGATGGGGACAGTCTACTTGTTCAACATCTGCGCGGACCATCCCCGCCGACGTTACTTGGCCGGTTTGATGTTGAGTTTCTGCAGTGCCGTCTTCAGCTCCTCGATGCCGGTCTCGCGCTTGCCTTTGGCGCAGAGGTCACCGCCTTTCTGCCGGTGCTCGTTCGCCTTGGACAGGGTCTTCGCGGAGAAATAGGACTTGTCGGCGTTGTCGTACTGAACTTGCAGGCGCCGGCACTTGTCGGTCTTGGCGCCATCTTCCGCGTGCGCGATGCCGCCTGTCGTGAGGGCAAACATTGCCGTAGCCACTAGGAACATGCGATTCATGAACCACTCCCTTCGTCAGTTTTCGAATGCAATCTTACCGGCGACTATCGTCATCACGATGTTGCCCGCAAGCAATCGACTCGGATCTGACGAATAAGTCACAAATGGATCGATATCCATGACCGTCAGGTCCGCCCACCGACCGTTGATGATCGCTCCCGCGAGTCCTTCCCTGAATGCCGCATAGGCGGCCCAACCCGTATAAGCACGCACGGCCTCTTCGATGTTGAGCGTCTCCTGCGGATACCAGCCGCCATCCGGTTGCAGAAGTTTGTCCTGTCGCGTCACGGCGGCGTGCAGACCATAGAAGATGTTGTGGTCCGACCCCGGGTTATCGGCATTGAACGTGAGCCGGGCGCCCGACCTGCGCAGTGAACGCCAGGCATACGCACCTTTGATGCGGTCTGGACCCAGGCGTGCTTCTGCCCATGGCATGTCTTCGACGGCATGAGGTGGCTCCATCGACGCAATGATCGAAAGTTGCGCCAGCCGCGGCAGATCATCCACATGCAGCACCTGCGCGTGTTCGATGCGATGACGCAGCCCCTGAGTCGCCGGGTCGGCTGCGAACGTCCGCTCGAAGAAGTCGAGCGTTTCACGATTACCAAGATCGCCGATCGCATGCACGCCGATCTGAAATCCAGCATGCATGAGCGATGCGACCAGCGCCTGATCGAACCCGTATTCGTCACCGCTCACACCGCGATGGCCTGGACGGTCGCTGTAGTCGTCGAGCAGGCGCGCGCCACGCGAACCGAGCGCGCCGTCATAGAACGCCTTCACCGAACGAGTCACGAGCATGCTGTCTGCGTCTGTATCGGGGCCGCGTTCGAGGAACGCGCGGGCGAGATCGACGTCCCGCGCGGACAACATGGCATAGACACGAATCGGCAGCGCGCCGCTTGCCTCCATCGCTTCGAGCGCACGCATGGATGCACTATCGACTCCTGCTTCGTGAATGGTCGAGTATCCATCGCGCCCCATCCGCTCGAGCGCCAGCAACAGCTCGGCGCGGCGCTGTTCATCTGTTGGTACGGGCACAGCCTCCTCAAACAGCTCAACGGCGCGATTGAGCAGCAACCCAGTCGGCTCACCATTCGCATCCTTGACGATCTCGCCACCTTCGGGAGAAGGCGTGTCGCGGTCGATGCCGGCGCGCGCCAGCGCCAATGCGTTACCCCATCCGGCGAAGCTGTGGAGACTGCGCAGGAACACGGGATGGTCCGGCACCCGCGCTGTCAGCAGCACCTTGTCTGGATAGTCATTCGCCCATGCTCCTTCGTCCCAGCCGCGGCCGATGATCCAATTGCCCTTCGGCACGTCACCGCTGCGCGCCACCACCCGCTCCACCGCGTCTGCTTCGTCGCGGGCGCCAAACAGATCGATCGACGCGAGCGCGCGCCCGAGGTCGATCGCATGGCTGTGCGAATCGGTGAGACCCGGGAGCACCGTTGCGCCCGCTAAATCGCGCACCTGCGTGGATGGCCCCACGAACGGGCGCACACCCGCCTCGCTACCAACGAATGCGATGCGGTCGCCACGTATGGCAATCGCAGCTGCATCGGGATGCCAGCCGCGCTCGTCACGCGGCGCATCGACCGCCGGCGTGCCCTCACGGTCAGGCTCTCCCCACGCAAGCGTATACACTCGGGCATTCACGAGGACGAGATCCGCCGACTCAACCTGCGGTGCGTCGGTGGTGCACGCCGCGATGATGGCCAGCAGGGGCAATATGAGCAGTCGCATCGTTCGAATCCAAGTCATGTCGCGCAGATGCTACACGCGTGCATTCAATGGTGCGCATAATCGGTTCGAACGGTGATTGAGAGAGAGAGGCCATGCGTGTTTTGAAATGGATCGGCATCTTCGCCGTGGCCGCGTTCATCGCGATCTTCGCGGTCAGTCGCGCGGCGGATGGCCCGATCGGACCCATCACCGGCGGCCCGTTGATCGATGGCGAGCTCCATCCCGGTGCCGAGCCCGACTGGTCATTCGTTCATGACGTGCGTGAGGTGGAACTGCAGACGCTCGACCCAGCGCGCTCACGTACGACCTGGATTCTCGACGCCGGCGGCCGGGCATTCATCCCGTGCGGTTACATGGACACCACCTGGGGTCGACTGTGGAAACAGTGGCCCATCGAAGCCGAGCGTGACGGGCGGGCGGTGTTGCGAATCGGCGGCGTGCGCTACGAACGAACACTCGTACGCGTGCGTGACCCGGAACTGGTGGCCGCCGTCGTAGCCGAGTTCGCGCGCAAGTACGTGCCAGGTGTCACGTCTGCAGCGGTGGAATCAGAGTCACTATGGATATTCGAACTCGCGCCTCGCAGCCAAGCAGCGAGCCTTGCCATCACCGGTGCCCGCATCTGGACTGGTGTCGAACGTGCGCCCTGGGCGGAAGCAATCGCGTTCGACGGCACACGCATCGCGGCGGTTGGCCGCATGGCAGATGTGGCCCCACTGATCACACCTGCCACGCGCGTCATCGACGCACAGGGTGGCATGGTGGTGCCGGGGTTCATCGACACCCATGTGCATTTCGTGCAGGGCGGTGCGGGCCTGACATCGGTGCAACTTCGCGACGCGGCATCGATCGCGGACTTCTCCCAGCGCATCGCTGCATTCGCCACGAGCCGGCCCACCGGTGAATGGATTCAGTACGGCAACTGGGATCACGAACTCTGGGGCGGAGAACTGCCGGATCGAACCTGGATTGACCCGGTGACACCTGAGCACCCCGTGTTCATCGAGCGACTCGACGGCCATATGGCGCTCACCAACTCGCTCGCGCTGCAACTTGCGGGAATCACCGCGCAGACGCCCGATGTCGAGGGCGGCACCATCGTGCGCGACGCAGATGGCAATCCCACCGGCGTCCTGAAAGACAACGCGATGGACCTGGTCCGCCGCGTCATCCCGGCGCCGAGCGCGGCGCAGCTCGACGAAATCGTGCTGGCAGCGATGAGCTACGTGGCAGCGCGCGGTGTGACTAGCGTGCACGACATGGGTGATTGGGCGAGCCTCGATGCGTACCGCCGTGCACACGCCGCCGGACGCCTCATCACTCGCATCCACGCATTCATGCCGCTGCAGGACTGGCAGCGCCTGCGCGACGACGTCGCCAACCACGGCCGCGGTGGCGACTGGCTCGCGACCGGTGGGTTGAAGGGATTTGTCGATGGCTCGCTCGGCTCGCACACGGCCGCCTTCCTCGAGCCATTTACCGACGCCCCCGACGACCGCGGTCTGCTGCTCAATGACCCGGCAGCCCTCGAAACGTGGATCGCCGGCGCCGATGCAGCCAACCTGCAGGTGACCGTGCATGCCATTGGCGATCGCGCGATTCGCTCGTTACTCGACAGCTTCGAGGTCGTCACCGCGACCAATGGCGAGCGCAACCGCCGCTTTCGGATCGAACACGCCCAGCACATTCATCCCGAGGACATTCCGCGCTTTGCGAGCGCCAGCGTCATTGCCAGCATGCAGCCCTATCACGCCATCGACGACGGTCGCTGGGCCGATCGCGTCATCGGCGCAGAGCGCAGCGCCACCACCTACGCGTTCCGGTCGCTGCTCGACACGGGCGCCCACGTCTCTTTTGGCAGCGACTGGCCGGTCGCGCCACCATCGCCCATCGAAGGTATCTATGCAGCGGTAACGCGGGCGACGCTCGATGGCGCTCATCCTGATGGCTGGGTACCAGCGCAGAAGATCACCGTGGAAGAAGCACTCGCCGCATACACGCGCGATGCGGCGTTCACGACGTTCGATGAACTGCGCACCGGACGGCTCGCCATCGGCATGCTGGCCGACGCGGTATTGATCGATCGGGATCTGACGACAACGCCGCCCGCGCAGCTGCGCGATGCCCGTGTGCTGGCCACGATCGTGGCCGGTGTGGTCGTCTACGAAGCGCCGGGGGGTCGAAACTGAAAGCGGGGAACCCAAGCGAGCGCACCACAGTGGCCATCATCGCGCGCGCACACATCCATTTGTTGTAGCGTTGACAGCGGCAGACGCCGGGGCGTCGCGCACCAGAGAAAGAAGGAAACATCATGTCCACAATCGAACCGTTCCGCATCGCCATCGCTGACGCCGCGCTCACGGATCTGCGCAGGCGCTTGAACGCGACCCGCTTTCCCGACAAGGAGACGCCGGACGATTGGTCCCAGGGCATACCGCTTTCCTATGTCAAAGAGTTGTGTACCTACTGGGCAAACAGCTATGACTGGCGCGCGCGTGAGGCGTTGCTCAATCGCTTCCCGCAGTTCCGCGCTGAGGCTGGAGGCCTCGGCATTCACTTCATCCACGCGCGCTCCCGACACGCGAGCGCCCGGCCGCTCATCATGACGCATGGGTGGCCGGGCTCGATCGTCGAATTCCACAAGGTGATCGAGCCGCTTGTTGACCCGACAGCGCACGGCGGCACCGCCGCCGATGCGTTCCACGTCGTCTGCCCGGCACTGCCTGGATACGGCTTCTCGGACAAGCCAACGACCACTGGCTGGGGCGTCGATCGGATCGCAGCGGCATGGCACGAACTCATGGGCAAGCTCGGCTACAGCGCCTACTACGCCCAGGGTGGCGACTGGGGCGCCGTCGTCACCACATCGATCGGCATCAACCACGCCGGACCCTGTCTCGGCATCCACCTCAACATGCCAATCGTGACGCCCGATCCGGACACGATGGCGAGCTTGACCCCGGTCGAACAGAGCGCGCTCGCCGGCATGCAGCACTACGTGGACTGGGACTCGGGTTACTCCAAACAACAGGGTACGCGACCGCAAACACTCGGCTATGGCCTCGCGGACTCACCGAGCGGCCAGCTCGCCTGGATCATGGAGAAGTTCTGGGCGTGGACAGATTGTGATGGCCACCCGGAGAACGTCCTGAGTCGCGACGAACTCCTCGACAACGTCATGTTGTACTGGCTCACCAACTCGGCAGCGTCGTCGGCGCGTCTCTACTGGGAGAGCTTCAACAAGGTCAATCGCGATCTGGTGAATCTGCCGTCAGCCTGCAGCATCTATCCCAAAGAGATCTTCCGATGTTCGAAGCGCTGGGCAGAAAAGAGGTTCACTAACCTCGTTTACTTCAACGAACTGGACAAAGGTGGTCACTTCGCAGCCTTCGAGCGACCGGTCGTGTTCGTCGATGAGCTGCGCAAGGCATTTCGACTGATGGAATGACAGCGCAATGCCGGATATCCACGGTTCTTTTTCTGGTTCTGCACGGCGTCTAAGCTAGCCTCCAGGAGGCGTACTGACGCGCATGATCTGGCTGGAGTACCTGGGACTCGCTCTGCTGCTGTTCGCGCTCGTCACGGTGGGACTACTATCCCTGCGCGTACGAGATGCGCTCGTCACCTGGGCTTGGGGCTGGGTGGCACTGCTCGTGACGGCCATTCTGTACGCCATCGCGGATGACGCCCCGGTACGCGTCGCCGCTGCCATTCTGGGTGAGGGTCACCCACTGCTGATGCTCGTTGGGACCCTGACATTTCTGGGCCGTGCCACGCCCGGATGGCTCGTGCCGATCGCCGTTGGCGCTGGCGCGGTGCGAGCGAGTTTCGAAGCAGGCGGGCTTGGAGCCTGGGGCCACGCGTTCGTGCTGCCGCTCGAATTCGCGGCATTCTCTGCGGCAGCTGTCATGTTGTGGCGAGCATCCACCGCCCAGCCTCCAAGATTCATAATGCGTATCATCGCCATCGGTATGGTGTCGATGGCGCTGGTCGAGACCGGCGACCTCATCCTCGATCTCACGACCGAGCCCACCGTCTGGTGGCTGCCCTGGATCATCGCGGGCGTCGTCACCGCGGGGGCGCAAATCGTGGCGTACCTCGAGACCCAGTCCGAGCGCACGATCCGGTCCGAAGCGAACCTGGTCGAGTCCGACCGACTCGCTCGCGAAGCTCAGGAGCGTTTCGATGCACTAGCGCGGTACTCCCATGACGTCATCGCTGAAGTGTCCGACGACGGCGTCATCCGCTACGCCAGTCCCAATGCCGAGCGCGTACTCGGGGTCGCGGCAGACTCGATGGTTGGTCACACACTCATCGAAGTGATCGATCGGGTGGGCGCGGAACCGGGCGGCCCGAGCCCCTTCCCGGACTTCGACGCGCGCCTGACGGAACTGCAGCGCCGTGCCCCTTTCAACCGTTTGGTGCGACTGCGTTCGGACGGAGAAGCCCGGTGGCTCGAGATTGAAGCGCACACGTTCACGTCCAGCAGCGGCGCGTCACGCGCAATCGCGCTGGCACGCGATGTGACTGCGCGTATCGAGTTCGAAAGCCACATGCGCTCGGTGCAGAAACTCGAAAGTCTCGGCGTGCTTGCAGGTGGCGTGGCGCACGACTTCAACAACCTACTCATGGGCGTGCTCGGCAACGCCGAGCTCGCGCGCGCAGACATCGGCAGAGCCGACCCCGACACCCTCGACCGACATCTGCAAGGCATCATTGGCGCTGCACTTCAGGCGGCCGGCCTCACTGCGCAACTGCTGACCTATGCCGGCAAAGGTCCGCGTACCACAGAAACCCTGTCGCTGGTCGACGTGATCCGTCAAGCAACGGACCTCATCCAAACCGCGGTCGAAACCCGCGCGCGCGTCACCTTCGATCTCGACCCCGATACGCCGGCGGTGGTTGGCGATCGCAGCCAGCTCACCCAGATTCTGGTCAACCTCGCGACCAACGCAAGCGAAGCCTGCAGCGGGTCACCCGCGTCCATCGCAATTCGCACCGGCGCGCTCACCACCGTTAGTCCACCACCCAGTGATCTCGGTCGGCGTCTCGCCCCAGGCGACTACGCCTTCATTGACGTCATCGACAACGGTGTGGGCATGGACGATGCCACCAAGGATCAGATCTTCGATCCATTCTTCACCACCAAGCTCACCGGACGCGGGCTCGGACTCGCTGCGGTGCGCGGCATCGTGCTCGCCCACGGTGGTGGCATGACGGTCAAATCTACGCACGGCAAGGGCACTACCTTCCGAGTGCTCCTGCCGGCAAGTCGAAGCGCTGCGGTCGATGCGCCGACCCATGTGCCGCAGCGCTGGCATGGCACGGGCCTCGCCTTACTCGTGGACGATACACCGACGGCGCTCGAGACGACTCGCCGAATCCTCACGCGACAGGGGCTCACCGTGATCACCGCCGAATGCGGCGCCGATGCTCGTGAGCTGATCGAAGCGCGTGCGGAAGGCCTTGCGCTGGCGATACTCGACTTTGCCTTGCCCGACGACAGCGCCGTCGAGCTGATACGGTTGATCCATCGCGCCCACCCAGGATTGCCGATCATCGTCATGTCGGGGTACGGCCGCGAAGAAGTCGAGGCCGCGCTGGCGGAAGTGTCTTACTCGATGTTCCTGCCCAAGCCGTTCGGCGCCGAGAAATTGATCGAGGCGGTTGCCGCGGTCGCGCCCTTGGTCAGTCGCGAATGACGAGCAGTCGGATTTCGGTCATGTCTTCGATCGCGAAGGCGATGCCTTCCCGACCGAGACCCGAATCTTTGACCCCGCCGTAGGGCATGTTGTCGACGCGCCAGGAAGGGACATCGTTGATGACGACGCCGCCAACTTCGAGTACATCCCAGGCCCGCATCGCTTTGCGGATGTCGTGGCTGAAGATGCCCGCCTGCAGACCAAATTTGCTGTCGTTCACTTGCGCAAGCGCAGATTCGAAGTCATCGAATCGGTACAGTGCGACCGCTGGACCAAAGGCTTCCTCGCAGTTGATCGCAGTCGTGATCCCAACGTCTTCGAGCACGGCAGGCTCGAGCATTGCACCCTTGATACCGCCGCCACACACCAATCTTGCACCGTCCTTTACTGCGCCATGAATCCAACCATGCAGGCGTTTGGCTTCACCTTCGGAGATCATCGGCCCGATAAACGTCTCCTCGTTGCGCGGATCGCCCATCTTCAGTTTCTTCACGGCCACAACGAGCTTGTCGCGCAGCGCTTCGTAAATTGAGCTGTGGGCAATGATGCGTTGAACGCTGATGCAACTCTGACCGGACTGATAGAACGCGCCAAACACGAGCCGCTCCACCACCGCATCGAGTCGGTTGGCCTGATCCGCATCGACGATACACGCGGCATTTCCACCGAGCTCGAGCACCACCTTCTTACGGCCAGCCTTGGCCTTCAGCTGCCAGCCGACATCCGGCGAGCCGGTGAATGACAGGAGCTTCAATCGATCGTCTTCGGTGAACAGGTCCGCCCCTTCACGATGCGCTGGTAACACGGAGAACGCGCCCTTCGGCAAGTCCGTTTCGGCCAGCACTTCACCCATGATGAGCGCGCCGATCGGCGTGCGACTCGCCGGTTTCATGATCCACGTGCAACCCGCCGCCACCGCGGGCGCAATCTTGTGGGCGGCGAGATTGAGCGGAAAATTGAAGGGACTGATGAAGGAGCACGGGCCGATCGGGACGCGCTTGTACATGCCGCGATAACCCTTGGCGCGCGGCGAAATCTCGAGATTCATCACATGGCCGCCGATGCGCACAGATTCTTCGGCAGCGACTCTAAAAGTATCAATCAGGCGCGTGACTTCACCGCGCGCGTCTTTGATCGGTTTACCCGCTTCTATGCACAACGCTTCCGCGAGTTCATCGAATCGGCTCCTGAAGCGCGCGACGCAGTGATTGAGCACATCCTGACGCGCATACGGCGGCATGGCGGCCGTGGCTTCGGAGGCATCCACCGCCGCAGCAATTGCGGCATCGATCGCTTTGCGGTCCGCCATCGCGACGCGCGTTGCAACTGCACCGGAGAACTTATCGGTCACTTCCAGATCTTCATTCGCGAAGACCGCCTCGTTTGCGAGGTAATAGGGGTAGGACTTGTTCAACATGCGCGATTCTCCAACAGCTGTGGGAGCGGGCTCGAAGGGTGTCGCAAGCGACTATACCTTTGCAGAGAGTTCGCGAATCTCGCGATTCAGAATGCGGTCGTTGTCGGAGTAGTCGACTGGAACCTCGATCAGGTCCACGCCGGGTGCTTCCACCGTCTGCGCGAGCAGCGGTGCGAACTCGTCGGCCGAATGGGGCCGATGGCCGCGCGCGCCATAGGCCTGCGCATATTTCACGAAATCCGGATTGCCCATATCCATGCCGAAGTTGGTGAACTTCATGTTCGCCTGCTTCCACTTGATCATGCCGTAGGCGTTGTCGCGCAGCACCAACACCGTAATGTTCTGATTCAGACGCACGGCGGTTTCCATCTCCTGGGAGTTCATCATGAATCCGCCATCGCCTGCCACGGCGACGACCTTACGTCCAGGATGAACCAACGCCGCCGCCATCGCCGAGGGCATGCCCGCGCCCATCGTAGCCAGCGCATTGTCGAGCAGCAGCGAGTTGGGATGCGTGCAGCGGTAGTAGCGGGCGAACCAGAGCTTGTACATGCCGTTGTCGAGCGCGACGATGCCATCTCCCTTCATCACTTTGCGCACATCCGCGACGAGGCGCACCGGGTGCATCGGGAACCGATCGTCGTCCGCGTGCGCAGCGAGATGTCGCTCCAGGTGCGTGCGCACTTCGCTGAAGTAGGAAAAATCCCAATGTGACTGGGGTTCCATGCGCTGCTTGAGTCGCCACACGGAGTTGGCAACGTCGCCAACGAGTTCGATTTGCGGGAAGTAGACAGTGTCGACTTCCGCGGCGAAGAAATTGACGTGGATGACGGTGCGGCGTCCCCTGTTCATGAAGAACGGTGGCTTTTCGATCACATCGTGACCTACGTTGATGATGCAGTCGGCCTTCTCGATGGCGCGATGAACGAAATCGCCATCTGACAACGCGGCATTGCCGATCCAGAGCGGGTGCGTTTCGTCCACGACCCCCTTCCCCATCTGAGTGCTGAAGAACGGAATGCCGAGCTTGTCGACGAACTCGTGGAGCATCTTGGTCGTGGTCTTGCGATTGGCGCCCGCCCCGACCATGAGCAACGGACGCTTGGCATTGACGATGGCATCCACTGCGCGACCAATCGCCTTCTCGTCGGTGAGCGGGCGACGACCGTAGCTGGCAGGCAGCACCTCGGCATCGGTTTGATCGTGCGCGATGTCTTCGGGCAATTCGAGGTGTGTGGCCCCGGGCCGCTCCTCTTCGGCCCGCCGGAAGGCTTCCCGCACCCGCGCCGGGATCGTGTCGGCGGAAACGACCTGGCGCGTGTATTTGGTGAGCGGTTTCATCATGTCGACGATATCGACGATCTGGAAATGGCCCTGCTTGCTCGACTTGATCGGTTTCTGACCAGTGAGCATGACCATCGGCATTCCGCCGAGCTGCGCATAGGCGGCAGCGGTAACGAAGTTGGTGGCGCCAGGCCCGAGGGTCGCAAGACACACGCCTGCCTTGCCCGTGAGGCGGCCATAGGTCGCGGCCATGAAACCAGCGGCCTGTTCGTGGCGAGTCAGGATCAGCTTGATGCTCGAGGTGCGCAATGACTCGAGCAGGTCGAGATTCTCCTCGCCCGGAATACCGAATACGTACTCGACTCCTTCGGCCTCCAGCGCCTTCACGAACAGATCGGATGCCTTCAACGCGCCACTCCTTCAATGAGTTGCTGATCCTGCTGATCAGGGGAGCTGACCGCGAGGGTCAGCAGCAGCGCTAAGTTGTAGCCTCATTCGGTCGAGGGCGCCAGTTTTCCGTCGTTCGGGCGAGGTCCGCCTGTGCACTTGAAACCCATCGACACACCATGGTTCGATGCCCGGATGCAACAAACCCGCGTGAGTAGATCCCATGGCACGACTTCAGTTTGGCGCCTTTCTGGCCCCCCACCATCCCATCGGCGAACATCCGACCCTGCAGTTCCGGCGCGACCTCGATCTCGCCGAGCACCTCGATCGGCTCGGATTCGATGAATTCTGGTGCGGCGAACACCACTCCACCGGCTGGGAGATCATCGCCTCACCGGAGCTCTTTCTCGCCGCCGCCGGTGAGCGCACCCATCGCATCCGCCTCGGCACGGGTGTGGTCTCGCTGCCCTATCACCATCCGTTCAACGTCGCCCAGCGCATCGTCCAGCTCGATCACATGACCGGCGGACGCGTGATTTTCGGTTCTGGCCCGGGGGCATTGCCTTCCGATGCCTACATGCTCGACATCGATCCGATGCTGCAACGCGACCGCCAGGACGAGGCGATCGGTGTGATTCGGCGCCTGCTGCGCGGCGAAGAACGCTTCAGCCACAAGAGCGACTGGTTCACGCTGAACGATGCGCGGCTGCAGTTGTTGCCGCTGCAGGAAGATCTTCCGTTCGCCGTCGCGTCGATGATCAGCCCATCGGGCATGACCCTCGCCGGCAAGCACGGCACCGGCGTGCTATCGATCGGTTCCATGTCCACTGCGGGACTGCAGGCGCTGCCGCTGCAGTGGAGCTTCGCCGAAGAGTCCGCCGCCAAGCATGGTCAGAGCGTTGATCGCCGCAACTGGCGCATCGTCATGTCCTGGCACATCGCGGAAACTCGCGAACAGGCGCGCGCCGAAGCCAAGGATGGCCTCTTCCGCTGGCACAATGAATATACCGTCGGCACACTCATGCGACCGGGCGCCGAAGCATTCAAGACGCCTGACCAGGCGGTTGACTCGACCGCGTTCGTCGAAGGCGCAGCCGCGGTCATCGGCACGCCTGACGATCTCATCAAGGCGATTCGCCAGATGATCGAACTGACCAACGGCTTCGGTACGGTGGTGGGTTTCGTGCACGACTGGGCGAACCGCCAACACACGTTCAACAGCTGGGAGCTCGTTGCCCGCTACGTGATCCCGGAAGTGAACGGTATGCTCGCGAGCTATCGCGAGTCCCAGCGCCATGTGATCGAACATCGCGACTCGTTCGATCGTGCGGGCGCCGCCGTGGTTTCGAAGATCATGCAGAACGAGCGCGCCGCAAAGGCGTTGGCCGAAGGCTCGCAAGGGCAGGCGGCGATGCCGGCGCATCATGCGCCGAAGGTGAGTCGATAGTTGATGCGTTAGGGGGACCCTGTTCAGGAAACTCACGTGCGACGCACGAAGCGGACGTCGATGGTGTTTCCTGAACAGGGGTCACTGTCCCTGACCATCGCCCACAGCCGCGGCAGCTGCTCCGCGCGCCGAGTCGATTGAGTGCTGAAGTCGGCGTGCGCAGCGGCGTCTGCGTTCGGGTCGAGTCGGATTCCCCATAGCGGTTCGATCTCGTTGGGTAGCGTCGAATAACGCACATCGACGATGCGCGAAGGGTCCGATGGATCCAAGGCGAGATAGTCCTGCGAAAACCATCGAAAGCGTTCCACGTCTCGCGCCTGCTGTGTGGCGACCGCGAGCCAGGGGAAGTCACGTTCTAGATCAAGCGCGGCGATGTGCAGGCCCTCGCAGTAGCTCACGGCCATTCCCAGCCGCGCGGCGTCCACGAAGTATCGATCGTCGTACTCGTAGACGATCTTCCACACGAGCAGATTGGCGAAGCTCGGCTTCGCGTCCAGACGAACCGGTTCGTGTCCGCGACTCGCTGCAAGTTCGAATCCGGCACTGACAGCGCGATGTTGCTGGACTGCGCCAAGCCCGAGATAACACACCGCCCACACCAGCGCCACGCGCGCGAGTTCGCTCCGACCTTTTGCAATGGCCATCGCGACGAGCGCAATCAGCGGCACCGTGAACAGCGGATCGACCACAGACACACTGTTCCAGGCGATACGTGCATCCGAAAACGGCCAGAAGAGCTGAGTGCCGTAGCTCGTGCACGCATCGAGCAAGCCGTGGCTCGCAAAGCCAAGCAAACACCCCAGATAGGTCAACTGCCACGTCAGTCGCCCGCGGACGAAGCGATAGCTCACGAGCGCGCAGATCGCAGCACCAAACGGGATGAACGCGATTGCGTGGCTGAACTGACGGTGGTACTCGAGGAACAACAACGGATCGCTCGAGGAACGGATGAGGATGTCGAGGTCCGGTGCGAGCGCGCTCAGCCCGCCGATGATTGCAATCGGTGCAATGCGCACTCGGTTCGCGCCACTCCCCGCAACTACCGCACCGAATACTCCCTGACTGAGCGGATCCATCAGCGCTTCAGCGCAAGACGCGCCAGCAGGCGTGAATACGGGGATTGCGTTTGAAGTCCTCACCGATCGTCGACGTCGTGATGTCCTCGACCACAAGGTCCGAAAGCGCCGATGCGTCGAGTTTGAATCGCTGGAGGTTGTTCGAGAAGTACAAGACCCCTCGCGGCGCGAGCACCGCACAGCAGCCACGGATGAGCTCGACATGATCGCGCTGGATCACCAGTTCGCCATCGCTCGACTTGGAGTTCGAGAACGACGGCGGGTCGAGCAGAATGAGATCGAACTGCGCGCCGCGCTTGCCGGCGAGTCGCAGCCAGTCGCGACAATCGGCACGCACCAGTTGCTGACGGTCGAAGTCGGCATCGTTCAGCTCGAGGTTGCGGCGCGCCCAGTCCGTGTACGTGGTCGATAGATCCACCGACACCGAATGCGTCGCGCCACCTTCCATCGCATGTACGGTCGCGGTCGCAGTGTAGGAGAACAGGTTGAGAAATCGCTTGCCGGCGCTTTCGCGCTGGATGCGCATGCGCAGCGGCCGATGATCGAGGAACAGGCCCGTGTCCAGATAGTCGGTGAAATTGACGAGAAACCTGCAACCGCCCTCGGCGACTTCGAACAGTACCCCCGTGTCGTTCTGTCGTGTGTACTGATCGCGTCCTCGTTGTCGCTTGCGGGTCTTGAAGTACACATCGTCCGCCGGAACGCCAAGGGCGTCGGGCAGCACCGCGAGTAACGACGCACGGCGCAGCTCGGCGCGATCTTCATCGACGGTCGCGGGGGGCGCGTACTCCTGCACGTGCAACCACACGCGCCCGTTCCACTGCCCTTCGCCCTGATAACGATCGACGGCAAATGCGTAGTCCGGCAGGTCCGCATCGTAAATGCGATAGCAGGAAACGCCTTCTTTGTCGGCCCAACGTTCGAGCCGCAGCACGTTCTTCTTCATTCGATTGACGACGTCGTCGATGCCTGCATCGAGAACGGCAGGCACTTGAACGCGCGGACTTCCCTCACCACGGGGCTTGAGCTGCCGATCGGTCGCAATATCGAAGGTCAGAAGCACGACATCGAGCGCGCCGTTGCGTGCCGCGTTCTTCTTCCGTACACGCAGGCCAATCCGAAAACCCAGTTCCGCATCCGGCGCAAGGATTGCGGCACTCCAGCCATCGAATCGCGTCCGCAATACCTCGCCGAATTCGGTGAAGAGCGCGGGCATTTCTTCCACCGACGCCATACGCTCACCGTATGGCGGGTTGGCGATGAGTAAGCCCGTCGGAGCCGGTGGCACCACGTCTCTCAACGCGCATTGCGCGATCTCGATGCGGCCATCGAATTGCGCGCGCGCGACGTTCTCGAGCGCCATCGCGACCATTCGCCCGTCGCTGTCACTGCCATGAATTACGACCGTACTCGCCGTTCGACCCGTATCTCTGCGCTCACGCGCCTCGGCTACCAACTGCTGCCACACGGATGCATCGTGGCCCGGCCAACGCTCGAAGCCGAACGGTCGCTCGAGTCCCGGTGCGGTATCAGTTGCGATCATCGCGCCTTCGATCAGGAACGTGCCCGACCCGCACATCGGATCGAACAGCGCACCACCCTTGGCTGCCACTTCCGGCCATCCGGCACGCATGAGCAGCGCTGCGGCAAGATTCTCCTTGAGCGGCGCAATCCCTTGATTGGCGCGATAGCCACGTCGATGCAGACTGTCACCCGACAAGTCGATGGCGACGCTCGCGTGATCGCGATCGACGTGCACGTTGATGCGCGTGTCGGGATCACGCGTGTCGACATCGGGACGCTCGCCCCACTGTGCGCGCAACTGATCGACGATCGCGTCTTTCACGCGCTGCGCGCCGAACAACGTGTGATTGAGCAGGCTGCGGCGCGAGGTGAAGTCGACCACGAACGACTGACCGCGCCGGAAGTGCTCGCGCCACTCCACGTGCTGGATGCCGTGATAGAGCGCATCGCCATCGGTGGCGGGAAAGCTGTATACCTCCAGCAGCACGCGATTGGCGATGCGACTCCATAGGCACGCGCGGTAAGCGGTTTCGAGCGCGCCGGAGAATCCGATACCCGCGACGGAGCGCGATGTGATCGCACCGCCGCATGCGAGCAGTTCGGCTTCGAGCAGATCCCCGAAGCCCATGGGACAGGTGGCAAAGAACTGCATGATCGCGACGGCTGCTGAAACGGCTGCATTGTGCCAGCGTTTGTCCGACCATGGGCGCTCGGTCGAACGAATGCCCGGAGGCAGCATGGCGCGCAAAACCACACCAAAGCGCGAAGGTGAACTGATCGTACTGGAACACACCTCGCGGGTGCTCGCTGACAATCCGCTGGGTGACCCCCACGTGCGCAAACTACCGGTGTGGCTGCCGCCGCAGTATTCGGATGGCCGCGGCACCAAGCGCTTTCCGGTGCTGTTCGACCTCGTGGGCTACACGGGCTCGGGCTGGTCCCACGTGGGCTGGAAGAATTTCGAGGAGAACGTACCCGAGCGGGCGGCGCGGCTCATTGCCGAGCGCAAAATGGGTCCGTGCATCCTGGTCTTCCCGGACTGCTTCACCGCGCTCGGTGGCAATCAGTACATCAATTCACGCGCCATCGGCCGCTATGCGGACTACCTCACGCGCGAACTGATCCCGTTCGTGGACCGCGAGCTGCGCACGCTCGCCAGCCGCGAACACCGAGGCTGCTTCGGTAAGTCCTCCGGCGGCTACGGCGCGATCGTGCACGGCATGAAATACGCGAAGTACTGGGGTGCGGTGGCCAATCACTCGGGCGATGCGTACTTCGACTTCGTCTACCGCGCCGACTGGCCCAATACGCTGGATGAACTCGCCAAGTTTCGCGTGCCCAAGCACAAGGCAGGTCTTTACCGACCAAAGTCAAATCTCTCACCCGGTATGGACGACGGTCGCGTCGCACGATTCCTCGAGCACATATGGACGAAAGAAAAGCCGACCGGCGCAGAAGTCATGTGCCTCATGAATCTGTGCATGGCCGCCACCTACGATCCGTCTCCCAGTGCGCCCAATGGATTCAAACTGCCGTTCGACCTGGAGACGGGTGCGATCATCGAACGCCGTTGGCGCAAATGGCTCGAGCACGATCCGATCCATCTCGTCGCCAAGCATCGCGCGGGCCTGAAGTCACTCAAGGGCATCTACATCGACTGCGGCTGGCGTGATCAGTACCGCATTCAATACGGATGCCGGCTGCTGGCGCGCGCACTGGAAAGGGCCGGAATTCGACATCGCTACGAAGAGTTCGACGATGATCACTCAGGGATCGACTACCGCATGGATGTGAGCCTAACCTTTCTTTCAAGGGTTCTTCGCTAGCGCATACAATCGTTCCTGAATCACGGAGGGCCACATGAAACACAGATCACGCGCACTGGTGCTCGGGTTGGTCACGGCGACGCTATCGCCAATGGCAATGTCCGAGCCCGCCTCATCAGTCTTCATCGAAGAGATCGTCGTGACGGCACAGAAGCGCGAAGAGCGCTTGCAGGACACCCCAGTGTCGGTCACTGCGTTCACCGGCGAGGTCATCGAGAAGCTCGGTTTGCGGCAATCGGTCGACGTCACCGCGCAAACCCCAAATTTCAGCGTCGGTTATCCGAACGGTGACACTGGCGTACCCGCGCTGTTCATTCGCGGCGTTGGGCTCAATGACTTCGGCACATTGAACCAGGGGCCCATCGCGTCCTACGTCGACGAGTCCTACATCGCTTCCAACGCCGCGCAGATATTCCAACTGCTCGATATCGACCGAGTCGAAGTGCTCCGCGGGCCCCAAGGCACCCTGTACGGACGCAACGCAACTGGCGGTGCAGTGAACTTCGTCTCGCGCAAGCCGACCCCGGAATGGGACGGATGGGCGCGGGCAGGCTACGGCAGCTGGGAGACGACCAAGTTCGAAGGCGCCTTTGGTGGCCCCATCGCTGACGGACTGGGAATTCGCGCCGCGATCCTGAAAAACGACTCCGACGGCTGGATGAAGAACAAGGTGACTGGCAATGACGTCAACGGCTCCGATGAGCTGGCGTGGCGAGTGCTGATCGAAGCCGACCCTACGGAGACGTTCAATCTGCTGCTCAACGTGCGAGGCGGAAAGTCCGAGTCCGACTCGCCGCAGTATCAACACCTGGGAACGACGGATCCGGCATCCGTGGCCGTTGGAGGTGCCGATCAATGCACGACGTCCCAGATCGCCAGACTTCAATGCGTCGATTTCTTCGGGTATACCGAGCAAGCAGCGTACTCGACACCATTCACCGGCATCGATGTACCGGCCGTACGTGCATACGATGAAGGCAACTACGACTACGAGCCGCAGAACGATACGAGCTTCTGGGGAACGTCGCTCACCGCCACGCTTGCAATCGGTGACGTTGAAGTTACATCAGTGACCTCATATGACGACATCGACGATTCCCGCCCAGAAGAGACCGATGCCAGCCCGAATGATCTGATCACCGGGGTGCTCGCGGTCGAGCAGGAGACCTTTTCTCAGGAACTTCGCGTGGCGCAGAGCCTCGACGGTTGGGACTGGCTGGTCGGCGCGTACTATATGAAGGACGAAGCCAACGACCACACCTCCTTCGACATCTTGCGCATGCTGCGCCCGCTGTTCGTCGGCGACGATGTGAACTGTACGGCCGCTCCCGGAAACCCTTCCGGTTTCTGTCCGGAGCAGGCGGTGTTCGAACAGGTTTCCAATACGGATCAAACCATCACCAGCTATGCGCTCTATGCCGATGGACACTTCGATCTGACCGACAAGCTCGGCCTCGCCCTCGGCTTACGCTATACGAATGAAACAATCGAACAGATGTGCTGTTCTACTTCGCCGAGCCCGATCTCGGTAATCCCCCCATCTTCGCCGGAGATGATCAGACCGACTTTGACAACGTCTCGGGCCGTGCCGTACTCGACTATCAGGTGTCCGACGATCTGATGTTGTACGGCGGGATTACGTCAGGGTTCAAGGCCGGGGGGATTCAAAGCACAACGGACGGCATCTTCCCCTATGAAGAAGAAACGCTCGTCAGCTACGAGGCTGGGTTCAAGTCGACGCTTGCGGGCGGACGCGTGCGGGTCAACGGATCGTTTTTCTACTACGACTATTCCGACCTGCAGGTCTTCACGTTCATCGTTGTTGGCACCACGCCGTTCTCCATTCTCACCAACGCGGCTGACGCCGAGGTGATGGGCGCGGAGCTGGAGCTGCAAGCGTTGCCGACCGACCATCTCTTCCTCAATGTCGGTATCGGCATACTCGACACTGAGTACAAGGAGTTCTCCAACTCTCTGGGTGATCAGTCCGGCAATCAGATCACGCTTTCGCCCGAACTCACGCTGAACGGACTCGTACAGTACGACATCCCCCTCGGCGACAATGGCGCGGTGACGCTTCAGGCGGACTTCAACTATCAGGACAAGGTGTACTTTGACTCGCTCAATAATCCGCTGCTTTCGCAGGATTCCTATTGGATGTGGAACGGCCGCGCGGCCTGGACATCAGCGGACGAAAAATGGGAGGCGGCACTGTGGGGCAAGAACCTGGGCGATGAAGAGTTTCTCGTCTACGCATTCGATCTGTCGTTCCTCGGTTTCCATGAACGCATGCTGGGAACGCCGCGCAGTTTCGGGGTCGAGTTCACCTACAAGCATTGAGGAGCGGCACCATGCGCCTGACCGTCGTCGCCTTGCTGGCGTGTCTGTTGTGCGGCTGTGGCGACTCAGACACGGCCGTACGACAACCAGTACCGTTCGCTGATGCACGCATCAGCGCTGACGGCATCGCGCGCTGGTCGCGTACCTGCGCGATGTGCCACGTCGATGGCGAAGGCGGCGCGCCGCGCATGGGCGATAAAGTCGCCTGGGCCGAACGCCTCGTCCAGGGCGAAGAGACGCTCCTGCTGCACACCATCGAAGGGCTCAACAACATGCCGCCACTTGGATACTGCATGGACTGCGAACGCGAGGACTTCCGCGCGTTCATCCGTTTCATGACCGACGGAGCACCGACATCGTGAAAGGTATGACCCGTCGGTCACTCCTGGCTCGATCGATGGCGGCTGGCGCGGCGCTGCTTGCCAGCCGCGGTCAGGCTGTGACGGCGCCGATGCCAAAGCTGCCATGGCGCAACTGGTCTGGGGGACAGTCGAGTACACCCACGGCTCGGTTCTCTCCCACGAGCGAAGAATCGCTACAGGCGTTTCTGAAAGAATCTCGAGGTGCGCTGCGCGCCGTGGGTGCGGGCCATTCGTTCAGTCCTCTGGTGCCCACCGACGGTCACCTCGTTGTACTCGATCGGCTCGCGGGACTGATCCAGCATGACGCCGACTCGGCGACTTTCGGTGCTGGCACACGACTGTCGGAAACCGGACCGGTACTGGAAGCGATCGGCCACGCGCTCAACAATCTGCCGGATATCGATCGGCAGACCCTGGCCGGTGCAATCGCAACCGGCACGCACGGCACCGGTTACACTTTGAGTTCGCTATCCGCACAGACGATGGCGATTCGACTCGTCACGGTCGATGGCAAGGTGCACGAAATCGACGCCACGAAAGACCAGGCGCTGTTTCGCGCAGCGCAAGTGTCGGTCGGCGCACTCGGCTTCGTCACCCAGGTTCGCATGCAGACGCGCGCCGCGTATCGGCTGAAGGAACGCAGTTGGATACAACCCACGGAAGAGGTGTTGGAGACGTTCGAAGAGAATGCGCGCGCTCACCGCCATTTCGAGATGTTTCCGCTCACCCACTCGAAGTTCGCAAGCGTACTCGCAATCGAGGAGACCGACGAACCAATCCACAACCCGCCGGTACCGGTCGAGGAGGCCGCTGCATTCGATGATCTGATGCGCTCCATGCAGAACGTGCCGCCCATGGCGCGACAGGCCATCATCGACGCGGCAGTTGCCGACACACCACCGGATGAGCCCGTCGTAGATGCGTCGTACAAGATCCTCGCCAATGTCAGGAATTATAGATTCAACGAGATGGAGTACTCGGTGCCCATCGAAGCAGGCGCCGCGTGCCTGCGTGAGATTCTGAAGAAGATCAGCGATGACAACATCGACGTCGTGTTTCCGCTCGAATATCGCTATGTCCACGGCGACGATGTGTGGCTCAGCATGTTCAATGGCGGAGCGCGCGCATCCATCTCCATCCATCGTGACGCACGCTTCGACTACCGGCCCTACTTCGACGCCATCGAACCGATCTTCTGGAAGTACGAGGGGCGGCCCCATTGGGGCAAGGTACACAGCCTCGGGTATCCTCAGTTGAAGGTGCTGTACCCGAGGCTCGATGAGTTTCGCGCGATCAGGGAATCACTCGACCCACAGGGTCGTCTGCTCAATGCTCACTTGAAACAACTGTTCGGTATCTCGACATGAAGCGTCGCAGCGTACTGATGGGGACGGCCGGAATCGCGGCGCTCGCGGCGGGCTCCGTCGTGCTGTGGCGACCAGACGATCAAGGCGCAAACCACGATGCGTATTTCAGCGCCCTCAACGATCTGCTCCGGCGCGACGGGCCCGGTCATCCCGTGATGGTGATCGATATCGCCCGAATGAATCGAAACGTCGATCGACTCGCGGCATCCGTTGGTTCCGATCGGACCTATCGAGTCGTGGTGAAGTCGCTGCCGTCGGTGCCGCTGCTGCGACATGTCATGCAGCGTGCTAAGACGAATGCGCTGATGGTGTTCCATCGCCCGTTCATGAACGAAGTGGCGACCCAGTTCCCCGCTTCCGACGTGTTGATCGGCAAGCCGCTGCCAGTCCACGCGATGCAGTTGTTCTACGACCGACTGGGGGCGACCACTTTCGATCCTGCGCGGCAGCTGCAATGGTTGATCGATTCTCACGAACGCCTGCTGCAGTACCATCAGGTCGCGCGCGCCAAGGGCATCCGGTTGCGGTTGAACGTCGAGATCGACGTTGGCCTGCACCGCGGGGGACTGTGGGACCCCGAGTCGCTCGACCCGCTGCTCGCGACCATCGCATCAGATCGCGAGCATCTCGAGTTCGCAGGGTTCATGGGCTACGAGCCTCACTTGACGGGTGCAACCGCAGTCACGGACCCGCCCGTAGTCGATGCGCTGCGCCGCTACACTGCGTTCGTAGATCGCGCCCGGGCGGTCGATGCCAACCTCGATATCGACAAACTCACCCGCAACGGCGCAGGTAGTCATACCCTCGCGCTGTACGAGCACGATCGCACCATGAACGATCTGTCGGCGGGTTCTGGTGTCGTCAAGCCGACGGATTTCGACACCAGTCATCTTGCTGACCACGAGCCGGCGCTGTACATCGCGACACCGGTACTCAAACGATACGACGAGTTGAAAGCGCCCGGCGATCCTTGGTTCGCCAAGGTGCTGCAGCTCTGGAACCCGAACCTCGCACGGCTGCATTTCATCTACGGTGGCTATTGGAAAGCGCGCTACGAATCGCCCAAGGGCATCGCGGAGCCGCTGTATCACAGCACGAATCAGGAGCCGCTCTCGACCTCAACGTCGGTCGATCTTGCGGTTGACGACTACGTGTTCCTGAGACCGACTCAGAGCGAGCACGTCATGCTGCAGTTCGGCGACCTGTTGGTGGTCGACGACGGCCGCATCGTCGACCGCTGGCCGGTGTTTACCCAGACCGGGTAGCCGCGACTATCCCCTCAATGACACTTTCTCGAATCCTTCGTAGTCGTTGGCCGCAACCTGCCTGCACTTCTCCACATACGTCGGCACACCGAGATAGGGCATGAAGACCCGCGGCTTACCCGGTACGTTGGCGCCCAGATACCAGGAGTTGCAGGTCGGATAGATCGACGTGTTCGCGACCTCGTTGACATGAGTGCCCCATGCCTCCTGCGCTGTTTCGCTCGCTTCGATGGCCGCAATCTGTCTGGCATCGAGATAGTCGATGCAATCGGCGATCCAGTCGACGTGTTGTTCGATTGAAGGCAGCATATTCGACAGCACCGAAGGACTGCCCGGGCCCGTTACAGTGAACAGGTTCGGAAAGCCAGCGACGCTCAGGCCCAGATACGTGCGCGGGCCTTCGGCCCATGTATCGTTCAGTCGTTCGCCGTTGCGGCCGCGGATGTCGATGCGCGACAACGCGCCGGTCATTGCGTCGAAACCCGTTGCAAACACAAGGGCATCGAGCTCGAAGTGCCGACCGTTCACCGTGAGGCCGCTCGCGTCGATGCGCTCGATGGTCGACTTGCTCACGTCCACCAGGGAGACGTTATCGCGGTTGTACGTTTCATAGTAGCCGGTGTCGACACACAGTCGCTTGCACCCAACCATCGTCGTGGGCGACAGCGTGGCTGCGATGTCAGGATCTTTGACGACAGATCGAATCTTCTGGCGCAAGAAATCGGCGGCGGTCTGATTCGACTTTGGATCGAACACGAGGTCGGCGAAACCGCCGAGAAAGGCAAGGCCGCCGGCCGCCCAGCGCGCTTCGTACTCCGCCTGCAGTTCCTCCGCCGTCGCCTCGCTCGCAAGCGCGGTGGAATCCCTGAAATTGGCCCCGAATCCGTGGGTCCAGTTTTCCTTACGAAACGCGGGATAGTCGGCCTTGATCTGCGCCACGCGCGCGGGATCGAGCGGCCCGTTGTGCGCCGGTATGGAGTAGTTCGGCGTGCGCTGGAAGACGTACAGATGTCTGGCCTGCCGCGCGATCAGCGGAATGGACTGAATCGCGGACGACCCGGTACCGATCACCCCCACCTTCTTGCCGGTGAAATCGACCCCCTCATGCGGCCACGCGCCGGTGTGATACCAGTCGCCCTTGAACGAGTCGAGGCCGGGAAAGTCGGGCCGGTTGGCACACGACAAACAACCCGTTGCCATCACGCAGTAACGCGCCGAAACCGTACCCGCACTGGTCGTTACCTGCCAGCGGCGCTCGACCTCGTCGTAGTGCGCGCTTTGCACACGGGTGTTGAATTGCATGTCGCCACGCAGGTCGAATTTGTCCGCGACATGATTGATATAGCGCAGGATCTCCGGCTGGGTTGCGTACCGTTCACTCCAATTCCACTCCTGCTGGAGCTCGTTGGAGAACTGATAGGAGTACTCCATGCTCTCGATGTCGCATCGGGCGCCAGGATATCGGTTCCAGTACCAGGTACCGCCGATGCCGCCGCCCGCTTCGAACACCCGGGCGGTCAAGCCCAGCTTCTTCAATCGGTGCAGCATGTACACGCCGGCAAATCCGGCCCCTACGATGACTGCATCGAGTTTCGTCTGCTCCCCCATGAGACCTGCCCCCAGCTACTGAAGTACCTTTAGATGCACGAAGGATACGCCATTCCGGCGGGACACCATCAGGGGACGCACCGGTGAATGTCATCGAAACCGACCTGCCCGGCGTCGTGATCGTCGAACCGCGTGTGTTCGGCGACGCACGTGGGTTCTTTCTCGAGACCTGGCACCAGGAGCGCTTCGCCAAGCATCCGCTGCTTCCCGATACCTTCGTGCAGGACAATCACTCGCGCTCGGCCCGCGGCGTGCTGCGCGGTCTGCACGTACAGATGCGTCATCCCCAGGGCAAACTCGTGCGAGTGGCGCACGGCAGCGTCTTCGACGTGGCCGCCGACATCGACCCAAACTCCAGAACATTCGGCCAATGGGTGGGTGTCGAGCTCAGCGACACCAACCACCATCAACTGTACATTCCACCGGGCTACGCACACGGCTTCTGTGTGCTGAGCGAGACCGCCGACTTCGAGTACAAATGCACGGACTTCTATCATCCCGACGATGAACGCGGCATTGCCTGGAATGATGAGCAGCTCGCCATCGACTGGCCGGTTGAGCATCCGATCTTATCGAAACGTGACGTCGCGAATCCGACGCTGAAGGAATTTCTGAAGCCATGACCGCGCAGCGGCTGCTGATCACAGGCGCAAGTGGACAGGTGGGTACCGCGCTGCGAACGCATCCGGATGCTGGCGCATTCGAGTTGCTCACGCCAACCTCTACGCAACTCAACCTCGCCGACTCACCCGGTATCGATGCATGGATGTCAGTGCACCAGCCGACAATCGTCGTCAACGCGGCTGCCTACACCGCCGTGGACAAGGCGGAGGACGAGCCCGAGCACGCTCACGCAATCAACGCACGCGGCGCCGGCACATTGGCGGCAGCTGCCGCTCGCTGCGGCGCGCGCTTCGTGCAGCTTTCGACGGATTACGTATTCGACGGCACCGCGCGTTCGCGTTATCGCGAGTCAGACACGCCGAATCCGACGAGCGTGTACGGCGCATCAAAACTCAATGGCGAACGAGCAGTGGCGGCCGCATGTCCGCAAGCGCTGATCCTGCGCGTGAGCTGGGTGTTCAGCGCAACCGGAAACAACTTCGTGAAAACGATGCTGCGTCTGGCCACCTCCCACTCGCCGCTGCGCGTGGTCGACGACCAGCACGGCACGCCCTGCTCGGCGCGATCAATTGCCAATGTCATCTTTGCCCTCCTGCGCCACAGAGATCACCCTGACGGCGTGCTGCACTTCGGCAGCACACCAGCGACTACATGGCATGGGTTTGCGTGCGCCATTTTCGACGAAGCGATGAACCTCGGTCTGACCGAACACCGGCCCGCGATCGTTCCCATCGCGACGGCTCAGTTCAATGCCCGCGCACCACGACCGGCGAACAGCCTGTTCGACTGCACGCGTCTAACACGTATGGGGCTTTCGATTCCTTCCTGGCAGACTGAACTCACACACGTACTGAGCGAACTTCGGGAGAGTCGATCATGAGAGGCTTCCTACTTCGGCTCCTGATCAGCGCGCTGGGCCTCTGGCTGGCGGCGGCCCTGGTGCCTGGCGTTCACATCGACGGCATGTGGACGCTGCTCTTTGCTGCCTTCTGGCTCGGTATCGTCAACGCGGTAGTGCGGCCACTGCTCGTGTTCTTCACCCTCCCCCTGACACTCGTCACGCTGGGACTGTTTCTGCTCGTGGTGAACGCGGCCACGTTCGGGCTGGTCGCGGCGCTGCTCGACGATTTTCAGATCTCCGGATTCTGGGCCGCGCTGTTCGGCGCCGTGATCGTCAGCATCACCGGATGGATCGGGTCTTCCTTCGTAGGCGCCAACGGACGCTATGAGGTGCTCATCATCAAACGAAGGTGAGTGTATTGACCGCGGCGCGGTCGCGGGTTAAACAACTGCGCTCCATTCCACCGCGTCCACCATCATGCCTGTCTCAGCAGACGACCGATTATCGCTCTCCTACGCCGATACGTTTCAGGACCACGCCAAGGTACACGCTGTCTTCTCGAAGCTGCGCGCGGAGGAACCGGTCGCGTGGTGTCCCGAGCCCTGGGAGGGACCCGGATTCTGGTCGATCACGAAATACGACGACATCCAGGCCATCTCCAAGCTGCCCCACATATTCAGCAGCGACGGCCACCTCGGCGGGATCACACTACCGAGCCCGCAAATGATTGCGGTACGCCAGGGCATCTCGATGGAGCAACTGGTGGAACGCAACACGCAGTTCTCGCAGTTCGAGGGTGGCCGCAGCATGATCACGATGGATCCGCCGACGCATACCCAACACCGGCGGATGGTGGCGCCGGGCTTCACACCGCAGAAACTCGACGCGCTGATTCCACGTATTCGCGAACGCGCCCGCATCATTCTCGAGGGCCTGAACGATGAGAAGGAGTGCGAGTTCGTTTCCACGGTGGCCGCCGAACTGCCGGTTCAAATGCTGGCGGAGCTGTTCGGAATACCCCAGGAAGACCGACACAAGCTGTTCGAATGGTCAAACATAATCATCGGTGGTGACGACCCCGATATCTCAATCTCCCGCGAACACGTCACCCAGGCTTTGATGTCCCTCGCGATGTATGCAATGCAGCTCTACGCCGCGCGCAAAGAGAGCCCCGGCAATGACCTGATCACCATGTTGGTCAACACGGAAGTCAACGGCGAGCCGATGAGCGTGCCCGACTATCTGTCGGCATTCGTGCTCCTCGTCGTTGCTGGCAACGAGACCACGCGCAACTCGATTTCCGGCGGCACCCTCGCGCTGTCGCAGTTCCCGGCCGAGCGGGGGAAGTTACTGGCGGATCCATCACTCATTGCCGGCGCCGTAGACGAGATCATTCGCTGGGTACATCCCGTCATCTACATGCGGCGCACCGCGGTTGCCGACTACGCGCTGCGTGGCACCACAATCAGGAAGGGCGACAAAGTTGCGCTTTGGTACATGTCGGGCAACCGCGACGAAGAGAAGTGGGCGGATGCGCATACCTTCAACGTCACCCGGGAAGGTCCACGCCATCTCTCGTTCGGCTACGGTCAACACCTGTGCATCGGATGGCGCCTGGCCGAAATCCAACTCACGGTGCTGCTCGAAGAACTGCTGGCACGGTTTCCGAACCTCGAGGTGACCGGCGGGCCCCGCCGCATGCGCACCAACTTCCTCAACAGTATCAAGACCCTACCCGTGCGCCTGTCCTCGAGGAGTGCGGCATGAAGGTCGCACACGTATTCGCCGCGCTCCTGACACTCACCGGCTGCGGCACCACCAAACTCAATGATTCCTGGCAGTCTCCCGATTTTCATCGCGCGTCGATGGAAGGTGTGCCAGGCAAAGTGCTGGTCGTGGCGGTGACTCAGAATCCGACCAATCAGATCCTGTTCGAGGAGGGTTTCGTCAGCGCGCTACTTGAATCGGGCATTGCGGCGGTCGCTGGACACAAGGCGATTGGTCCGACCACACCCACGCGGGAGAACGTGACTTCCTACGTCGAACGGCACGGCATTCGCTACGTGATCGCGTCACGCTACGGCGGCTCCGAGATCACCAAATGGGCAGTTCCGGAGTCTGTTCGTACTTACTACACCGGTCCGTACGTGCCCACCTATCGCGGGTACTGGGACCACTATGGCAACTCGGTCACTGTGACGCGCGGCGCGTATGTCGATGAACGAATGACGGTGACGCTCACCACCTCGATCTTCGACGTCCAGACCGGCGATCTCGTTTGGGTCGGCCGCAGCAAGTCCTTCGACACCAGTTCAATATCCTACGGTGCGAGTGACCTTGCCGATCAAGTCGTTCACAACATCAAACGATAGCTCGCACATTCCCGGCCGTCCTTGCACTCGTGCAGCAATGCGCTTCGCGTAACTTGTTCAGCGCTTCCCTAGGAACGCGAGAGCTTGTAGACGACTTTGCACTTGGCGATCAGCTCACTCGAGTCGGCTGAGATCAATTCGACATCGCAGAAGCAAACGGTACTACCACGCTTCAGCACCCGCGCATCGGCGACGATGCCGCATCCACGCGCGGCGGCAATGTACGAAAGCGAAAGATCGATGGTGATGCCTCGGTACTTGGAAACGTCCGTGACCGTGCTCCATGCCGCGGCAGTAGCCGCGATGTCCGCCAGGCTCGATATCGCGCCACCGTGCACGACGTCGGCAATGGTGGTGTTGTCCTCGCGAAACGCCATCGAGTAGACAGCGCGATCATCTTCAGTGAGATCGCAGATGATCCCGAGCTTCTTTGCGTAGGCCGATAGATCCAGTTGCACACGCGCCGACATGGCTTCACCTCGAATCGAACATGGCGCACGATCACACGCCTACCGGCTTCGCGCCATTACCCGGCAGGTAATTGCAGGCACCGCGGCGCAGCGTAGTGTGAGCGCGTCACCACCGGAGCGACTCGCATGAAAAGCCTCTACCTCGTACTCGCAATCGCTGGCGCGATCATCCCCTACCTGTTCTTCATCGATCACTTCAGCACGACTGGTTTTGGGCTCGGCGATTTCATCGGTGGATGGTTCGCCAACAGCGCTGCAGGCGGCGCCACAGCCGACCTCCTGATCTCATCGCTCGTATTCTGGACATATCTGATCGCGCGCAAGGCATCGAACCTCTGGATCTACGTCTTGATCAACGTCACCATCGGCCTGTCTTGCGCACTGCCGTTGTACCTGTACATGAGCCAACGCGCCGATGCGCCGGTGCCCGCGACAGAACGGACGTAGACCGACCACGCGATAGATTCGGGAGAACACCATGGCCGCCACCCAGTTGGCATTCGGCGCGCAACTGCGCCACTGGCGCAAGACACGCGGCAAGACGCAGTTCGAGGTGTCGCACATATCCGGGTACTCCCAGCGTCATGTGAGCTTCCTCGAGTCCGGACGATCGCGACCGAGCCGCACCACCGTCATTACGCTCGCCGAGGCACTCGACGTGCCGGTGAAGGAGCGCAACACGCTGTTGGCCGCCGCCGGCTTCGCTCCGCTCTATAGCCACGCCCCCATCGACAGCACGCGCCTCGCCCATGCGACCGCCGCACTCGAGCGTGTCATCCAGAGCCACCGGCCGTTTCCCGCGATTGTGGTCGACCGCGGGTGGAACACTTACGCCGCCAACGACAATGCACAGGCGCTGTTCCGGACTTTCATTGCATCACCACTGCCAACCGGCGGCGACCGCCCGCTCAACGCCATGCAGTTGTGTCTCGACCACCGCGGCCTACGCCCGCATATCAACAATTGGGCCGAGTTCGTAGCAGCACTGCTCATTCGACTGCGACACGAACTCGCCTTTGGCGGCGAAGACGAGGGGTTGCGCGGCCTCGTGCACGCGATCGAAACAGACGATGAGTTCATCGGCCACACCCGCCAGACAGATGCCACCGCCGAGGCTCCGCTGGCAACGCTGTGTCTCGAGCGCGATGGCCGTCGGGTGAACCTGTTCAGCTTGATCAGCACGTTTGGCACACCCAACGACGCAACGCTTGCGGACCTGCGGGTAGAGACTTTCTTTCCGGCCGACGAGCACTCCCGTGAGACGCTGCTCGCCATCGACGCCGCGCTCAGTGAGCGTCAGCCTGGTCGCGCGAGCGCTGCACCGTTTGCGGTGTGGCGGCACTAGGGAAGCTCTGAACAAGTCGGTAACCGATCAACGATCTGATTGCACCGGCGGCCAGGGATAGTCCCTTGGCACATTCAATGACGATCGCACGAAGTCATTCCACGCCTGGGTCGCTTCATTGGCTGCATCGCGGTGTCCGCTGGCCGCCGAGTGATTGGCCTCAATGAACGCATTCATACACGCGCGATAGACATCGACCGCATCGACGAATGCATTCCAGCGTACGGTATCTTCCTGATCGGGCGGCCGTACCGGTGCCTGACAATCCGCCACCGGGGCCGCCTCGTGCGCCCAGCTGGAAAACGAGAGTAGTACCGCGATCACACCAAGCCGGCGCATGCCTCGCTCCATCGGTGGTAACGCCTCCATGGTGTCGCTGTTCAACCGTCCAAACGTTGCGCGAATTCCTCTTCCGGCGACAGCACCAGTCGATGCCGGCTCACCAGCGCAAAGTAGGCGGTGGCCACCACGAACCAAACGGCGACCCCCAGCACACCCGCTCGATACACCGGGTCAAGTAGCTGGAAGTACACGGTGACTGAAGCAATCAGCACGGTCAGCGCGGCACCGGCAACACCCAGCGGGCTGCGGTAGGGACGTTCGATGTTGGGCGCGCGCAGACGCAGCAGAATGAACGCTGCACCCTGCAATATGTAGGAGAACATGGCACCGAACACGGCCATGTTGAGCAGGGTGCCGCCGATCACCGCCGCGCCGCGGTCGCTACCCAAGGTAATCCACACGGTGAGCATCACCGTGAGCGCGAGCATCGCGCCGCTGATCATCGCGCGCTGGGGTGTCTTGCGGGTGCCATGGGTTTCCGAGAGCCACATCGGAAAGTAGCCGGCGCGGCTCAACGAATAGATCTGTCGTCCATACGCAAAAATGATGGTGTGAAAGCTCGCCACCAGACCGACGATCGCAACGAGTGCCAATGCCTTGGCGATACCCGTGCCAAAGATCGCCTTGAACCCATCGAGCAGGGGTTCGCCCGAACTGCCGAGCGCGTAAGCGCCGTGCGCGACACTCGCGTTCAACCAGACGATGAGGCAGGCGGACACGAGCAGCGTGAACATCCCGAGCACGATGCCCCGCGGCAGATCCCGACGTGGGTCAACCGACTCTTCCGCGGCCAGCGGCAGTTGCTCGATCGCGAGAAACAGCCAAACGGCGAACGGCAACGTCGCAAGTACTCCGTACCAGCCGAATGGCAGCAGTGGACCGCCACCCTCCGGCAGTTCGACCCCGCCCGGCCCGATGTTGAGCGCCCAGCGGGAAAAGTCGGACACCGGCCACGCGCTGACCCAGAACACGACGAGGCACGACAGCGCGAGCAGGGTGACGACGACAGTGAGGCGAAACGAAAGCGCGACGCCGAGCGCATTGAGGCCGACGAAGAGGATGTAGGCGCCCACCCAATACATCGGTTGCCATGCGGCGGGTGTTTCGAAAATGCCGGTCAGATAGGAGCCGATGAAGAACACGATCACCGCCGGCGTGAGTACGTACTCGACGTTTTCGGCGAGCCCCGTGAAGAATCCGCCCCATGGGCCCATCGCGGTGCGCGAGAACGAATACGCACCGCCCGTGTGCGGCAATGCCGCCGCCATCTCCGCGATCGAATAGGTCAGACCCATGTACATCACAGCGATCACCATGCCCGCAATCGCCATGCCGCCCCAACCACCTGCGGCAAGACCGATGTTCCAACCCGAATAGTGACCGGAAATGACCGCGCCAACACCGAGCGCCCACAACGACCACACGCCCGCATGGCGCTTCAACGTGCGCTTCTCGAAGTAGACCACTTCGACTTGGGTGTAACTGACCGATGCGCGCGGCTTCATCAAGTCCCCTCCGTCTGCGGATCGATTCTAAACAGTGGCCGGGCGGCGCGGCGAACGGACATAATTACGAGATGTCCGAACCCAGAGCCGATCGTACTCGAACCAATCATCGCCAGACGGCGATCACTCACGCCATCTATGCATTCGCTGCGCTGAGCGGTCTTGCCATCGCCTGGTTCGCCTTGACTAATCTGTTGGACGGCGCGGGCGCAAGTATCTTCAGCTCGCCCATGGATTGGCTGCGCGCGCTCGAGCGCGACTCCGCGCTCAATACCTTGTCTGAGGCGGCGGGCATCGTTGCCGGCGTGCTGGGCATTGCGATCACGGTGGTGGCGATCGTGGTCGAACTTGCAGCCAACCGCTACAGTCATCGAATCACCTGGCTGTTCCTGACCGAGCCGGTGAACATCGCGGTGACGAGTCTGTTCATGCTGACCACGGTCGAGTGCATCTGGGTGGCTGCGACAATCGGCCCGGTCGACGTTGCTGCCCCGCTGCCGAATGCCGGATTCGCGCTCACCATGGCGCTGGTGTCGATTTCCCTGCTGATCCTGCTGCCCTACTTCGCATTCGTATTCCAGTTCCTCTCGCCACTGAGCGTGATTCAGCGATTAGGGGACACCTCATTCAAGTGGCTCACGGCTTTCGACAGCAACGACATCGGTCGCGCTCAAGCACGGGCGGAGGGGTCGATTGACGAATTGCTCAACGTCGCGCGTACCGCAGTCGAGCAGAGCGATCGAGGCGTCGCCATGGCTTGCGTCGATTCCCTTGCCGACCTGCTGCTCGACTATCAACGCGCTCGAGGAACGCTCGATCCGGCTTGGTTTTCGATTTCGCCCGAGATCGCCGGAGATCCCGACTTCGTCTCGCTCGCCCCGGAAGCATTGAAGTCGATCGACGATGAGGGAATCTGGGTGGAAGTGAAGATCTTCCGCCAGTTTCTGTCGCTGATGGCCCAGTGCGTGCCCGACTCCAGGGACGTCGCAAACCTGATTGCGATCCGCAGTGAGAACATCGGTCGCAATGCGAGCTCTGCCGAACTTCGCACGCTATGCATCCGCTGTTTCAACAGCTACCTGCGCACCACGATCAATGCTCGCGATCCGCGCTGCACCTACTACATTCTCAACCAGTACCGGTTGCTCGCCGAGCACTGTGTGGCGACGGCAGACATCGAATCGGCCAAGGAAATCTCGGAGCACATCCGTTTCTATGGTCAACTCGCCTACCGCATGGGTCAGCCGTTCCTCCTCGAAGTCGCTGCCCATGACCTGCTGCAGTTGATCGAGTCGAGTGTGACGATCGGTTCACCGGCTGTGGACGACCTGCTCGGCGTGCTGTTGGAACTCGACCTCGAGATTCGCACCGAGACCCAGGAAGAGAGCCTGATCGGTGTGCGTCGAGCGCAGTTGCAGGCAGCGGCGTTGTTTCAAAGTCTCGGCGAAAGCGCCCGGGTCGATCGCGTCTGCGCGGACTTGCGGGGTGAGGTGCCGGCGCGATTGCAACAGATTTGTAATCAACTGATGACCGAAGGCCGCGCCGAATACTGGGAGTTCACCGATCGCGGCGTCAATTTCGGATACCTCGCACCCGCCCGTCGGGTGTTTCTGCAGGTCGTTCGCGAGCGCCTCACGGACAGCGCCTAACAAACGCGCAGTGCCGCCCCGTTTACTGTGATCGGAGACTGATACATACTTTTCAGTCCATTTCGGGACACCGACGACTCGCGACACGTCGTCTTCACGGCGGACCCCATCTGGATCGATGCGCGGTGCTGGCCAATCGGGAGATTTCGATGAGGGCCGTTCCAGCTGCCTCCGTGCGGTCGCTACCTCTGTTGTTTGGCACTCTGCTGATCTTCGCGGCGGCACCAGCCAGCGCGGCGCTGCAGAATCCAGGATTCGAGACCGGCTCGGTCAATCCAGGCTGGAAGATCGAGGCGGCGGCCGACTCGGTGATCGTCACGGGCGCCGCAGGTGCCTTCGCCGGCCAGTTCGCGTTGCGCCTCGGCACGCCCAAGAGCCATTCCAACGCCCAGAACAAGGGCGCGAATCGCGTTTCCCAGCAATTCCCCTCGACCCAAGCCAAAGTCACGCTGTCGCTACGGATACAGTCCTTCGAGTTTCGCGGCGACGACATCGTCACGGTCAACCTCGTCGATCCTGCCAACTCCCATGCGAAGTTCACCGTGTCCGGCGCCGACGGGCAACCCTTCAGCCTGCCGATGGTCAACGGTTCTACCTTGAAATGCTCGAAGACCCCCTGCGCGTTGTCCATCGACGTTGGCAACAACAAGGACGTACTCGACTCCGGCTGGCGCACGATGACTATTTCAGGACTGCCGACCGACGGCAGGACCCTGCGCCTCACCTACGAAGTCAGCACGCCCAAGAGCAGCTCGCACCCCACCTGGGCCTACTTCGACGACGCCCCGACGAATGCAGCGCCTACGGCCGTCATCCGCTACAACCCCGGAAGCGAGGCCGGCAGCGTCGCCATCGAAGGTGACAACATCAATTTCGATTGCGATCAGTCGAGCGACCCAGACGGGGACGCGCTCACCTGTGAATGGGAGGTGAACACCGCGCCACCCATCACCGCCACCGGCACGACGCTGCCCCTGGTGTTCCCCGATGATGGTCAGTTCGACGTCACACTGACCGTCAGCGACGGCGACCTTTCAGACAGCCAGACTGCAACGGTCACGATCGACAACCACCAACCCCTGGTCAACGCCCTCAACGTCGAACTGCTTCAGGGCACGACCGGCCAGGCGCTGTGCCGATTTCTGGACCCGGGCGCGGCTGACCAGCACAGCTTCGGCCTCGATGTAGCCGGCGCGGAACTACCTTTCCTGTTCGAAGAAAACACGGCACCGCTGTCGAGCGGTTACGTCACTGCCGGGCTCGCGGCCGGCAGCACCACGACCGGTACTTGCACCGTCCTCGATGGCGACGGCGGCATCCAGACCGAAGCCGCAACCTTCAACGTGACCGTGCTGACCTCAGCCCAACTGGCGGCGCGGGAAACGCCCGCAACGAACTCCGCGGTGAACCCGCCGCAATTGCGCGCGGGCGGCTTCTACCTCGGCGCCCTCGAGTCGCCTGGCGACATCGATGTCTACGAAATTCGTCTGCCCTCGGGTGCCGCGTTACCGGTCAACAGCGAGATCAACATTCGACTCGACGTGCCCGCCGACTACGATCTGCTGGTGTTGAGCCGCGGCCCTGGTACAACCGGCACAACGCCATTCGTCAGCGCGCCATTCGTCAGCGCGCCGTTTGTAAACGCACCCTTCGTCAACGTGCCCTTCGTCAATGTGCCGTTCGTCAACGTACCCTTCGTCAACGTACCTTTCGTCAATGCACCGTTCGTGAACGCGCCGTTCGTCAGCGCACCGTTCGTGAGCGCGCCGGCCGCGACGAGTCCGTTCGTGAGCGCTGTCGCCAGTGGCCTCGATTTCACCAACTTCCCGCTGTCGCAGATCGGTTTCGCTGCCCCCAACGGTGCCGCGATCTCCGGCAGCGACGTCGGCCTTGGCGAACTCGGTTCTCTGAACCTCGGAGCGTTGCTGGCCGACAACGTGCAAGTGAAGGGATTCTCGGCGAACCTCGACACCAAGGCGGAGGAAATCCTCGTCAAAGTCGGTCCGGCGGAGGCCCGACTGTACGTCGCTGTGGTATCCCAGAGCGGTGGCTTTGCAACCGCGCCTTACTCGCTGCGTCTGGAAGCCTCGACCCCACCCACCCAGCAGAGCCTGCTCGGCGAGAATTGCGTAGGCGAGCCGGTCGGACAGGCAAGCACAACGACCGTGGCAACCAACTTCGGTGCGTCACCCACCACGCTGGTGGTGACCCAGCGCGAGCGCTTCATGGCCCAGCACGGTATGAGCGCCGCTGCCTACGATGAGTGGCTGACAGGCATGACCCCGTTCTTCACGGCGGTAAATGCACGCGTGATCTCGGTGCCGAACTCGGCTGCCTTCGCGGCGGCGGACACCGACACTTGTACGATCGCTCTGCAGAACGCGGTGGCAACCCAAGTGCGTGAGATCATTCAGGCACAGCTCGATGCCAATCCGAACATCGAGTACGTCCAGATCGTCGGGGGCATCGACGTCATCCCGCCCTACTACGTGCCCGACGAAACCGCGGTATCGAACGAGTCGCTCTACAGCAGCGACCTATGGGTTCTCCCGGGGAAACCATTGAGCGTTGCGACCGCCGAGGGCTACAACATCACCGATGCGTTCTACACGGACAAGAATCCGCAGCCGTTCCGGGGTCGATCGTTGTACATCGAAGACGTCTCGATCAGTCGTATGGTCGAGACGCCAGCGGAGATTCTCGCTTCGGCCCAGGCCTTCGACGGGCAACTGTCCGCAAGTCGCGCACTGGCTACCGGCTACGATTTCTTCATCGATGGCACTGACGCATCGGCGACGCAGCTCGCTCGCATTCCATCGCTGACGACGCAGATCCTGAACGATGATCAGTGGACTGCGACCGATCTGCGCTGCGAATTTCTCGGCGCGACCTCGTGCGCCGCCGCGAACGTCAACGTTCTCAACGCGCATATGTCATATAACGCGGGCATCTCAGCCGCGGGGTTCGAGAACGGCCAAGTCACGGGTACCTACAATGACGTGTTCGCATCGACCGAGTCGAACGTGCTGGCAGAAAACACGCTGACGCTGAGCATCGGCTGTCACAGCGGATTGAGTGTGCCCGACGCATGGGCGATTCCTCCCGAAGCGGGCCTGCCGTTCGATGCCGCCTTCGACTGGGCACAAGCGCCCGGCACATGGATCGGGCCCTGGGGCTTCGGGCTTGGCGACACCGATGTTGCCGACCGCGGCACAGAAGGAATCATGCCGATCGTGCTGGAAGAACTCGGCAACGGGTTGACGCTCGGCAAAGCCATGGTGCGGGCCAAACAGCGCTATGCCATGTCGGTGTTCGAGTTCGACGTGCACGACGAGAAGAGCCTGATCAATCTCAGTCTGTTCGGGATGCCCCAAGCGCGGCTCATCGGCGCGCCCGCGCCGGATGCGAGCACTGGACTCGACGGCGGCGTGCCAGCGGGAACACTCGCGCTGACGCTCATCGATGGCGCGTCATCGACGACCCGGAACGCAAGCATCGCGCGTCACAGCAGTGGCACAAACGGTGAGTTCTACAGCCTCGACGGCAGTGCGCAATCAGTTATGGGTCGACCACTCCAGGGGCTCTTGAAGGTATTCGAGACGCAGCCAGTAACTGGTACCGCGGTGCATGGCGTCGCGTTGCGTGAGGGGGCCTATGAAGACCTGATCGGCGTTGATCCGGTGTTCTCGGCGCGTACACATGACTGGATCTCGCAAATCTCCGAACCACAGACCTGTGTCGATACATTGAGTCCGACCCAACTGGGTGTGGTCACGACGTTCGCGACCGGCGCGACGACGTTGCAGTCCCTGCTCGTTGCCGGTAGCCAGTTTCGCTGCACGGATGCGGGTCTTCCGGTGATCGGGGACTTGCGCCTTTATCAGAGCCTGACCATGGAGGCCATGCATCCAACGACGGCTGCGCTCGATGGTGACTTCGAACCGCCGCGCGTGTCGCGCCAGGACGTCAGCGCCAACCCGAACAACAACAATGTCACGGCGGTAGTCGCTGCATCCGATGCGAGCGGTCTGCGCGAAGTCATTGCGCTCGTCTATACCGATGCGGATGGCACGCCCGGCGGCCCCGGCTCTGTGACATCCGTGACCTCAGGGATCATCCCACCCGCGCCCGGCGCAACAGTCGAACGCACCCTCGTCCTCCCGAATGCCCGCGGCAAGCAACTCGCGTTCCAGTATGTCGATCATGCCGGCAACCTGTTGATGAAGAGCTTGAAAGGCGCTCTCATCGTTGCGCTCGACGTCGACGTCCGCACGTCGATCATCGCTGTCTCAGGCGATACGACGATCACGATCTCAGTGAGCAACTTCGCCGCGCTGAGTAACCCCGTACTGACCATGGACTTCGGCGATGGCACGAGTCAGGTGTTGCCGCTCGACGCTGCAAACGTGGTCGTTCAACCCGACGGCTCGGCACTGGTCTCCGTCTCCCATACCTATGGACCCAACGTCATCACGGCAACGATTGTGGCGACCGTGCAGGCCGGCGGCGCTTCCGGTACAGACACACAGATACTGACGCGCTGCGCCGATCCGAAGGGTGATGTCTACAAAGCCGATAGCGACATCATCACCTGCGCGTTCTCCACCAACGGCACTCAGGTATCTATTGACCTCACCGTGGCCGGCAAGATCTCGAACTCCTACGAGTACGCCGTCTATCTGCCGCAATCCAACAAGTTTCTGACCTGGTTCTGCGGAGTCGCGAGCGGACCCCATGGCATCAATCTGCAGATAACGAAAATTGGCACCAGCACACTGCGGTTCACGTTCAACGCCGCTGCATTGGGTTGGTCCGGGACGACGCCGCTTCAGTTCAAGGAGAAGACCAGAACCGGCGACAAATATCGCAAGATCATCGACCAAACACAGGTGTTTAGCATTACGCCCTGAAGGTGAGCGATGATTGAATTCGGCGCCCGTCAACCGACGGTGCGCTGGACATGGGCGTGATCGAGTGCGTAAAGACCTACCGAGCGGCACGGTCACACTGCTGCTGACCGACATTCAAGGTTCGACCCGACTGCTGCAGCGCCTTGGCGCCGATGGCTACGCGGCGGCGCTTGGTACACACCGCGATCTTCTGCGCGCGGCCTTTGCCCGTCACGACGGTGCGGAAGTCGACACCCAAGGCGATGCCTTCTTCGTTGCGTTTCCGACCGCGATCGGCGCCGTGCACGCGGCCATCGACTGCCAGCGCGCTTTGGCCAGTCATCCCTGGCCCGCGGATGCGCCGATGGCCGTGCGCATGGGCCTGCATACCGGCGAGCCAACGCGGACCGATGAGGGGTACGTCGGTATTGCGGTGAACACTGCAGCCCGCATCGCATCCGCGGGCCACGGCGGTCAGATTCTGATGTCGGCCGCCACCGCAGCCCTGGTGCGGGACGAACTCGAGCGTGAGGGCATCACCCAGCGCGATCTGGGCATGCACCGGCTAAAGGATCTCGACGGCACCCATCAGATCTACCAACCGATGGTGCCTGGACTTGCGTCGGATTTTTCACCGCCGCGCTCCCTGCAGACGCACCCCAATAATCTGCCGACACCGGCAACGCCGTTCGTCGGACGCGGCGGTCAGGTGGCCGCGGTACGTGACCTGCTGTTGAACGATGCTGTGCGTCTGGTGACGGTGACCGGGCCGGGTGGGGCGGGCAAGAGCAGGCTGACCCTTCGGGTCGCGACCGAGTTGTTGCATCGTTTCAAGGACGGCGCGTTCTTCGTGCCGCTCGCGACAGTCACCGACCCCAGCCGGGTGATCAATGCCATCGCCAGCACGATGGATGTGCGTGATGAGCACGAAGTGCCACTGGCACAGTCGCTGGTCGCGGCGCTCAAGGAGCGCGAGCTCCTGCTGCTCATGGACAACTTCGAACAAGTGCAGGCGGCTGCCCGCGACGTGGGCGAGCTGCTCAAAGCATGCCCGCGCATGAAGATCCTCGTGAGCAGTCGCGAGGCGCTGCGTGTCAGCGGCGCCAAGGAGTTCAGAATCCCGCCCCTCGAACTGCCGCCTCCAGGGCGACTACCGGATCTCAATCGGGTCAAGCAGTTCGAAGCCGTGCGCCTGTTTCTCGACCGGGCTCAAACAGCGCGACCCGATTTCGAAATTACCGCCGACAACGCAGCCGATGTGGTCGCGATCATTCGCCGCGTCGACGCGCTGCCGCTGGCTATCGAGCTTGCTGCGGCGCGCATACGCACGCTGACTCCGCAGCGACTGCTCGGCACGCTCAACAAGCGTTTGAAAGTGCTCACCGGCGGGGCGGCGGATCTGCTCGACCATCAGCAGACGTTGCGCGACCTCATCGCATGGAGTTACGACTTGCTCAGCGATGAGGAGAAGGTCCTGTGGCAACGCATGGCCATCTTCTCCGGCGGTTGCACCGCCGATGCGGCCCAGCAGGTGTGCGACATCGACGATAGCATCGAAGTCGAACTCGACGCCGAATCGCTCGTAACGAAGAGTCTGCTGACGATCGAATTCGAGGGCACGGGGGCAGAGAAGGTCATCAGCGGACACGATGAAGGCGCGCGTTTCTCCATGCTCGAAACCCTGCGTGAGTTTGCCCTCGAGCAGCTCGAAGCGAGCGGTGAAGCGCCTGTGCTGCGCGAACGTCACTGGAACTGGTGCGTATCGCTCGCAGAACGCGCCGAACCGCACTTCCGCGGACCGAAGGGCGTCATCTGGATCGACCGTCTCGAGCGCGAACAGGAGAACTTCCGTGTCGCGATGATTCGCTGCGTTGAAGATCCATCGCGCGGCGCGGATTCGGCACTGCGGATGGCGGCTGCATTGTGGTTCTTCTGGTACGAACGTGGTCACTTGAGCGAAGGTCGGCAATGGACAACGCAGGCGCTCGCTGCTGCCGCAGACGCCTCGCCGGCACTCCGTGCGGGCGCGTACCTTGGCGCTGCGTCACTCGCTCGGCAGCAGAACCTGCTCGATGAGGCGGTGCAGTTGTGCACTTCGGCGATCGAACTGTATCGGTCAGTGAACGATGAGTTTGGCATCGCCAAGGGACTGAGTCAGCTCGGTGCTGTCGTGCAGCGTCTGGGTGACTACCAGCGCGCATCGAGCATTCTGGAGGAAGCACTGGCACTGCTGCGCCACCATGGCAACGTCGAGCGTATTTCGTTCACGCTGATTGCGCTCGGCGCGCTCAAGCAGATTACGGGCAAACTCGACGAGGCAGCGCACCACTACGAAGAGAGCCTCGGCATCGGCCGCGCACGCGACGACGGCAACGCCATCGCAACCGCGCTGGTCAACCTCGGTGAAGTGCATCACCTGCGCGGAGACCTGGACGGCGCCGCGCGCTACTACCGTGAGAGCCTGTCGATCTATCGCGAGCTTGGCCTCAAGATCGCAATCGCCTACTGCCTGGAAGTACTCGCCGGTATCGCACTCGACCGAGCGGGCACGACGCGAGCGCCGGAACTGCTCGGTGCAGCAGAGGCACTGCGCGAAGAAATCGCCGCGCCAGTCGAACCCTTCAACAAAGAGCGCCTCGAACGTGACATCGCTCGTGCGGCCGCCGCCAGCGGCAACGATTTCGAGCCAGCCTGGCAGCGGGGACGCGCGCTCGACGCCAATGCTGCCGTCGCGCTCGCGCTGCGCGAGGACTGATTCAGATCGGCCCAGTGCCGGTTCGGCCACCGATGATCCACTCGATCATCGGCAGGTGAGCGCGACCCATGAACACCTCGCCCTCGATCACATAGGCGGGCGCATTGAGCACGCCAACTTCCGCGAGCGAGGCCTCGACCGCTCGCAGGACGGTATCCGCATCCTCGAGCTGCAACGCGCGCAGTCCCATATCCGCCAACATGTCCGCAATGACGTTCCGATCGTCCATCACGGCGCGCTCGCGCCAAACCAGGTCGAATGCCCGCTCGACGAAGCCTGTCAGCAGCTCCGGCTTCACTTCCCGCACGCCGAGCAGCGCCTGAGCAAGTAACCGCGAGTCACCGGCCGGAGGGTTGTCGATGCCCGCCGGGCCGTAGCGGTTCAGATCTCGCATCGCGTAGTCTCCGCGCAGGCGTCGATGGCGAGTGCCGCGGTCTTCCGTCGCTGCCGCGCCGGTCGGTCGGGTGTGCGCTGTCGCGCCCACTCTCGGTAGCCAGTCGCACACGATCCCGAGCCGCTTCACCAACGCGCAGGTTGGGGCGACCGCAAGGTAGGAAAGCGGGTCTTTGAAGTCGACGATGGCGGTCAATGGCGCTGACAGGTCGAGGCCGGGCATCACAGTCGCGTCGCCGCCATGTAGGCGACATCGGGAGGTGCGCCGCGGCGACCGCGCAGCATCCACGCAATGCGCGGCAGATGCTCACGTCCGAAGAAGTACTCGCCCTCGACAATGTAGCCCGGAACGCCGAACACGCCGGCCTCGAAGATCGCGGACTGCATCTGATCGTGTTGCGTGCGTCCATCGTTCTCGCGGTAGTCATCGAACCCAACGACGTTCACGCCCGCCTCCATCAACACCGCGCGCACGACACTCGGGTCTTCGACATCGAGCTCACGCTTCCAGAAACGCTCGTAAACGATATCGATGTAACGCGCGAGCGCCGCATCACCTTGACGCTTGGCCCACCAGAAGCCGATGTGCGCGAGCGATGTATCCCAGATCTTGGTGGTTCCACGCAGCGTCAATCCACGCAGCGATGCGTACCTGCGCGCATCCTTGTAGGCGTATTTGACGCCGCTCCACTGCTGGGGCGATCGATTGCTCTCGACGACGTTGCCCGTGTCGTCCAGACGCGCAGAACCCAGGTAGCTCGGAATGTTGAGCGTCAGCGGGCGCCAGTCCACGGCAATGCTCAGCGCCGCAGCCAGTTCCCGAGTGGGATCCTTCGCGATGTACGCGTACGGACTCTTGAAGTCGATGTACACGATCAGAGGCCGATCGCTCACGAGTGGATTGAAGTCGTTCAATGCGTTGACCCGTCGATTGCTACGATGATCATATCTCGTGATGGCTTTCAGACTGTGCTACCTGCTCCTTGCATTGTGCCTGCCGGCCGTGACGCTCGCGACCGAACCCGACGCCGGCACGATGATCAGCGTGGAACGACTCAGGTGGTATCCGGCGTGGTACCTGCGAGCCGGGCTCTGGTATGCGCGCCTCCCGGAGAAGATGCCCATATCAACCGGTACGACGCTCTACCGGTTGACGTATCGCACCCGCGACTGGAATGGAGAGCCGATTGAGGCAACAGGACTCGTAGCCGTTCCCCACAAGCGGCCCCTGCGTGGCATCGTCAGCTACCAGCACGGTACAACGACGCAGCGCAGTGCGGTACCCGGCAATGCGTCCATCGATGGCCGACTGATGGCGGCCGCTTTTGCCGGCGGCGGCTACCTGCTGGTCGCCGCCGACTACATCGGCATGGGTGGTACCCCGCGCATTCAGCCCTATCTGCACGCGGGCAGCGCCGCGCGTGCCAGCGCCGACATGCTCACGGCCGCCCGGGAATTTCTCGCGTCGCGCAGCATCAGTTTGCCCAATCGACTGAATCTCATCGGATTCAGCCAGGGCGGCCACGCCACCGCGGCTTTGCAGCGGGCACTCGAGTCGAAAGGTGGTTCGACCGTGGTGGCTGCCGCAACCGTGGCGGCGCCGCTGGATCTCGCGGCCATTTCGTTCCCAACCGCGCTCCAAGGCGGCGCCAAGTCGCACACCGTGTACCTTGCATACATGGTGTACGCCTACGCCGTGATCTACGGTGAAGCCATCGACGCGATCATCGCCGAACCATACGCTTCGAGACTGGCGACCGCGTTCGATGGCAACCATGACAACGACGCCATCAAAGCGCTGCTGCCCCAGGCGCCCAGGGATTTGTTCACACCGGCATTCCTGGCGGCGTTCGACGCCGGCGAGTCCACCTGGTTGTCGCGCGCACTTGTGGTCAATGAGGTCTTTCGTTGGGCACCGCGGGCACCGCTGCGGCTCTACTTCGGCAGTCGCGATCGCGATGTCGCGCCGGCGGAGGCGACAACTGCTGCCGCTGCGATGACCGCCCTGGGTGGCAACGTCCAGGCCATCGATGTCGGCCCCTATGACCACGAAGACTCGGCGTTCCACAGCATCGCCGACATCCGCCGCTGGTTCGACGGGCTCAATCCGCCCCTGAAATAGTGCATTGATTGCGGCGCCGCACCAAAGAGGCGCGGGAGATTGAACTTTCGCTGGCCCACGTGGTCCGCGGCCTGGTCCCCGATTGCAGCGCGCTCATCGCCACTTGAAGAATTTTCTTCGAACGGGCTTGTGCGACGCACAAGTCGTCGTTACCATACGTAACAACTCAGCCGACCCCCTCCCTCCCCTCCCCAAGGGTCGGTTGTGCCAAGGGAGACCTCCGGGTCTCCCTTTCTTTTTTCCGACTCGCATATCACGCATATCAAGGGCGCTGCGCCAGCAACGCCAAGCGCTGCGCTGTCCTTTCCATGTCGGTGAGCAGGATGCCGGCCTTGCTCAGGTTGTAGCCCGTGAGATTGATGGCGCGTACCAGATAACGGCGCGGACCGTCTGGCCCCTGATCGACGTCGACGATATTGATGCAGCAGGCATCCTGCTCGATCGACATCGTGCCCTGCCATGGCAGGTTCATGACGTGGTTGAGAATGAGGCGATTCACGCCGCCGTGGGCAACCAGAAGCAGCGTCCGCCAGGCAGGGTCCGCAAGCAACGCGCGAAACGCGGGAATCACACGGGCCTCGAAATCGACGAACCGCTCACCGCCCAGAAAGCGTGCCTCCGGGTGCGCTGCGTCCGCCCATGGGTTGGCTACGTGCGCAAACCAGGCCTTCAGATCATCAATGGGTTGGCTGCGGTCACCACCCTGAATCTCGGCGAGCGCTGGCACAGTTTCGAGCGCCGGTCCATCACGCCCGACAAGGATCGCGGTTGCCGTTTCCACCGTGCGAGGCAGACCCGAACACACCGCGCGGTCGAATTGAACATCAGCCAGCAGCCGTGCTTGCGATTGCGCCTGGGTACGACCGTTGGGCGTGAGTGGAGCGATTCGTGTGTCTTCGACCGGCGTACCGTCTGCGTTCACATACGCGGCTTCCGCATGTCGCAACAGGTACAGCCGTCGCCGGTCGGGCTCGTCGAACACGTGATGGCTTCCCTAGAACCCCAGCTCCTTCTCCAAATCATCCATGCCCGACTGGAATTCTTCCTGACGCTGGCTTTCGGCGGCTTCGGCCTTTTCTTCACCCGCCGCCATCACCGCGTCGGCCCGCTCGGACATGCCGGCGAGCTCGTAATACTCAGCGGCGCGCTCGTACTGGTCCTTGGCGGCCGCCGCATCGCCCAGCACCTTGGCCTTGGCGCGCACTTGCTGCTCTTTGGCGACCGCGCCGGCCTCAGTGAAATAGTCCAACGCAACTTGCAGAATCGACTCGGCATCTTCCTTCAATAGCTGGTCGCCGCGCGCCACCGCGCGCTCGTTGGCACGCGCAATGCCCGTGCTGAATCCGACCATGCCATACCACGCCTTCGCTTCCTCGATGTTCGATTGCGTGTATGCACCGAATACGACACCGACCCCGCCGCGACCTTGAAACGCCTTTTCTTCTGCAGCCATCGCCGCATCGCCCTGACCGGTGGCGATCGCGCGGGCTTCCACCCCATAGGCCCTCATTTCGCTCGCGCGCTTGGCGACATGCGGCTTCGCCAGATCACGATGACTACCCGACGACCAGCGTTCGATCTCCTCGTCGTTGAAGCGCGACAGTGCTCTACCCACGGCGTTGCGATTGGATTTGTTGGCGCGCGCGTTTGCCATCACGACCCGATCCTCATCGGACTCGGTGTAAGCAGACGTGACATTGCGAATATCGAAGTAGAAACCAAGGGCGTCGTCGAACTTCCCCGCAGATTCCGCCGCCTTGGCGAGTTTGCTGCCCACCGCGACCGTTGCGGCGTCGAAGCGGAGCGCCTTGGCCTTTGCATCGCCGCTGTCGAAGCACGCCGACGTGATCTTCTTGAACATCGCAAAGCCCTCGGCATCGCGCCCTGCCGCAATCGCCTGGGATGCCTGGTCAAACAGCAGATCATCATCGGCCGCACCGGTATCGCAGAAGAGATCCGCATCTGCAGGCATGCCCACGGTCACCAACAGTACGGAGGCGACAAAAGCCATCTGCAATCGTTTGTACATTCGAGCCGTCCTACTTCAAGAGGTCCAACGCACCTTTCAATCCCCACTTCTTCTTCGGCGGTGGCTCGCCAGCCTCGGTCGGTTCGTCTCCTGTTTCTTCGCCCATCATTCCCTGCATCATCATGTTCGACATGTTCATCAGCGAATAACCAGCGGGAATCTCAAAATTCGAAGGATCCTGCGGCCCAACCACGAGTTCGGTGAGTTCCATTTTGATCCGCTCCTTGCTGCCCTTTGCCATCGCGATGGCATCCGACTTCAGGGTGATTCCTTCCGCGGTGACCCAGGAAAACCCGCCGAACTTGCTGCCGTCCTTGGCCGTCATGATCAGCTTGTTCTTGGTGGTCGCGATGCCGTTGACCACTTCGGGTCCGATCTGCGTTGTCTCGATTGTGTAGTCGGAGAGATCAGCGGGCCGATCCTCTGACACTTCACCGAGCTTCGTCTCCATGTACATCTTCTGATCGGGCATCAGCTGCCACGCGACGCCTTTGTCGCGACGCGTGATCGTGATCATCCGGGTGCCCTTCATATCGATCTCATCGCGTTGCTTCATCGGCGTGAAGGATATTGGTCCGGTCATCACTGCGCCGCTCATCTCCATGGTCCGGATGGCCGCGTACTCCACCTGTTCGCGTTCAACTGCAAGCGCAACGGCCGGAATCAACAAACCGATAAGAGCAACTGCTCGAATGAACATGAACGACCCCTTAGGTAGCGACGCACGACTGCGCCAACGCCGATGATAAGACGACACCGCCGGCGAGCCTAGGTAGTAGTTGTCACTACGATCTTGATTCGAGACGGCCGTCTACCGCCGCCTCGAACAACCGTTGGGCTGTCGCCTCATCGAGCGGTCGTGGGTTGCCCGATGCCGTGGGATCGACCACCGCCATGGCTGCGACCTGCGCCGCCCTTTCCTTGCCCACGCCCATGTCCCCGAGCCGATGCGGGATACTCAGGCGTGCGCGCAATTCGAGAATGAATCTCATGAACGCTTCGAAACCGGCATCGAGCCCGAGCCAGCGTCCAAGGCGGTCGATCTTGTCTTCGATCGCGGGACGGTTGTAGCGCAGCACGTACGGCATGATCACTGCGTTGGTCAGGCCGTGGTGCGTGTCGTAGAGCGCGCCCACCGGATGCGCCAGTGCGTGGATCGCGCCGAGCCCCTTCTGAAAGGCGGTGGCGCCCATCGCCGCAGCCACCATCATCTGAGTCCGCGCTTCCAGGTCCGCGCCGTTCGCATATGCCCGTGGCAGATACTGCTGAACCAGCCGCATGCCTTCGATCGCGATGCCGTCCGCGAGTGGGTGATAACCCGGCGCGCAATAGGCTTCCAGGCAATGAACGAATGCGTCGAGTCCGGTGGCAGCGGTGGCCGACGGCGGTAAGCCCAGCGTCAGTTCGGGGTCGCAGATGGCGACCTTCGGCATCATGCCGGGGTGAAAGATCACCTTCTTGGTGTGGGTGCTGGCTTGAGTGATGACACCTGCGCGACCCACTTCGGAGCCCGTTCCTGCGGTGGTCGGCAATGCGACTACGGGCAGAATCGCCGCTGCATCGGCGCGAATCCAGTGATCGGCGACGTCTTCGAAGTCCCACAGTGGCCGGCGCTGGCCGGCCATGAACGCGAGCACTTTACCGACATCGACTGCGGACCCACCGCCGAGCGCAACGATGCCATCGTGCGCGCCGGCACGCAGCGCCGTCAGCCCGGCATCGACGTTGTGCTCGGTCGGATTGCCCTGCACGTCGGCGAAAATCGTGTACGGCAATTCGGCAGCTTCGAGGGCATCGGTGATCACCCCGATGAGGGGCAGGCCGGCCAGTACCCGATCCGTGACGATGAGTGGCGCCTTGATGCCCGCCAGCGCGCACGCCGCACCGAGTTCGGCGGCACGGCCAGCGCCTACCCAGACCCGGGTGGGATAGTTGAAATTACCCATGAGCGCTGACATGTCGGTCACCTTCGTCAGTGTGCTCGCTTTCCAGCCACCCAGGTGCCGGTCACCTTGATGTCGGCAATCGCGCGCGTCGTCACGGTGAATGGATCCGCATCGATGAGAATGAAATCCGCCCACTTGCCGGTCTCGAGGGATCCCAGGTGGGCATCCTGGAAAGCGCCGTAGGCAGCATCCAGGGTGAACGCACGCAGTGCCTCCGCACCCGTCATGACCTGATCCGGCAACCAGCCACCCGGGGGCTCACCGTCCAGACCCTGACGACTGACCGCCGCGTACCACCCAAGAAAGGGGTTCACCGGTTCGACCGGAAAGTCGCTGCCCCCAGGCACCCGCAGACCCAGATCGAGAAATCGCCTCCACGCGTAGGCGCCGGACAACCGGTGCGGTCCCAGTCGAGCTTCGGCCATCAGTCGATCCGAGGTCGCATGAACAGGCTGCATCGAAGGCAACACACCAATGCTCCCGAAGCGCGGAATGTCGTCGAGTTCGACGATCTGCGCATGCTCGATCCGGTGGCGCTCGGCGGGTAATCCGCCTGCTGCCGCGAACGCATCCAGCACGATGCTGTTGGCTCGGTCGCCGATCGCATGCACATTCACCTGAAAGCCCAATGCGCGCGCCTGACTGATCTTTGTCGTGAGGGTGGGCAGGTCTTCGATCACCAGACCACGACTGCCAGGTGCATCTGCATAGGGTTCGAGAAGTGCCGCACCGCGGCTGCCAAGCGCGCCATCGGCGACCAGCTTCATCGAGCGCACCACGACGCGCTCGCTGGAGTCGGCGAACGGCGCGCCGAATTCGCGTACCGCGTCGATGCCGCCGAGCATGGCGTATATCCGAAGCGGCATGCGCCCGGCGGCTGCACGCGCCTGATACAGACGAGCTTCAGCCACAGAAATCCCCGCGTCATGTACAGACGTGACGCCGTGCGCGAGCAGTTCCGAAAACGCGAGGTTCAGCGCCTTGTCGAGCGCGGCGATGTCCGGCGCTGGAATTACGGCTTCGACCTGCTCCATCGCGCGATCGACCAGCACGCCGGTCGGCTCGCCACTCGAGTCGCGCAAAATTTCTCCGCCCGCGGCACTCTCGGTGTCTGCGTTGATTCCCGCCAGCCGCAACGCGGCACTGTTTGCCCAACCGGCGTGTCCATCAACGCGATTGAACCAGGCAGGGCGATCCACGACGGCGTCGAGATCCGCGGCGCGTGGAAACTCACGAATGGTCCAAAGCTCCTGGTTCCAGCCGCGACCGACGATCCACGGCAAATCGGGATTGGCCGCCGCGTAGGCACGAACGCGCGCCAACGCTTCTTCCAAGCTACGCGTGCCCACGAGATCCACCGCCAGACGCGCAAGACCCAGACTCGAGACGTGGCCGTGCGCATCGATGAGGCCAGGCAAGAGCACCTGGCCCTGCCCGTCGATCACGTTGGCGGCATCCGGCCCCTTGCCGCTGCCGACCGCAACCACGCGACCCTCATCGTCGAACAGCAGATGATCGAACGTCGTTACACCATTGCCCGTCGACGAATAGCCCTTGATGTTACGTACCACCGTGTCCGCCGCGGCGGCACAGCACAATGCGCAGACGACCCACGCAAGCATCACCCTGATCACTGTTGCCTCGCTGCTTCAGGCTCCGCCATGCGACCGCCCCGTCATCGAAATGAAGAAGGGCATTTCACCACACGGGCTTTACGCAGCGCGAGTGCGCACCAGATCGGCGCGATCAGACGTCGAGCGCGTCCTCGTCGTCGGGATCGATCCAAACGGGTGCCCAGGCCTTGCAATACGCAAGGTAGGTGCTGCCGCGGATCTCGATCGTGCCGCTGCTCGGGGCTGCAGCAGCCTCGGCCGAGAACGGCCAGTTGACCGCGTTCAACGCATGATGCGCAGGGGCAGGGTTGGAACCGGAGGCGTGCTCATGCACTGGGGCCATGTCAATGTCCTTATCAACACGAGGTGCATAACGAAGGTATTCAACAACCGGCGTGCAGAACGTTAACGAAGTCCCAGATCGTTACTTTGGCGCGGTTGGGGCAATCTCTTCCAGGTCGCGCCGCGCGGTTTCCGGGAACCACAGCACAATGATGATCGGCACCAGGATGCAGCCTGCCGCGAGCGCCCGAATCGCTGTCCAGTTGTCGCCGAGTGCGTCATACAAACCGGAAACCGCAGCCAGCCCCGCAACCGCCCCGAGCGCCGACGCGAACGAGCGCGCCCCGGTGGCAGTGGAGCGCTGGGAGGTCGGAAACATTTCGGCACTGAACGCGGACATGGTCACCGCGACCGCGAACTCGACGAACACCAGCATCGCCCAGAACAGCGGCAGCGCCCAACTGCCCACAGAGAAGAATCCAATGGTCAGCACCGGCACCAGGATCGACGCACCGATGGCGACGGGCCGGCGACCGAGTCGGTCGCTCATCCAGCCAGCCAGCGGGTTACCCATGATCGCGAACATACCGCCGAAGAACGTCATCAGCGCAACGTTGGCGGGAGTCCACAGATGCACGTCCTGCAGATACTTCGGCGTGAAGAAGCTCGCGGCTGACACCGCCATCGACAATACGAAACTGGCGACGGTCAGTGCAAAGAAGCGTCCCGGGTAGCTGCGCATCAACGCCATGATGCTGCCCATCGGCACAATGAGGTCCGGCGTCTGGACGCGCTGGCGCGCCAGCGCCTCGAAGCGATCGGTCTCCGGCAGCGTTCGACGCCAGTACGCGATGAGCAGCAGCGGTATGAGGCCGAAGGCGTAAAGCGCGCGCCAACCGTAAGGGAGATAGTCGACGAATCCGAACATCAGTGCAGCCGCACCGGCACCGCACGCCTGAATGGCAGCGGCTGCGCCAATGCCCCAACCGCGATGCTCGGGGGCAAACTCTTCGACGATGACGACGGTCGCGAGAATACCTTCTGCCACCGCAAAGCCTCGCGCCAGGAATTGGAACACGACGAAGCTCTCCGCCGATGGCGCGAGTGCGGTCGCACCGGTGAGCAACGTGTAACCGAGCACCGTGATGAGCAACATGCGACGCCGGCCAACACGGTCCGCCGCCATTGCAATGAATATCGACAGCAGCGCGCCGGCGCGAACGATGGAACCGAGCAGTCCGAGATCGCCCTCCGGAATCATCAGATCTGCTTGAATCTGTTTCAGATTCAAGGAGAAGAGGTACAGGTCGTACATCTCGAAAAACGACACGGCGGAGACGAGGCCCAGTACGCGCCACTGTCGACTCGTCAGGTCGGGCGGCCGTCCCAAAAACCAGGCAAAACGGTACCAGCGCGGGGCTTCGCTCACACAGTCTTCGGTCGCGACAACGCGGCTTCCGCGAATTCCTTGATCAGCTTGTAGTTGGCCTTGCCATTGGGCGCGCGTTCCAGATCCATCTTGGCGAGAATCCGTTTCGGCAGCTTGTAAGCGGCCAGGCGCGTGCGAACGAAGTCTCGCACGCCGATCTCGTCGAGTTCGAAGCCGGCGTTGAGCTGCACGACCGCGGTGATCGACTGACCCCAGCGCTCGTCAGCAACTCCCACCACCAGCGCATCGGCGATCGATGCATGCTCCTTCAGCGCTTCTTCGACTTCCTCGGGATACACCTTCTCACCGGCGGTGTTGATGCAGTTGCTGCCCCGTCCGAGCAAGGTCAGTGAACCGTCTGCCTCGATGCGCACCCAGTCACCGGGAATCGAGAACCGCACACCGTCGACAACGGGAAACGTCCGCGCGGATTTTTCCGGATCCTTGTAGTAGCCGATCGGCAGAAAACCGCTCACGCCCACCATGCCCGTGGCCCCGCCAGCCACCGGTACCGGGCGGAAGTCCTCACTGAATACTCTGCAGCTCGGCCCGAGCATGAACTTCGCGACCTCGACACTCTGATCCTTGGTCATGATCGAACTGCCAAGACCAATGGCCTCTGAAGACGAAAAGCCGTCGACCAGGGTGAGTTGCGGGTTGTGCCGCAACAGTCCCGCCTTTACTTCCTTCGTCCACATGACACCCGACGAGCTGATGATGCGAAGCGATGTGATGTCGTGACGCGCAGGTGCCGCGTCGAGCGCTTCCACCATGGGTCGGGCGAACGCATCGCCGACGATTGTCATCGCCGTCACCCGGTGACGGTCGATGGCCGCAAGCGCGGCATTGGCATCGAAACTGCGACCCGGCAGCGTCACGCACGTGCCACCGTGAGTCATCGCACCAATGGCGGACAAGAGTCCTGTTCCGTGCATGATCGGGGGTAGCGGCAGATTCACCGGAGCGGGCTCGAGGCTGAGGCGTTCCACGTACGCAGCCAGATTTTCCGATGGTGGTATGTTCAGCCTCGGGTTACCGCCGGCGCCTGTTACCCGCCACAAGTCGTCGTGTCGCCACATCACGCCCTTGGGCATACCGGTGGTGCCGCCTGTGTACAAAAACAACAGGTCATCCCCGCTGCGCTCGATCGCAAGCGGCCTGCCCGTGCCTTCGCTGGCGAGTGACTCGTACGCAACGACATCAGCGAGGCCCGGATGCGCATCAGCAACCTCGATCCAGACCTTCACGCGCGGCAGCTTCGCGCGAATGGCGTCGACGCGGGGCGCGAACTCGGCGGCATAAATCACCGCGGCGGCATCGGAATTGTCGAGCAGGTAGATCAGCTCGTGATCGACGTAACGGTAGTTGACGTTGACGTGAGTCAGTCGCGCCTTGAACGCAGCCGCAATCCCCTCGCTGTACTGCGCACAGTTGCGCATATAGAAACCGATCTTGTCACCTGACTCGCAGCCATGCTCGCGCAGCGCCCGAGCGAGGTTGTTGGTACGGTGGGCGAAATCGCGCCAAGGCAGGAGTGAGTCGCCATGAATCAACGCGTTACGGATTCCGGGCGTTGCTTCATCGACGGCCTCCAGAATGTCCCCATAGTTCCACTGCATTGCGCTGTCCCCACAGACCGATATATTCGTTCCAAGGTCGATTCTCGGGGTCGACACCTTGACGAGCAAGTACGCAGCGACGTACAAACGTCTAACAAGAAGGATGACTAGCGGGAATGGAGCGGGTATACAGTGCCCGCCCATGGGGAAAGTGACAAAAGTACCAATGGACGACTGGTTGGCCAGTTACGTTCGCGATTACGCGTTCGACACCCTCACGCCCAGCGAACGGATGCAGTTCCGCATGGCCTGCGCGAGCGGCTCTCCCGCAGTCGCGCGATGGGCCGACCAAACCCTGCCCAAATACAAGCCCGTCTGGCAACGGCTCAAGAGTGCGCAGCGTCAGCGTCGGTACCGCAGGAGCGCGTCCCGCGATCGCTGGATGGACGAATGGAAGGCCGCTGACAAGAATCTCGGCACGCAATTCACCGGCGAGCTCAAACGCTTTCGCGAGCGACTGAAGTCTCTGGATACAGCCGGCAACTACGAAACGCCCGGTGCGGTGCTCAATGCCGCATTTGGAGCGCTGTCCGAACGGCTCGATGGGCTCGACAGCCACGGACCCCGCAGCGCGAATCCGCACATGCCGATGACAGACGTCGCGCGCCGCATCGCTATCGTGAAACCGAACGGTACGCTGGACAACTAAGGCCCTGTAAGGGCCGAAACACCTTGCGAAAAGTAGCGGTTGGCTGCGACGCCATGGTGTGCGACAAACGCCGCGCACAACTCCATCTGTTCGACGGTTTGCGCCAGCGCCCGCGGTCCACCCTCCAACCGATGCATCAATCCGGACAACTGCTGCGGCAACGCGGCTGCACCTTCGACGGTACACCGATTACCGAAGCTGCCGATCAGCCAGCGGTGTCCGAACGTCGGGTAGCGTGGCAACTCGCGCATCAGATGTTCGACCATCCAGGCGGCGTTGGTGTCGATGCGTTCCGGGGCAAGCAACGTCCCCGAAAGCACGAACAGATCGTTGCCGCGGGTCGACGGGTCGTCCAGCAGCGCACGCGCGGCCGCTGGATCGGTTGCGCTCGCGATGGCTCGCAGCATGCCCCCGCGAA
>JBGSQB010000181.1:0-5237 GCA_041738285.1 Pseudomonadales bacterium | reverse complement strand
GCGCTGTTTGATACCGCTACGTCACGCAAGCAGCGCGGCGCCGCCGCAGCGGCACCGCTGGTGGTCGCGCCGGAGCGGGAGTACGAAGAAGAAGTCGTGCCGGATCCTATCGATGAGGAAGAGGCATCGACAATCGCTGCGCAACACGAAGAGGAAGAACACACCGGCGCGCAGACCAGCGACGTCATCGGTGAAGCCGACATCTACATCGCCTATGGGCGCTATCCCCAGGCGCTCAATCTATTGGTTGGCGCGCTGGACGAAGACCCGTCCCGCTCGGACGTACGTCTTAAGCTGCTCGAGATCTACGCGGAAACCAAGGACAGTGACGCCTTCGAGCAGCACATGGCTGAGCTCGTCGAGCGCTGCGATGACAACGAGATCTTGCTCGAGGCGCGAGAGCTCGCCACCAAGATGAATGACGATGGCGGCGTGCGCCCGGCGGCGACGGCGGCCGTCGCATCCAGGCCTGCCAGTGGTTCAGACGTCGTCGATGAATTCGATCTCGATCTCGAACTCGGCGACGACGACGCGGCACCGGCACTCGAGTTGGAAGCCGACGTCGATGACAGCACGACGGGTCGTGGCGACGAGCTGGGCGGCGATCTCGGGATCGACTTCGATCCGGACTCGCGTCCGTCCACCGCGCACGGTGAGCACGGAACTGCACAACTCGAGGACGACGGCGATCTGGCTTTGGCTGCCGATGGTGCCGGCGACTCCGAATTCGATCTGGAGGATCTCGAACTCGACGTCGATGGCCCCAAGGGCACAGCGACGAAGTCCGCAGCCGCTGCGGATGATGCCTTCGATTTCCTCGATGAAGAGGACACGGCATCGACCAAACTCGATCTGGCCCGGGCTTACATCGACATGGGCGATGAGGACGGTGCCAAAGAGATACTCTCGGAAGTCCTGCAGGAAGGCTCAATGGAGCAGCAGAAGCAGGCCAAAGAACTGCTCGGCAAGATTGCCTGATCGCTTGAGGTTGTGACCTCGCAGGTCCATCACTGGGCATTGGGTGTCGAGTACGACGGTAGCGCTTACCATGGCTGGCAGCGTCAGGTCGGTCAGCGCACCGTGCAGCAGACCCTGGAATCTGCCTTGACCCAGGTTGCGTCGCACCCAGTGCGCGTGGTCGCCTCGGGTCGCACCGACACCGGCGTGCACGCTACCAGCCAGGTGATCAGCTTCGATTGCCCGATGGAGCGTCCGCCAGCAGCCTGGATTCGCGGCACCACGAGCCTGACGCCGAAGAGCCTCGCCGTGCGCTGGGCGCGGCCGATGCCACCGACTTTTCATGCGCGTTTCAGCGCCATCGCGCGTCGATATCAATACGTCTTCATGGAGGCCGACGGGCCGATCGCGCTCGGCCGGACCCAGGTGACTTGGGCACGTTCGCCGCTGGATGATGAGGCCATGCACCGCGCCGCGCAGGCGCTGGTCGGCGAACACGACTTCAGCAGTTTCCGTGCCTCGAGTTGCCAGTCGCATTCCGCTTACCGCTGCGTGCACAGCATCGCGGTGCGCCGCTTTGGGCCACTGGTGGTGATCGACATCACGGCTAATGCGTTTCTGCAGCACATGGTGCGCAACATCGCGGGTGCCCTGATGCAGATCGGCATTGGTGAGCAGACCATTGGCTGGCTCGAGGTGCTGCTCGAAGCACGTTCCCGACCACTGGCGGGGCCGACGGCGCCGCCCGACGGCCTGTATCTCGTCGACGTCAACTATGCACCCGAATTCGCCGTTCCCGCCGGGCGTCCGCCGCCGATTCTCCGGGCGCTGGGTGACATCTGGTAGAATGCGCCGCTTTTCGTGGGGCGCGCCGTGCGGGTCAGGGTCAAGATCTGCGGAATCACGCGGCAGCAGGATGCGATTGCTGCGGCTGCGGCCGGCGCGGACGCGATCGGACTGAACTTTCATCCGGGCAGCCGACGCTTTGTCACCGCTGAGCAAGCCGAGTCCATTGCCCAGGCAACGCCGCCCTTCGTTGCGCTCGTGGGCCTCTTTGTCGACCTGCCGGCGGCCGAAGTGAGTCAGATTCTCGCTCGGGTTCCATTGTCGATGCTGCAGTTTCAAGGCGAAGAATCAGCGGCGCATTGCGAATCGTTTGGACGTCCCTACATCAAGTCGGTCAATGTCAGTGGGCCGGTGGATGTGCCAGGACTTTACCGTCGCTACCCGACGGCGAGCGGGTTTCTGCTCGATGCGAGCGTACCCGGTATGGTCGGCGGCACAGGACAGACGTTCGATTGGGCGTTATGGCCAACCGATGCGGCGGGCTCGCATCTCGTCCTTGCCGGCGGATTGACACCCGCCAACGTTGGCGAAGCGATTCGTCTCACGCGACCTTACGCCGTGGACATCTGCAGCGGCGTGGAGCAGGCGCCGGGCATCAAGGATCGCGCGCTCATGGAACAATTCATCAAGGAGGTGGTACGTGCCGATTCTGGGAAATAACGAACGATACGATGCACCTTCTTCCGACGGGCACTTCGGTATCTTCGGTGGACGTTTCGTATCCGAAACGCTGTTCCACGCGCTCGACGGGCTGGATGCACTGTATCGGCAGATGAAGTCCGATCCGGAATTCCAGCGAGAGTTCGCCGACGATCTGAAGCAATACGTTGGTCGACCGACTCCGTTGTATTTCGCCCAAAGACTGACAAAAAAGCTGGGGGGCGGGCGCATCTTCCTCAAGCGCGAAGACCTCAATCACACAGGCGCTCACAAGGTCAACAACACGATCGGTCAGGCCCTGCTGGCCAAGCGAATGGGTAAGCGGCGGATCATTGCCGAGACCGGCGCCGGTCAGCACGGTGTCGCGACTGCCACGGTCGCCGCGCGGCTCGGTCTGACCTGCCAGGTCTACATGGGCGTCGACGACATCAAGCGACAGAGCCTCAACGTCTATCGCATGAAACTGTTGGGCGCCGACGTGGTACCGGTTCGGTCGGGATCGCGGACGCTGAAAGATGCGATGAACGAGGCATTGCGCGACTGGGTCGCCAACGTTGACGACACGCACTACATCATCGGAACTGCCGCGGGGCCGCACCCATATCCAATGATGGTCCGCGATTTCCAGTCTGTCATCGGCCATGAAGCCCGTGCGCAGTGCCTTGCGACCAACGGTCGGCTGCCCGATTTGCTGGTTGCCTGTGTGGGTGGCGGGTCAAATGCGATCGGACTGTTCCACCCCTTCATCGATGACGTCGAAGTGGCAATGGTTGGGGTAGAGGCGGGTGGGCTGGGATTGGAATCCGGACGCCATGCCGCACCGTTGTCGGCGGGCAGTGTCGGTGTGCTGCACGGCAATCGAACGTATCTGATGTCGGATTCAGACGGACAGATACTCGATACGCACTCGGTCTCTGCGGGGCTCGACTATCCAGGCGTTGGTCCCGAGCACTCACATTTGAAGGACTCGGGGCGCGCGCGGTATGTGAGCGTCACCGATACGCAGGCGCTGGCGGCCTTCAGATCATTGACCCAGATCGAGGGCATCATGCCCGCGCTCGAGTCGAGTCATGCGCTGGCGTGGGTCACAGAGGAGGCGCCACGTTTCGGCGCCGATGACATTGTCATCGTTGGGCTATCGGGTCGCGGCGACAAGGACATCTTGACTGTGGCCGAGATCGACGGAATCGGACTGTGACTCGGATCGCACAACGCTTGTCGTCATTGCGGGCCAATCAGCGCAAGGCATTGGTCGCGTACATCACGGCGGGCGACCCCAATCCGTCGGCCACCGTACCGGCCATGCATGCGCTTGTTGCGGGCGGCGCCGATATCCTGGAACTCGGTATTCCCTTCACCGATCCCGAAGCGGACGGCCCGGCGATTCAGGCGGGTGCAGAGCGCGCGCTCGCCGCCGGCACGCGCCTTGCCAACGTGTTCGAGATGGTTGCGGAGTTTCGGTCGCGCGATGCTGACACACCTGTGTTGTTGATGGGCTACCTGAACTCGATCGAGCGCACGGGGTGCGATGAGTTCGCGAGTCGCTCGGCACGAGCCGGAGTGGATGGCACCATCATTGTCAATCTGCCGCCGGAGGAGTCTGCCTCCGTGAAGGCCGCCTATGCGAAGCATGGGCTGGACAGCGTGTTCCTGATTGCGCCGACATCGACTCCCGAACGAATCGAGCGCATCACAGGTGCATCGTCCGGGTTCGTGTACTACGTATCGCTCAAAGGTGTGACCGGTGCGAACAACCTCGCGGTCGCACAGACTCATGAGCGGGTGGCGCAGATCAAAGCAGTGACGAAGCTGCCGGTCATGGTTGGCTTTGGAATCAAAGATGGGTCGACCGCCGCGCGGATTGCACCGTGCTGCGATGGCGTGGTGGTCGGCAGCGCATTCGTCAACACGATGGGTCGGCTCGCAGATCAGCCGTCGAGAATCCCGGAAGCGCTGACCGCGCAGGCACGTGCGCTGCGCGAAGCCGTGGATAGTGCATAGAAATGCGCAGAACGCTTCCGCAATGGCTCGAGTTCATCGGTACCGTGCATCCGCGAAGTATCGACCTCGGCCTCGATCGGGTGCGGGCGGTCGCGCAACGACTCGAAGTGTTGCCGCCAGCGCCGAAGAACATGATCATCGCGGGCACGAATGGTAAAGGTTCGACGAGCATCTACAGTGAAGCGCTGCTGAGTGCCGCGGGAATGCGTGTCGGAACCACGCTGTCGCCACACCTGCGTCGCTTCAACGAGCGCATTCGCGTCGATTGCGCCCCCGTGGATGACGAGACGATCGTTGACGCGTTTGAAGCCGTCGAAGCCGAGCGCCGTGATGCTACGCTCACCTACTTCGAATACGCGATCCTCGCTGCGCTGGTCGTATTCAGATTGCAACGCGTCGATGTCTGCGTGCTCGAAGTCGGGCTCGGTGGCCGTCTCGATGCCGTGAATCTGGTCGATGCGGACGTATCGGTGATCACGAGCATCGGCATGGATCATCAGGAGTATCTCGGCAACGACATCGAGTCGATCGCAGCCGAGAAGGCCGGCGTGATGCGTGCGGGAGCGCCGTGCGTGTTCGGAGAGACCGCGGTTCCTGACGCGATCAGGGCGCGCGCGCAGGCTCTTGGGACAGCGTTGATCATTGCGGGTCAGGACTTCGAGCTGGATTCAAATGGGGACTGCTGGACCTTCCGCGGGCTCGACGCAGGGCGCGTTCGGCAGTGTTTGGCAGGGCTCGCGCCCGCTCGCGTCGCGCCTGCGAACGCCGCGGCG
>JBGSQB010000148.1:0-7717 GCA_041738285.1 Pseudomonadales bacterium | reverse complement strand
GCGCGCGCCGATCGGGCGGCGCGCCGGCGTGGGCGCCCAGTGGTCCGGTGACATCGACCAGATCGATGAGCGATTCGCCGGCCCGCAGTTGCGCAAGACCGAGATCGCCAGGGCCGCGTTCGAGCCGCAGCCCCAGCACTTCGGTATAGAAAGTGAGCATCTTCGCAAGATCATTGGCTCGCAGCACGACATGGTCGATCAGACGGACGTTGATGGGATTAGGTTCGTTCATGTGCGCAGATAGCTCAGTATGATCGCCACACGCGATAACCGCGCCCCTTGGGTGAGTAAGCCATTAGGGCAGGGAAGTCCGGGTGGGCGCGTGCCTTGTCACCGACCGCCTTGAACTGTGCTTCCGAGGTCCAGCGTGCGAGGTGCACGATGCTCGTGCCGTCCAGACTTTGATGCAGAAAGCTCTCTATGAAGCCCGGCTGTTGACTGAGGAAGCTGCCAACGTATGCGCCAATCTTCTCCAGCGCTTCTGCCTGGGTTTCGGGCTGCGTTTCGAATGTGACGATGACCGTGTGCGGGTCGTGGGCCATACGGGAATCTCTATTCAATCCGCGTCTGGAGTGTGACGACGGGGTTTTTCTTGGGTGCGGAGAGCGCATTGAGCACCTCGAAGGGCAACTCGACCTCCGCGACGCGCGTCTTGGTCTTCACGATCAACTCGATGGTCGAGTGCGGCGGCACTTCGATGAGGTCGGCGTTACGAAAGAACGTATAGGTGCTCTTGTTGCGCAGCTGGAAGTTCGCATCCGATGTGTTCGTCAGCGACACCACCAGTAGTTCGGTCTTGTCGCGGTAACGCGCATCGTGCAGGGATAGGGAAGCGTCGAGCAGCGGGCCCAGCACCTTGGGTCGACCGATCAGCAGGTTCTTGAACCAGACCACTGTGCGTCGTTCGAACAGCGCCTGGCGGATGGATGCTTCCGTGCGCTCGGCTGCCAGAACGAGCGTCACCGGGCGATGGCCGCCCTTGTGCGGTTCATAGTCCCAGTCGATGAGATCGTGCACATCGGACACGCCCATCAACGCGAGGTTGTGGTCGAGCGCGATCTGAAATGCTTCCTCGGAGTAGTCCTGGCCGTTGGCGATCTCGATGCCGTGCAGCAGGCCCGCTTTGGCGTTGTCGCGGTGAAACGGTGGCATGACGGGTATGCCGTTGGGGGCGTTGTCACCCCAATAGGGGTGATTCCAGAACACGAAGGCTTTCTGGGCGTTCGCTGCCTCGACTGCGGCCTGGGCTGGCCACGCCCCGCTTTGCTGATAGAAGGCACCGACGTCGGTGGTTGCCGGTTCCGGCGCGCGCAGCAGTGCGTTTGCATCCGCAAGAAAGATCGCATTGATGTGCCCGGCAGGGGCGTCGCGGGTGATTTCGGCGCCGCTGATCACGATCAGGTCGGTGCCTTGCGCAGCAGCGGTCGCCTCGACGAACGCCCGGTTGCGATCGGGGTGTGGCACGTCCGCGATGTGGGGCTGGTACTCCAGATGTTCCGTGATGGCGATGGCATCGAGGCCATCTCGCAGGGCTTCCTCGATGCGGATGCGCGGCCAGACGTGGCCGTCCGAGAACATCGAATGGGTGTGCGGGTCGAGCACAATCGTGACATGGCCGGCCGTGTCAGGGAACTTGATCAGGCGTGCATCATTGGGCACATCTGGCGCGCTGGCCGTGCCGTGACCGAGTGCGGCGCTCGCAGTCATGCTGAGCAACAAGCACAGAGGAATTCGCTTCATGACGCGCCCGTGACCGGAGAAGGTCGCGAAAGGCTGCCACATTTCGGGGGGCGATGCTCGCTCGGCGCGAAATGGAGCGCGATCAGGGACTCAGATCTTGAATCCGTTCGATGTGGGCCAGGAGATTGTAGATGCGCTGGCGCGCGAAGCCCTCGCGCCGGTACGACTTGAGGTCTGGCCGCAGTTCGGCAAATGCGCTGCCCCAGATGGGCATGTCGACGGAGCCGTGGGCCGCGGGCCGGTTCGCGCCGGCGATTGTCTCGCGCACCCATTCGGTCGGAAAGATGCGATTGTTCTCAACGGTCAGCCGAGTCAGGTCCGGCACACGTTTACGCAGCGCGGCGGCGGCGGGCCCGTCGCCTTTGCCGCCTGCACCGTGGCACACGGCACACAGTTCGAAGAAGATTTCCTCGCCATCAGCCTGTGCGGCCTGGTGCCAGGACAGCGGTGCCTCGGTTACCGATAGTTCGTCTGACCCGACTGCTGATGCAATCGTCAGCGCGCCTGCCACGGCAATCGCGATCGAAGTGCGTGATGCGTTCATGCAGCCTTCCGCTCGTGACACTGGTGATGAGGGTTTCAATCTCGCCTGCTTTGCCGGTGGCCGAAATAGGGGAATATCACCATCGAGGCTCCATTCCGGAAGCCGTACGCTGTGAATCCACCTTACAGCTGGAGCCCATCATGACGATCGGACAACTGTGTAACCGCGACGTCGCTGTGGTGACATCAGATGCATCGGTTACCCAGGCGGCGAAGCTGATGCGCGAGCACCACGTTGGTGATCTGGTCGTGGTCGATGCTGCACGGCATCCCATCGCCATCGTCACAGATCGAGACATTGCGGTGTACGTGGTGGCGCAGGGCCTTGATGCGGATGCGATTGCGGTCGGTGATCTATCCAGTCGGACGATCGAGACCATCTCCGAGGATGCGGACTTTCTCGAAACCCTGACCCACATGCGGCGCTGCGCCGTGCGCCGAATGCCGATCGTGGACTCGGACGGAGCACTCCAAGGCATCGTCACCCTGGACGATGCCCTGGAGTTGATCGGTGAGGCCGTCAACGATCTCACCGTGCTGGTGTCGCGAGAGATCGTCCTGGAAGAAGACCGGGTGGCATGATGGGTGTGCCAGTGTGGGAGAGCGTGTATGAACCGTGAAACCATCCGGGAACTGTTGGTGAGATTGCGTCATTCCCTCGATCCGAGCGAAGTCGATTCCGACACGCTCGACTCGATGCGCATGCTCGATGCAGACATCCTCAGATTCATCGACTCGAAGGAGGCACCGGCTCAGACGCTCGTCAATCAGGCGAAAGCGCTGGAGGTCAAATTCGCCGTCGAACATCCGGTTGCCGAGCGGATCTTGAGGGAAATCATCGAAGCGTTGGCGCGCATGGGCGTGTAGGCCGTACGTCGTCAATCCGGCGCAGCGAGTTGTGCCGAGATGTCATCGACCGAATGACGAACCAGGTTCTTGTGAATACGCCTGCTGATCAACTTCTGGGTCTGTTCGTCAAGACATCCCGTCAACAACCCGAGAAATTGCGGCGGCGCGATCAGGACGACGTTGTCGAGGCCACCGCGACGACGCGCCGCTTCGAGCAGCGCTGCGATTTCCCGCGCGAATACTTCGGCCTCGACTTCCTGTGGGCCCTTGTTCGGCTCCATCGCGTGCCGTGCGCCCTGGCGTGAACGATCGAAGGTGCGGCCTTGGCGGTCGCTCGTGAGTTCCCGACTGTGCAGCGCGCTCGCGGGGTGTACCAGGTCCTGCAATTCCTCGACAGGTCCGCGGGGCTTGTGCTGGCTGAATATCCGGGCGCGCGCGCTTTCGGCGACCACTATCCAAGTCTTGCTCACATGTTCCTCAGACGCCCAGACGTTGGGTAACAGCGTGCGTGAGCATCTGGTGCGCAGTCAACTACGGACTGTCCACCGAACCGCGTTGGGGCTGATCCGGCACCTCAATTGCCATGAGCAATGCGGCATCTCTCTGGTAGACATCGTCGAAGAGACTGAATTCGTCTGCGTCAGGCGCGATCGCGGTCAGGTAGAGAACGACGATTGGCACAGGGGTGTCGAGCAGGAGGGTGCGCGTGACTCCTTTGGCGACTTCGGCATCGAGGGTGCGCGCATCCCAATGCGGTGAGCGGAGCAGGAGTTCTGCGAGTTCCATGGGTCGTTCCACGCGAATGCAGCCGGAACTGAGCACCCGTTCGCGGGCTTCGAAAAGACCCTTCGCGGGCGTGTCGTGCAGAAACACGAGGTAGTCGTTGGGAAACACGAACTTGATGCGTCCGAGCGCGTTGATCGCGCCGGGTCGCTGACGAATGTAGTAGGGGAAATGCTGCGCGGGATAGAGCGACCAATCGACTGTTGCGGGGTCGATGCGACCTTCGCCTTGGTCGAGGACGTCCATCTGCTGCGCATCGAGATAGCCGGGATCCTTGCGGATTGCCGGCAGCACGTCATTGCGCAGAATCGTCGGCGGCACGGTCCAATCCGGATTCAGCACGAGGTATGTCAACTCGGACCTGAACACCGGGGTCTGACGATACGGCCGTCCCACCACGGCGCGCGCCGACCACTGCACGGCATTGCCTTCGATGTAGTAGACGCGGTAGCCGGCGATGTTGACCGCAACGAATCGCTCCTCCCAACTTTGCGTGACCCAGCGCAGCCGTTCCAGATTCACGCGTATCTGATCGATGCGCTCGTCTGCGGAGACGTTCATGGTGGCGAGTGTGCGGCGGCCGACGATGCCGTCTCGTAGGAGCCCGTAGCGCGTCTGGAAGCTGCGCACGGCGTCCTCGAGATCTTCATCGAAGTACATGCGCCCGGCATTGGCGATCGTGAAGCCTTCGGCAGCGAGCCGTTTGCGAATCTCGTAGATTCGCGCGTGAGTGTCGCCGAGGCGCAGCGCCTGACCGTCGCTCACCGGCGACCAGCCACCCTTGTCCGCAAACTTTTGATACCGCACGAGCCACCCGCGCAGGTTTTCGTAGAGAAATCCGTGGCCGAGGCTGCGTTCGGCTCTCGTGACCAGATCGGGCGCGTCGATCAGTTCCTCGATGATGGTGGCCATGTCTGATTGCAGGTCGAATTGACGTGCATTGCGCTCGAGTGACTGCGCGTCGAGCTTGCCGTACCGTAAGTCATACGTGTAGCGGATGAATGCATCCGTGAACATCAGGTCTGCGTCGGCCTGTGCCGCGACCCCAGCGGGTGGCCGCGCGGTGAGTCTGCGCAGCACGCTCAACCGGTAATCTTCGTCATTCAGGCCGTGTGTCCACGCCTGTGCGATGAGGCCGATAAGGTCGAGTTGTCGTCGCCGTGGCCAGATCGGTTGGAAGTTGCGTTGCTGATAGAGCGTCATCATCAGCTCGGGCGCGAATGCGGTGCCGTGCGCGAGACGCGCGCGGATCGAATCGGCGCTCTGCGCGGCAACCGGTAGGGCGGCGATCAGCGTCGCGACGAGACACAGCGCAAGGAATGCCCATAGCGGCCGCGCGATTGTCGGGCGCATCGGGTAGCATGGCGCCTTCGCCCGCCGTCCAGCAGGAGTAGCGCCCTTGCGAGCCACACTGTGTCTATTCATCGGCCTGCATTGCGGCGCGGCGTGGGCCGACGCTCGCGACCTGAGCTTCTATCACACGCACACCGGCGAGACGCTGGCAGTGGTGTACCAGCGTGATGGGGCTTATCAGGCGGACGCGCTCGCTGCGGTCGCGGACTTCCTGAAGGACTTCCGCAATGGCGAGCAGCATCCCATCGATCCGGCGCTGCTCGACGTGTTGTACGAGATCAAGACGCGCACTGGCAGCCAAGCGCCTTTCGAAGTGATATCCGCCTACCGATCGCCCGCGACCAATGAGATGCTTCGCAGCAAGAGCAGTGGCGTTGCCAGTGGCAGCATGCACCTGCTCGGGCAGGCCATCGACGTACGATTGCGCGACATTCAACTGGCGCGCTTGCAAGAGGTTGCGCTGCAACTCAAACGCGGTGGTGTTGGGTTCTACCCGGGATCGGATTTTGTGCACGTTGATACCGGGCATGTTCGACATTGGTGATAGTGCGGCGCGCGCTCAGCCAACCCTGCTCAGCTTCATCGACACCTTGACGTAGGTCGGATCAGTGGCGTCGACCCGGACCTCGAAGCCGAGTTCGCGACACAACGTCAGCATCCGCGTGTTTTCACTGAGAACGTCACCTTCGATCACGCCCACACCCCGCCGGCGCGCGTGGGCGATGATGTGCTGCATCATCAATGTACCGAGACCCCGATTCGATACTTCCCGACGGACGATGATGGCGAATTCGGCGCGTTCCCGGTCAGGGTCTTCCTGCAATCGCACCACGCCGAGTATCTCGGTGGGCTCGGTGATGCCGGGTTGCGTCAGCACCAGGGCCATCTCGCGGTCGTAGTCGATTTGCGTGAAGCGGGCGGCCATCAACCGCGGCAGGCTGCGCATGGCGACGAAGAATCGCAGGTGTATCTCCTGAGGTGTCAAGTGAGTAAATGCAGCGCTCAATGCCGGCTCGTCTTCCGGTCTGATCGGCCGCAATAGGAAATCCCGACCGTCCGCCGCTTTGAGGGTCGCCTCGAGTTCGCTTGGGTAAGGGCTGATGCACAGTCGTTCGTGTCCAGGCCGTCGCGCGTGGGCGATGCGAACGCGCGCATCGAGGGCGACCATGCGCGCGCGATCCGCTATCAGGGGGTTGATGTCGAGCTCGATGATTTCCGGAATGTCGATCATCAGCTGTGATACGCGCATCAGGATCAGCGACAACGCGGTCAGATCGACACCTGATTGACCGCGGAATCCTTCGAGCAGCCTGGAAATGCGCGTACGCATGATCATCTCGAGCGCGAGATTCGCGTTCAGCGGTGGCAGACCCAGAGCAGTGTCCGCGCGCACTTCCACTGCCGTGCCGCCATGGCCAAACAGGATGACGGGTCCGAACTGGGCGTCCTCGTGGGCGCCGATGATGAGTTCATAGCCATCGCGGCTGCGCGTCATCGGTTCCACCGTGAAGCCCAGGAGTCGCGCGTCGGGTCGAAGTTGCGCAATGTGCCGCTGCATGGATTCCGCCGCTGCCTGCACCGCAGCGGGATCGGCGAGGTCCAGAACGACACCGCCGACATCGGTCTTGTGCGTGATGTCGGGTGAGTTCACCTTCAATGCCACGGGCGCACCGATATCCGCGGATGCGGTCGCGGCTTCCTCGGGTGATGCGCAGATACGCGTTGGTACAACGGGAATCTGATAAGCGGATAGGACTTCACGGGCGCCCGCGGGGTTGAGCCAGGTTGACCCATCGTTCAGTGCATGCGCGACGATGTCGCGCGCGCGACGTATGTCGGGCGTGCCGGTAGCGGGTAAGGATCTTGGGGTTTCCATCAGCGCGGCCTGACTGCGTCGATAGTTCACCAGATACATGAAGGCGCGCACGGCTTCCTCGGGTGTGTCGTAGCTCGGGATGCCGCCTTGTGCGAATTGGCGCCGACTGTCCAACTGGTAGTCGCCGCCAACCCAACTCGCGATGATCGACGTCGACGGTTGTTGCTCATACATATCTACAACGATGCGCGCACTGTCATTTCCAGATGCCAGCGCAACGGGACAATTCATCACCAGCACCGCGTCTACGCCGTCGTCAGCGACCACGGCATCAAGCGCTGCGCGGTAGCGCGCGGCAGTGGCGTCTCCGACCAGGTCGACCGGGTTGCCGTGGGACCAGGCAGAAGGTAGCGCAGCGTCCAGTCGGTCGAGTGTCTCCTGCGACAGTTCCGCCAGCCGTCCGCCGGCGTCCATCAGCGCATCGGTTGCGAGTATGCCCATGCCACCGCCATTGGTGACGATGGCGAGACGCTCGTCGCGCGGCGGTCGTCCGGTTGCGAGCATCTGCACGGCGTCGAACAACTCATCGAGTGCAAACACGCGCAGCATGCCGGCGCGGCGGAAGGCGGCGTC
>JBGSQB010000146.1:0-3681 GCA_041738285.1 Pseudomonadales bacterium | reverse complement strand
AACGCAGCCATCGCCCTGCCAGGTCGTGCCCTACGGGAGCTCGCCCAAACGCGCCGGACTGCGTTGCGTCCCTTGGCAATATGCTCGATATTCCCTGCGGGACGCGTCTTGTCCGACACGTTTGGGCGAGTTCTGAAAGTGCCATTGATTGCGGCGCACTACACTAGTATTTCTGCTTGAGCTGCAACACGCCGCCCGACTCGGCCATCGTGACCTTGCGCAGGAACGACATGCCGAGCAGTACTTCGACGGGGTAGCTGCCCGGGATGACGGCAGCCCTGACGTGATGAGTTTCGATACCGCCGACGTTGACGGTATCGAGATTGACGAGGTAACTCTGCGCCGTACCTTGCGCGGTCATTACCTGGGCACGGTCGGGTGACGCCTCGTAGTCGATACCGAGCTGAGTGGCGTGAACCGAACTCATGGCAACGACCGACGCGCCGGTATCGACCAGAAATCCGATGGTTCGACCGTTGATGGCACCACCGATTCGATACTGACCAAGGTCATCTGGCGCGATCGAGATGCTCGTATCCTTCACCTCCGCGAACGATCCGCCTACGCGATCTGTCAGCGTGAGGCGATACGACTGCCCCGCATAGCTCACAATCGCGGTCTCGGCGTTCGCAGATTCGAGCTTTGCGCCTTCGGGTGAAGTCTGACCAACCAGCAGATAGTGCTCTGCACCCATGACGCGGATCATGGCCCTATCCTTGAACAGACCGACGGCTTCCACCGGCGCGTTCGCCATTGAAGGTTGCGCAATTCCCAGCGCGACAACGGCAGCGGCCGAGAGATTGCACAGATGACGGCGGATCAAACGACAATAGATCATCGACAAATCATAGCGCCGGCCGAATCGATCAGGGTATGTCCAATCCCCAGAGTGAGAGTTGCAGCACAGCCAGTGCGAGAATCCCGGCGAATACGTCGTCCAGCATCACGCCAAGGCCACCACCGACCTCGCGATCGGCCCACGACACCGGCCATGGCTTGGCAATATCGAAGAGGCGAAACAGTGCGAACGCTGTGAGCACCGCAGGCAGCGTGCGCGGACAGGCGATGAGCGCGATCCACATACCGAGCCACTCATCGATCACTATCGCACCATCATCACCGACGCCCGCTGCACCACACGCCATATTGACGACCCACACGGCGAGCGCGCACAGCACGATGAGCAGTGGGACTCCGATCGCGAGCGAAAGCGTCGACAACCCGAACCACCAGATCGGCAGCGCAACGACGCTCGCAACCGTCCCCGGTGCCCATGGCGACAACCCGGAACCCAATCCCGTGGCGAGCAACACGGCCGGGTGTCGACAATCGCGTGCACGGATGCGGCTGACTTGGGCGTTCACGAGAAGTGCTGGTAGCCCGAACGGTCGATATGGACTGCCACCCCGTCGCGTATCACTTCAACGCCTTCACCAGCAGTGACCACACCGATTCGCGTCACCGCTACATCGGGTGAACGCGCGCGCAGTGCATCGAAGCGATCGTCGGCCATGGTGAACACAAGCTCGTAGTCATCGCCCGCAACGATGGCAGTCTCGGCGCCAGCACCTCGCGCTACCGGCAGCAGTCCAAGGTCTATGCGCCCATGCACGCGACTTGCCTTACACAGGTGACCTAGATCGGACAGCAGCCCATCCGAGACATCGATGGTAGCGGTCGCGATACCGCGCAGCGCCTCGCCCAGTCGCAGCCGCGGCCGCGGCATGTAGTAGCGCACCAGCGGATGTTCCGCATCGCGCATTGCCAATGAATCTACCTGGGCGAGGTCAATCGTGCGCAGTGCAGCAAGAGCGAGCCCCGCTCCGCCGATCGTTCCGCTGACGTAGATTCCATCGCCCGCACGAGCGCCACTGCGCAACAACGCAAGACCTGCAGGCACGTACCCCATGGCACTGACTGATATGTTGAGGGGCCCGCGTGCAAGATTGCCGCCGACGATGGCGATCTTCATGGTCCTGGCCGCCGATGCGATGCCACGTGAAAAGTCGATCAGCCACTGTTCATGCGTCGTGGGCATGGTCACGCTGATCACAGCATGCGTTGGTGTTGCGCCCATCGCTGCGAGATCGGACACGCTGACGCCCAGGGCACGGCGGCCAACCAGATCGGCGGGTGCATCAATGGGAAAGTGGATACCTTCGACCAGGCAATCAACAGTTGTGACGAGTTCCGTCGCAGCGGGTATCGAAGTGATTGAGCCATCATCACCGGGCCCAAGAATCACGAACTCCCCCTGCGTCGCATCGCCCATGGCTGCGACGAGGGCACCGATCAGACTGAATTCATCCATCGCCCGCGACTTCGCGCGCGCGCTCGGCACGCGCCAGGGCATCGAGCACGGCGTTGATGTATTTGTGGCTCTCTTCCGCGCCAAAGGTTCGGGCAAGGGCCACACACTCATCGATCACGACGCGCCACGGCACTTCGGCTCGATGCAACAGTTCGTAGGTACCCATCCGCAGCAAGGCACGCTCGACATGATCGAGTTGGGCTACAGTGCGGTCGATGAGCGGAGCGAATTTGGCATCCAGCTCATCGGCCTTGCCTACAACGCCGCGCAGAACCTCGTGAAAGTAGTCGGCGTCGATGCGACCAAAGGTCTCGTCCTCGCGAAACTGACGTTCGACTTCAGCGATCTCACCACCGGACAACTGCCACTGATACAGCGCCTGCGCGAGCAGCCGGCGCGCGCGGCGCCGCGCCCACGGATCGAAGCGCTTGGATGACATGGTGCGTGTCCGGTCAGATCTGAGCGAGTACGCTCATCATTTCGAGTGTCGTCATCGCCGCGTCAGCACCCTTGTTACCGGCCTTGGTACCAGCCCGTTCGATGGCCTGTTCAATGGTGTCGGTCGTCAGCACGCCGAATGCTACCGGAATGCCGGAGTCGAGCGCGACGCTTGCAAGTCCGGACGCGCACTGACCAGCAACATAGTCGAAGTGCGGGGTCGCACCGCGGATGACGGCGCCGAGCGCGATGATGCCGTCGACTTTGCCTTGGCTCGCGATGCGCTTGGCCGTAATCGGCAGCTCGAAACATCCAGGTACGCGCACGAGCGTAATGTCCTTGCGCGCAACGCCATGGCGCAGCAGCGTGTCTTCGCAGCCGGTGACGAGACTATCGACGATGTATCCGTTGAATCGGCCGGCAATGATCGCGACCTTCTTACCGGTGCCATCGAAGCCACCTGCTATCGTCTTCACGTCCGTCATGGTTCCTACCGCGTGCGAGGGCCGCTAAGTGTAGCAGGCCTCACGTGTCTGGATCTTTGCGCCGTAGTGTGATGCGCAGATCATCCCCAACCGGGACGACCTCGACGATGTGGCCGTCGATGCCATCGACCAGCCGGTTGAGCGGCAGTTCGGCCATCGGCCGTGCCGAGGAACCCAGAAATCGTGGCGCAAGATAGAGCAGCGCTTCGTCCCAGAGATCGCAACGGAGCAGCGCCCCGGTCATGCGCGCGCCGGCCTCCACCAGCAGTTCGTTGACACCCCGCCTGCCGAGCTCGTTCATCAGCGCGCCCAGGTCAACGCCGTCGTCATCAGCCGGTAGTGTCACGACCGACGCGCCCTGGGCTTGCATGTCCTTGCCTGCCTGCGCATCCGCTGCACACGTTGCGAACAGCACCGCTCCGGGCTCGCGCAAGAGTGCTGCATCGC
>JBGSQB010000131.1:0-4574 GCA_041738285.1 Pseudomonadales bacterium | reverse complement strand
CCTTCGATCTGCTGTGCGGTGAGGCCGACGCGATAGGCGCGTCCACCGACGTCGATCGACGGCGGCTGGCCCTCGTAGGGCTGCGTCAGCCTGGTTTCGAGATGCCCGAACGCGACGCAATTGACCGTCACGTTGTAGCGCCCCCATTCCTTGGCCAGTGTCTTCGTCAATCCCACAACCGCCGCCTTGCCCGCCGAATAGGCCACCTGCGTCGCGCTGCCTTCGGTGCCGGATACCGACGAGACATTCACCACTTTTCTACAGCGCGCGTGACCGTGCGCCTCGACTTCGCGTTTCGCCTGTTCGCGCAGCCATGGCGCAAACGCGCGCAGGATCCGAAACGGCGCGGTCACGTGCACGTCGAGCATCGCCTGCCACTGTTCATCGGAATGTTTGTGCATGGCGCCGTTCCAGATATAGCCGGCGTTGTTGACGATGATGTCGATACCCCCGCAGCGCTCCAGTGAAAATGCGATGAGCGCTTCCGGAAACTGCGGGTCCGTGACGCTCCCCGCAAACACCTCGGCTTCGCCACCCGCTTCTTCAATGGCGCGAACCGTAGCCAGCGCCGGCTCGTGATCCAGATCGTTGACGATCACGCGGGCGCCGGCTTCCGCCAGCAGCAACGCCGTCTGCTCGCCCACACCACGACCGCCGCCCGTAACGATTGCGGTTCTGCCTGCGAGCGGCGCCTTCATCGCGACACCCCCACACGTTCAGTGCCGGTGAACGCCAACTCATCGGCTTTGCAGACGAACCGGATCGGCGGATACACCGCGGTCGACCGCGTCACCGATGCGGATACCACACGGTAGGGATCGAGCAGAGCGTTGCCCCACGCCTTACCCACGAACGACTCGATGCTCGCGCGCAGCCGTTCGACACGGGTGATGGCATGGTCACACTCGAGTTGAACCAGCCTCAGACCCTGCGGGGTGTGGGCGAGATTGACCGTGCTCGTGTATTGCACGTCATCGTTACTCATCGGTTCCGGGTCGATTGCGTTGATGCGCAGTATCGGTTCACCGCCATCGACGACCCACGCGGACACACCGTCGTAGCCGTGCCGCAACGAGACCTCACCGATGCGCGCCGGGAAACCGAAGATGCCACGCAGACCGCGACATACCACCGCACTCGATGCCACGACCGCAGTCGTAAACCCGCGTGCGCGCACCCCACTGCGGCAGGCAACACGCGTCACTGCCATATCGAATGCACCCCACGGGCTTCCACCAACGCACCACACCTGCAGCGACAACGCCGCCGGTACCGTTGGGTGAAGGCTTGGCGGCAGCACCGCCTCGCGCGCCTGATTGCGCATCTCCGCCGTGACCTGCATGCAGAGCACGTCGTCGAGTTGAATAGCGTCTTCGGTGAACGACTCGATCGTGGCAGCTTGTTTCGCGAGCACTTCGACATCTGCGGTGCCAACGATCATGCTCAGGCGCTCCCAGATGCTGCATACACTGGCATCTTCGCCGGTGTGTAAACCGCCTGAGAAGCCTCGTGTTTCGATCTGAACTGTGGCATCACTTCCCGGGCAAATAATCGCATGCTCGCCAGCACTTCTTCCTGCGGCACCATCTCCATTGCGTTGAGCAGGAAGTTGATGCCCGTCACCCCGATCGACTCCCAACGCTTGATCACACGCACCAAATGCTCCGGATCACCCACGCCGACACCTTCCGGCAGACCCTTCGCCACACTCGGATCATCCGCAGGCGCCTGCTTGGCTTTCATCGCGGCGCCCACGTTTCCGAGCGTCTGATAGGCACGCGTCGGATACGCCTCACGGGTCCAATAGAGGTGCGCATTGGCGACGTTGAACGAATTCACCATCGGCACACCCACGGCGCGCGCTTTGCGATAGTCCTCGTGGCAGTAGAGGAAATTCATCGTGTGTACCTGATCGTTGATGACGCCGCCCGCCGGGGTGCAGGATGCAATGCGGCGGTGATACTCCTTGGTGCGCCGTTCCTGCTCGTCATAACCCGCAGCGGAAACACCCAGACACCCAAGCCCGCGCTCGGCTGCGTCGAGTTCGGTGCCCGGGGTCGTTACCGTCACCCACATCGGCGGATGCGGATCCTGATAAGGCTTTGGCAGCACGTTGCGCGACGGCATGGAAAATGACTTGCCTTGCCACTCGAACTCCGTTTGCGTCCACATCTGCGGCAGCACCCGCACGAACTCATCCCAGGTCTTCTTGGTGTCGTCCGGGTTCACCTCGAAGCCGCCGAGCTCTGTCCACGTGGACGAACGCGCAGTGCCGAATTCGAGTCGGCCGTTGGAGATGATGTCGAGCGCCGCCGCGCGTTCGGCCACCCGGATCGGATGGTTCATTTGCGGCACAAACACCACCGCCCCATGGCCGATTCGGATGCGTCGGGTCTGCGCGGCAACGGCAGCCAGGAACACTTCCGGCGCCGAACAGTGGGAATACTCTTCGAGAAAGTGATGCTCCACCGCCCACACGTGATCGAACCCGAGCTCATCGGCCAATCGGCACTGCGCAAGCGCGTTCTGATACACCGCATGCTCACTGGCGCGGGCCAGCGGCCGGGGCGTAGACAACTCGAAAAAGATTCCAAACTTCATGCAAGGACCCATGATTGATGTCATTGGCGGATAGGCAATACTCGGTGATAGACCCAACGAATGCCAACCGCGAAATAGGGCTCGGTGCCTACCCCGATGCGCCGCGCCTCGAGTCATTGCTAGGGAAACTCTGATCAAGTTCCGCGAGCGCGCCGTGAGCAGGCATGCGGCTGGCAAGGCGCGATCGCGAAGACAGTACCCGGCGGTACGGCCAGCGGCCGCAACGAAGTCAGCCACATGCCTGCTCGCGGCCCTGTTCACAGTTGGAGGGTTGCGCCCGAGCGGCGCTTTGCCTTTGTCGCGCACCTTGGCAATATGGCTCGATATTGCCGGCGGTGTGCTTCGCGGCACAGCGCCGCTCGGGCAGCAACGCGCTTCGCGTAACTTGTTCAGAGCTTCCCTAGGATGGCTCTTTGGCCTGCGTGATCGGAGCAGTCGATGAAACGATTCCAGAGCCTATTGCTCGTGGCGGACGGTAAAACCGGTCAGGTGGCGGCATTGCGCCGCGCATTCATGCTGGCGAGGAACAATCAGGCATCCGTGACGGTGGTCGATGTGGTCCCATCCATCCCGCCAGACCTTCGCATGGCCATCACCGCGGTGACCCCAACCGAACTACGCGCAATCGCCATAAAGGATGCGGAAGAGAATCTGAGCGCGCAACTGCGCGACGTGGATCAGACGGGCATCTCCGTCACCACCAAGGTGTTGGTCGGCAAGCCCTTCGTCGAGATCATCCGGCAGGTAGTACGCGGTTGCCACGACCTCGTCATCAAGTGTGCGGAAGAGTCCGTCGGAATCAAAGCACGATTGTTCGGCAGTACCGACATGAACCTCATGCGCAAGTGTCCGTGCCCGGTCTGGGTGATCAAGGCAAAGGAGCCACAGCGCTATAGACGCATCTTAGCAGCGGTGGATCAGGATCCGGACGGCGCCGTCAAGGATGGACTCAATCGCCAGATACTCGAAGTGGCCACATCGCTTGCACTCACGGAATTCGGCGAACTGCACATCGTTCATGCATGGCAACTGTTCGCCGAAAGTTACTTGCGATCGCCGCGGCTGAGCATCACCGATGCCGAAGTCGATGCCATGGCGGAGGCCGAAGGGAAGGCACATACGAAGTGGCTCGAGCAACTCGTCAAGACATACGCCACGAATGTCGACCAAGCGGCTGTCGATTACCTAGAACCAAAGCTGCACGTGCTCAAAGGTGACGCGGCTCGCGTCGTGCCAAAACTCGCGCGCGACTACGACATCGACGTCATCATCATGGGTACACTCGCGCGTAGCGGAATCACGGGGCTTTTCATGGGTAATACCGCCGAGACAATCCTGTCGCAGCTCGATTGCTCAGTGCTGACCGTCAAGCCGCCAGGATTCGTCGGCCCCATCGCACTCGATGACTGACGGTATCGACCCGTGATCCGACCATCCCCTAGTCGTCGCGCTGCTCGCACTGGCAGCAGCGTTCGGATTCATCGGCAAGGTTCTGTTGCAGTCCTTCTTCGTGGCGCCGGGCGTGACGCACGATCGATTCAGGTGTGATCCACTTATTGTGCGGCGTGGGGACTCGTCTCAAGGTGCGCGTTCGTTTGTCCGCGAGGTCTAGTCGTGTCTGTTCGTAACCTGGACTTCGCGTTCAAGCCGCGCTCCATCGCGCTGATTGGCGCGAGCGACCGTCCTGCAAGCGTTGGTCAGAAACTGCTCGAGAACCTGACGACCCTGGGGTTCCACGGCCCCGTCATGGCCGTCAACCCGAAGCGGGAACGCATCGGGGACATGCCCGTGTATCCCTCGATCGCAGCCCTGCCATCGGCGCCGGACCTGGCGGTCATTGCAACGCCCGCCGCCACGGTGCCAGCATTGATCGCAGAACTCGGCGGCATTGGCTGCAAGGCGGCCGTGGTCATTTCCGCTGGTTTTGCCGAGACCGGTGCCGCCGGCGCGGCACTACAACAAGCCATGCTCGA
>JBGSQB010000129.1:0-5593 GCA_041738285.1 Pseudomonadales bacterium | reverse complement strand
ACGATGCCAATCTCGAAGAAGGTCGAGGATGATATCCGACGAGCCAACAACAGAAACGAGGCGCGATCCAAACGATCGCTAACAACGCAATCGGGCTACAACTTCGTGAAATTGGCGGAGCGGACGGGGCTCGAACTCGGAAGGTGTGCGCGCCGTAGCGCGCTGCAGCACGTAACTCGCTGATCTCACTCATGCTCCGTGCTATGGCGCGCTACAGCGTTCACGCATTTGCGATTACTTGTTCCTTTGAATTCGTGCGCTTGTTTGGTTCGTCTATATCAATACTTCGCCAATTGCCGACGATGTCGTAGCCAGCGCGGTGCGCCGGTCGTAATTCCGGCCAACAGCATTGCACCAAGTCCTCCGATACATCGCCACACAGGGTTCATCTGATACCTCAATCCGGGCAATGGTCGGATCGCCACCGGCACGACCGCCGGAACGAAAGCGAGGGATCCACCACCTGGAGTTCTTCCACCAGGGTCGTCGTATCTAACGGCGCCACATCTGGCCAACCGTGTGAACGGCTCAAGGTGGCATCAACACCGCCAAAGCACACTACGTAAGATCCGCAGCAACCGATGCGTAGCACGCTCGGATTATTCCTTTCCAGCCATGGGCCGCCGACAGCAACGCACGTTCACCAGCCCTCGAACAGTCCGCCGTCGGCAAAGTCCCAGATGAAATAGACGTAGCCTCGCCAGTCATAACGGTCGGTGTCGTTTATCGGCACTTCAACACCGACGTTCAGTGCGATGTTGCCACGCTTGTTCAGGCCGATGCGCATCTGCGGCAACACAGCGAACTGCACGGCTGCTGTGCGCGCATCGCCGCTGCCGCGATCGAAGGGCACCTCGGCGACCAGTTCCAGTCCCGGGAATACGTTGCGAGGCACGTTGGTATGTGTCCAATGCACAATGCCCGCGAATTCTCCGCTACCGCGGTCGGAATCCTCCAAGTCGAGCTTCAGTCGACCGCTCCCCTGGAAGGTGAAATCGTCGCTGAGCACTTTGCCGACTGCGAGATAGGGTAGAAACTCCCAGTGGGCATCGTCATTCAACGGCACGCCGATCTGTGTGGCTGCGGTGAGAATGAAGCCAGCCTGTTTGTCGTGTGCCAGTACATACTTGAATCCGGGTTCCAGATGGCCAAACTCCGAGTTATCACCCTCGACTTCGTGCGTGACTTCCACAATGCCCTGCCCGCGCTGGCCAATACGAAACTCATACTCCAACGTATTCTTCCAGGCGTCGTTGCCATCCTGACCTGTGTAGCGTTGCTTCCACACCCACTCGTCCTCGGGAAAGGCTTTCTTGGTGCGAACTGGCAGAAACAGATTAAGACGACCGTCCGGGTAGTCGTGCTCCCCAGCAAGCACGGTCTTGACGTGGGCCAGCACCGCGTCGATTTCCGGTTCGCTCAACACGCCGCCAAAGGCCGGCATCATATTGGAAAAGCCGAGCGCCGGACCGCCTTCTGTGATGACGATCTTCCAGTCCGACTCGGGTTCGCGGCTATTGAACAATTTGTCCGAGAAATTGGCCGGCAGAATGCCCAGGCTCTTGACCATCGGGGACTCTGGGGCCGGCCGGCCATCGGGTCCGTGGCAGCTGGCGCAGTGTGTAGCGTAGATATCCGCACCGTGAGCGCGAACATCCGCAGCCGCCGCGATGTTCGAGGCAAAAACCAACAGCAGCATAAAAGCCGGCAGCAGACCTCGAAACGTTTTCACGGCTGTCCTTTGCATAGAAGGCTCCCCTCTTGCCCTGGCTGTCACTGCATAGTGGTGCGGTAAATGAATCTAGAGTAGTCCGGGTCCCAGCGACGCCATAGTGGTGATTGCCGCAACGCACCCGTAGATCGACGAAGTACCCTCCCCCTTCGAGGCAACACCGAGTCGTATCGACTACGCAATCGCGCTACCGTGCGCTCCGGTCAACGGGAGATAGATCGGCCGATGGAAAGCAATGTCTGGTTGATCGTCGAAGTCGTTTCGTTGATTGCGACCGTTGTCCTCGGCTATCTCATGTACCTCGTGTTGTTCGAGCGCGGTGCTTCGTATCGAATCGAAAGCCGAATCGATGCGCTCGACGACGACGCGCAGCTGCAGCTTCTCAGCGCGGTCCTGGCGACTCCGGTTGGCGCGATCAGGTCTGCCGAACTGATCCGCGAAGGCAGCGAACTCTACGAAAACCAGCTCGCTGCAATTCGAGCGGCGATGAATACGGTGCATCTCGAAACCTACATCTACTATCCCGGGAAGATTGCCGACGCCATATTGGACGCGCTCTGTGAACGGGCGCGCAGCGGAGTCCGCGTGCGCGTGGTCGTGGATGCGATCGGTAGTTTTCGAACGCCGCACAGCGTGTTCGCGCACCTCGTCGCGGCCGGTGGGACTGTCCATCGCTACCACGCAATCAGTTGGCGTACATTTCGTCGCTGGAACAACCGCACGCACCGCAATTTGCTGGTGCTCGATGGCACCGTAGCCTTCGTTGGTGGGGCGGGAATCGCCGATCACTGGGCACGATCGGATCCGGCGCCTTGGCGCGACTGCCTTGTTCGTGTCACGGGCCCCATCGTGGCAGGGCTACAAGCGGTCTTCGCCGAGAACTGGCTCGAATGCTCTGGCGATGTGTTGGTCGACGCAGGGTCGTTTCCCAGCCTCGATGCGTCGGCTGTTCAGCCGGATCTTCCCGCAACTCCGGGGTTGGCTGTCGGTAGTACGCCCACAGCTGGCCGCTCGACCAGGGCCAGGATCCTGGTGCAGTTCTTACTTGCCTCGGCGCGCGAGAGTATCGAATTGTGTTCGCCGTACTTTGTTCCTGATCTTGGTATTCGCGACGAGCTGATCGCGGCGCGTGATCGCAATGTTCGCGTACGCGTTCTTACGGGCGGACCCTACAGCGACCACGGCATCGTGCGCCGCGCCGGGCGCCGCCGCTATGGCGCACTGCTCGCAGGCGGCGTCGAGATCTGGGAATACGCACCTCGAATGATGCACGCGAAAGTGCTCGTCATTGATGGGAAGTGGGCGCTTCTAGGCTCGACCAATATCGACAATCGCTCATTTGGTCTAAATGACGAGGTCAATCTGCTGCTCGTGAGCCCAATCCTCGGTGCGCAGCTCCAGGAGCTGTTCGAACATGACTTGGCGTTCAGCCACGGGCTGGACGTTGCGAGTTGGCACGCACGTACGTGGGTCGAGCGCACGCTTGCGACGCTCGGTCGCATCATCGAGCGACACCAGTAGCCCGAGCAATGGGCATGAGGTTCGAACGCCTAGCGGCTCGTCTCTTCGTGAGATCGAGTTCAGGCGACGGCTACGTCAGACGACAGCCCACACTCTGCGAGCATGCGAACGCGGCCTGTCGCAGCGACGGGCCTGCGAGCTGCTCGACGTCGCAAGGTCGGCGCTGGTCTATCGGTCGGTACGGGCCGAGCGTGAGATCGCCTTGCAGTTAGTCCCAACGAACCAGACGATGGAGTAGCGACCACTATGGTGCGGCCCATGCTGCTCGACACCCAGCTCCATGACGGCCTCGCCGGTGCGGCGGCGCCGCAAGTTGATCGAGATCCACGCAACGCACACCGCGGCCGAGCCTGCCGCTTTGCTCGGCGCGACGAAACACACCGTGCGCAGAGATTGCGTCGCGCTATGCATCAAGTGCAGACCGGCCGACACCACCGGCCGACCGAAGCAAGTGAGGGAGGACTGCGGCGACACTAAGCGCTTCGCACAACGCCTGCTCGCTGCGTTCGCCAGTTATCGAGGTGACAGCGATTAAGGCCGCTGAAGAACTGCCGCCGGCGCTCAACACCGCCCAGGTGCGGGCGCGCTATGGATTGAGCGCAAATCAGTTACGTCACGCTCGCGCGCGAGCGTGGAGACGCGGCGTGCACTATGCCCGCCAGGCTGGATATGGTGATGTGTACTACTGGCGAGAGATTGACGAATGGCTACTGTCTGGCCGCACTTCAACCGCTGCGCCGTCCGATTCCAAGTCGACGGGCGCAAGTACCACGCGACGGTTGATCTCAAACCCACGCGGGCGGGTCTCCTCACGGCTCGCCGACTTGCCAGAGAAGCCGAACACCGATTGCGCGCCGGCGAGCGTTGGGAGTCAGTCCGCGACGCGCTCCGCGGCGAGCAACGTCCGACGAATGTCGGCACCCTTGGATACTACGCACAGCCCGTCCTAGATCATGCAGAGGTCGAGACCTCAACGCTGATGGGTTACCGGTCCGCATACAACCGATCACCGAGGCCCCGACTGATCGCTGGCGCGCGCGTGCCGGGCGACGCGAACCACCGGAACCATACACGGAAGCAGAGCGCGACGCGTTGCTCGAAGCGCTGCGCGCGGCCGACGAAATCGCATGGCGATATTTCCTACTGGCGTTTCATTCGGGTATGCGCACCGGCGAGTTGCTTGGATTGGATTGGAGTGCAACGACAGAGCGCCCCTGTTTGGTCGTTGGGCAGACCCGCGTGCGGCGGCGCGTGAAGGCGCACACCAAGACAGGCGATCAACGTCGCATCATGTTGCCGCCCGTTGCGTGGGACATGCTCGCGAGTAACCCGACCCGCTTTCGAAAGTCGTTCGTGTTCTTGACACCGATCGGGCACCCATTTCTTGACGCGGATTGGCTGATGGACAAGTGGCGCGCGGCACACACCGCCGCGAAGATCCGGCGCCGCACCATGCCTTACCCGTGGCGGCATACGTACGTGTCGCTCGCACTGGCGGCGGGCGCGTCGATGGTTTGGGTATCGAAGCAAACCGGCGACGACATCAGCACGCTTGAGCGCCATTACGCGCGCTGGGTCGAGGGAAGGCTCGACGCCGATGCCGCAGAACTGGCGAAGGTGTACCGGTAACGAACACTCGGAGGAGAAAAACCAATGACCAACGTCTACGTATTCGTGGCCCAGGCGGGCGAACTCGAAGCAATGGCTTGCTTGCTCTCCGCGTCGATCCGCGCGCGCGCGTCGTGCGAGCTGATCGCCGCCGTACCCATGCCCGCGAGCGTTTGGGGCGAACTATCGCAGCGCACGCTAGAGCGGCTCGACGATCTCGACGTGCAGCTCGCGCCCATCGAAAACCCGGTGAGCATTGACTACCCCATCGCAAACAAGATTGCCGCGCTTGCGGTGCCCGTGAGCGCGGACGTCGAGCGCGTCACGTTCATCGATTCGGATATTTTATGCATGGCGCCCCCGGTCGCGATGGATGGCGACATCGTCTGTGTGCCACCGCGCGGGCAGCTGTTGAGCCGCGACGAATGGCACGCGCTATACCGCGACTTCGGGTTGGACCCGCCGGCACCGCGCGCATTCATCGACGCCAACGGCCAGACGCGCACCACCGATGCGCCCTACGTCAACAGCGGCATGGTGTCTGTCCGCAGGGAGATCGCACGGGCGTTCGCAGGTCAATGGGCGGCCGTATCGCGCGCGTTGCTCGATCGTGGGTTCACCGACCCGAATCACCGGTACCACATAGACCAAATTTCAATCCCTATCGCGGCCGCGCTCGATGGTTACGATCTGCGGTTCGATACGCCGCGTTGGAACTTCCCGAGCTGGTAC
>JBGSQB010000128.1:0-15507 GCA_041738285.1 Pseudomonadales bacterium | reverse complement strand
TGCGTTGTTAGCGATCGTTTGGATCGCGCCTCGTTTCTGTTGTTGGCTCGTCGGATATCATCCTCGACCTTCTTCGAGATTGGCATCGTGCCGCGGCGACGCTAGCGCTGGAATGGAAAACCAGATCACGCAGTGTTGTGACTATCTGCGTCAACGTTTCCATGGTGGAATAGTCTTGGCGATGTAAGGGTCTTGGCGATGTAGCGTCAGCCCGCTTGCGATGTTCTGCCGCCTGGCTAAGCTGCATTGTTTCATCCGATCGTAGGTACGTTCATGGCTCACTCCGACAGCGAAGCAGAGCAGCTGGTCAGCCGCCTCACCGGTTTCATGGACACGCATATCTATCCCAACGAAGAGGCGTATGTCGCGCAGCTCAATGGTCTGGAGAATAGATTGTCGACTGTGCCGCTCATGGAGGAGCTCAAGAGCAAAGCACGGCAAGCGGGTCTATGGAACCTCTGGATGCCGGCCAACCACGGCGGCTTGACCAATGAGCAATACTGCCCGCTCGCTGAAATCATGGGTCGGGTGTTGTGGAGCCCCGAAGTGTTCAACTGCAACGCGCCGGATACCGGCAACATGGAAGTTTTCCTGAAGTACGCCACTGAAGCGCAGAAAGCTCAGTGGCTGGAGCCATTGCTGAATGGCGAGATCAGATCTTCCTACGCGATGACCGAGCCCGATGTGGCTTCAAGCGATGCGACCAATGTGCGGACCAGTATTGTCAGCGAAGGCGATGAGTATGTGATCAATGGCCGCAAATGGTTCATTACCAACGCGCCATACGAGCGTACGAAGATTTTTATCGTCATGGGCAAGTCCGATCCAGACAACCCGAATCGTCACTTGCAGCAAAGCCAGGTGCTTGTTCCGCGTGAGACAGAAGGGCTGGCTATCGTTCGGTCTTTAACGACCCTTGGCTACGATGATGCACCGCTCGGGCATGCCGAAGTGCTCTTCAACAACGTGCGTGTCCCGAAAGAGAACATATTACTCGGGGAGGGTCGCGGCTTCGAGATTGCGCAGGGCCGACTCGGCCCCGGACGGATCCATCACTGTATGCGTTTGATCGGTTCTGCTCAGCGGGCGGTGGAGTACGCGTGTCGTCGGTCTGTAGAACGGGAGACTTTTGGACGTAAGCTGTCAGAGCATCAGTCGGTGCTGGAAGACATCGCCAAGTCATGGAGTGAAATAGTACAAGCGCGCTTGCTCACTCTGAAAACAGCTCGAAAAATAGATCAGGTGGGGGCCAAGGATGCACGCGACTTGATCGCCGCTGCCAAGATTACGGTGCCCCTGATGGCGCAAGGCGTGATCGACCGATGTATGCAGATCCACGGCGCAGCGGGGTTAACCGCAGACTATCCCATGGCCGAAGCCTATAACTACGCGCGTTGGTGCCGACAAGCCGACGGACCGGATCAAGTGCACATGATGTCGTTGGGGAAACAACTGATCAAACGCTACACGTGACACATCCTGTCACGGCTAAGCGGTTTGACCATGCAGTGTTCGGCCCGCGGTTTCGATGAGACCGGGTATGCGATCGGGGAAGTGCCGGTAGCGTTCATCCGTGCTTTCACCCGCATCGAGGCGCGCGAACAACTGCTGCAAGACCACAGCATGCTTCCACAGCGCGAAGGCCTCGAACCAGGCCATGTCCGCGACGTCGATGCCGGAACGCGCATAGCGGTTCACCAGGGCGTCCCGCGAAGGAAATCGGGACATGTCCAGTTCGATGGTCGGCGCACGATCGACCGCGTCACCGGGCTCGCGCCAGTAGCTGAGCAGCGTGCCGAGTTCGACCCGCGGGTCACCGAGCGTCGCCATATCCCAGTCGAACACAGTCTGTACGCGATCGGGGTTGGTGGATTCGAACATACAGTTATCGAGCTTGAAGTCGTTGTGCACGATGCAGGCGCGTTGGGATTCCGGCTGTAGATCCAGCAGCATCTGGTGCACGCGATCGAACTCAGGTAGATGTTCACCCCGCACGCGGTGCCAACGCTGGTGCCAGCCGGCCAACTGCCGCGACACGAACCCGTCCGGCCGGCCAAGGTTCGCAAGTCCTGCCGCCTCGGGTTCTATCCGGTGCAGGTCAGCCATGGCATCCACCACCGCGAAGCTGAGGCGTTCTTCCACATTGGGCATGTCTCGAAATTCGACCGGCATGCTGGAGCGCACCACCACACCGCGACGCCGCTCCATGACGATGAACGGCGCACCGATCACCGTTGCATCCTCGCAGAAAGCAAATACCTGCGGCGCGCGGTCGAACACCGGGTTCAGCCCCGACAGGGCCCGGTATTCACGCTTCATGTCGTGTGCACCGGGTGCGATTTCCCCAAACGGCTGCCTGCGCACCACCAGGTTCTGCTCCGCGAAGGCCACGCAGTAGGTCAGGTTGGCGTGGCCACCGTGAAACTGGCTGACCTGCATGTCACCCCTAAGCCCCACGACGTGCGTGGTCAGCCAGTCTTCGAGACTGGACCAGTCGAGTGCTTCGCCTTCCCGAACTTCAGCCGTATCCAAATTCATACAGGGACCTACATGAGGGTGATGCCGCCATCGACCAGCAGCATCTGTCCGGTGGCGTAACTCGCCATCGATGAAGCGAAAAACACCACCGCGTTACCAATCTCTGCGGCCTCTCCCCAGCGCCGCATCGGGATGCGTTCGAGCGAGGCGTTGTAGATCTTCTCGTCCTCAAAGCTGCGTTGCGTCAGCTTGGTCGCGACGAATCCCGGCGCCACCCCGTTCACCCTGATGGCGTCCCGGGCCCAGGATTGCGCGAGCGACTTGGTCAACGTAACCAGTGCGCCCTTGCTGCTGCCATAGGCTGGCTGACCGGGCGTTGCGATGTAGCTGGACGTGGAACCGATGATGACGACGGCGGCGCGCTCGCTCTGTTTCAGTTTCTGATGCGCGGCTGTACACACGTTCATCACCCCGTTTAGATTGATGTCGATGATTTCTCTGAACGTCGCCATATCGTATTCCCGGCCGCCATACGCCACGGCCCCGGCGCAGCACACCAGCACATCCAGGCTGGGGAGCGAGCCCAGCAAGGCCGTCGCTGCCTGATCGTCCCGCACATCGAGCGGGTGATAGGTAAGGTCCTGCAGATCGGCCGCGTGCGCGTAATCGCCGACAGCGGCACGTGTGCCGGTAACGTGCACGGCCGCACCCGCATCATGAAAGCGTCGCGCGATGCCAAGACCGATACCGCTCGAGCCGCCACTCACTAGCACCGTTGTACCGGAGAAGTCGATGGATATGGACACCGCTAACCCCACTCCCGCAGCACGTTGCGGCGAATCTTGCCGCTGACGGTCTTCGGAAGATCTTCCACGAAGGCGATCTGTCTCGGGTATTTGTACGGGGCCGTCACCGCCTTCGTATGCGCCTGCAGTGCTTCGATGAGCGCGTCATCGCCGGCGACGCCCGGCGCGAGCACCACCCAGGCCTTCACCACTTCGCCGCGCGCGTCATCGGGCACGCCGACCACGGCGCATTCCAGCACCGCCTCGTGTTCGCTCAGCGCGTTTTCCACTTCCTGCGGACCGATGCGATAACCGGACGAGTTGATGATGTCGTCGGCACGACCGGTGTAGAAAACATAGCCGTCGTCATCGATCTCGACGTTGTCACCGGTGGTGTACCACTGCCGACCATCCACGGACACGCGCGTCTGAGCCGTCCGCTCCTCGTCCTGCCAGTAGCCCAACATCAGCTGCGGGCAGGGCAGCGCCAGCACCAACTCGCCAGCGCCGTGCGGCAGCACCGAATTTGCTTCGGTGTCGTAAACGGCGATTTCGAGGCCCGGCAGGGGAACGCCCATGGACCCGGGCTTCACCGTGCGGCCCGGGCGGTTGGTCACCGTCATCAGGGTCTCGGTCTGGCCGTAGCCATCGAGCACGGTCGTACCGGTCAGTGCATACCACCGGTCGATCACCTCCGGATTGACAGATTCACCGGCAGACACGGTCGCCTTGAGTCGGGAGAGATCGCATTGGGCGACATCCTCGCGTATCAAACGTCGCAATTCGGTCGCCGCTGCACAGAAACACGTGACGCGATAGCGCTCGAGCAACGCAAGGCGCTTCGCGGGATCGAACGGCCCGTCGTAGAACAGCACGCTTGCACCGCGGCTCCAGGGACCGAACAGGATGCTGGTTCCCGCTTTCGACCAGCCAGTGTCCGCGGTGCACCAGATGCGATCGGCCTCGGACAGCCCGAGCCAGAACTCCGCTGAATACCGCCACGCCCATATGCTGCGGGCGCTGTGCGTCACCCCCTTCGGTGCGCCGGTGGACCCGGATGTGTAGTAGAGGATAGCGGGGTCTTCGCAGGCAACCGTTGCTGCTGGACACTCGGCGCGCTGCGCGTCGGCTTCTGCCATCGGGGTCCATCCCGCAGGCGCATCACCCACGCAGACCTTCACTTTCAAACCCTCCAGCCCGGCGTACTTGGCGCACTCCGTGGCCATGGTGATCGCGCCGACAGCGCCTGAGTGCCGAACCCGATATGCCACGTCCTTTGCTGTAAGCATGGTGATGCAGGGTATCGGCACCGCACCCAGGCGCATCGCAGCAACCATTGCGATCTGCCACTGCGCGATGCGAGGCAGCATCACCACAACCCGGTCGCCCTGGCCGAGGCCCTGGGCTGCAAGCAGATTCGCCAACCGGCAGGAAGCGGCCGCGATGTCAGCGTAGGTATAGGTGTGCTCACTGCCAGCGTCATCGACCGCGATGAGTGCGATGCGGTCTTCATCCTGTGCCCACGCATCCACCACGTCGGTGGCGAAGTTGAATTCGGCGGGGACGCGCCAAACGAAATCCGAGTCACTCACGATCTACTCCTCACCAGGCTGCTTCGAGAATCCGGATCACCTGCTCGGGTGACCCGATGGGCTCGGGATTTGCGCGCACCCAGGGATTGAGCAGACTGCCGGCGGCGATGGCCGCGAAATGCTCGCGGCTGACCCCGACGTCCCTCAGACGAGTCGGCATGCCGAGATCGCGAACGAGCCGCGCGATCAGTTCTCCCGCCGGCGTGCCGCGTTCGCCCAGCGCCTCGCTGATGAGCTGCTGCTGATGCGCCGTGGCGGTGTGGTTGTACGCCATGACGTGCGGCAGCAGCACGCAGCTGGTGTATCCATGGGGGACGCCTGCAACCGCGCCGAGTTGATGGCCGATGCCGTGGCTGGCGCCGTACGGCACACGATTCAGCCCCATGCACGCGAGTGCAATGGCGACCTGGCTGTCGAGTCGTTTTTCCAGATTGTCCGGTTCGGCCTGGTTGGCCCGCAAAGACTGACCCAGCAGGCGGATGGCGTGCAGTGCACCCGCATCCGTGAGGGACATGGGGCCGGAAGAACACATGGTTTCCACGGCATGATCGATCGCTCTCACCCCGGTCGAGAGCCAGAGGTTCATCGGTGTGTGCACCGTGATGGCCGGGTCCAGGATGACGCTGGCCGGGCCGATCTCGGCGCCGGAGAACAATTGCTTCACCTGGGTCGACGTATCGACACAACCGCTGAGGTCGCTGAACTCTGCACCGGACAGGGTTGTCGGCGCTGCGATCTGGCGTATCGGAGGAGGGCGGACAAAGGGCGTTTCGCGTTCCCCCGCGTCGTTGACTCTGATCGCCAGGCGCTCAAGTTGCGCCGCATCGCTGATGTTCTCGGCCAGGCACACCAGTGCCATCTTCACCGAGTCGAGACAGGTACCGCCGCCGATCGTCACCACGAGGTCGGCCTGCGCATCGCGAATTACATCCGCCAGCTTGATAACCGACGAGCGAGGCACATGGGTGACGGTCTCGTTGAAACTCCCGGCAAAGCGGGTGCCCAGGGCGGTACTGATCTCATCAACGATATCCGTGCCGCGGCTGAGTGAGCCGGCTATCACCACCAGCACACGGCTCGCACCACGCCGCTCCACTTCGCTCGCCACCGCCGCGGTCAGTGGTTGGCCCATCAGCAGCCGGTCGAGCTTCAGGTATTCATAAGTGGTCGGCCTCAGAGCGTTCTCCTACAGGGGGCTGGAGCGCGAGACCACGCACACCCACCGTCGTGGCACTTGACGGAGCATCATCGATGGCCGACACTGACATGTCAAATTGTAATACATATCAGTTGGTCTGATCCGTAGCCATCGGACTCACTCGAGGGACTAGCCACGTGGCGGCAAAACAATTCGAATCTTTAAAGCGTGCGCCCGCCTATATGCTCGCCGAGGAAGCCATACGGCATTCCATCCTGGACGGCACCCTCGGACCCGGAGATCTGCTGCCCGGAGAGCACGACCTGGCCGAACAACTGGGTGTGACCCGCCCCACCATTCGCGAAGCGATACGCAAGCTCGAGAGCAGCGGCCTGGTGGAACGGGGGCATAGGCGCCGCATGCAGGTCGCTGCGCCCTCATCGAAGATATCGAGCACCGCAATCCGGCAGGCGATCGTCATGCACGGCATCACTTATCGCGAGCTCTGGGAGGTCAGCACCGCGCTGGAGCCAGCCGCCGCAAGGCTGGCAGCGGAACGCGCCGACGATGCCATTCTCTTGAGGATCGAGCAGAACCTGGAGCGCACCCGCGCCTGTATCGACAATCCAAATGCGCTGGTCGAAGCAGACATCGAATTTCACGAGCTGGTGGCGGAAGCTTCCGGCAACAAAGCCTTGCAGTTGGCGAGGGAGCCGCTGGGTGCGTTCCTCTCAGCCGCCTATGGTGTGGTTACCCGCAAACTCGGACCAGGCAAGCGCCTGCTACAGGCGCACGAGACTATCTATGAGGCAATCCGAACGCGCGACGCTGCAACCTCCGAAGAATGGATGGCCAAGCACTTCCGCGACTTCTTGCGCGGCTGCGAAGTGGCGGGGATCAACGTCGATGACACCGTCAGCAAGGTCAACAAAAGGTGGAGGATCAAGCGCGGATGACGCGCTGATGCTTGGGCCTACCGATGAGAAAGGACGATGACATGAACCAGCGTGCCCGAACGCTAACGCCCGAGGAGATCGAGACCTACCGCCGCGACGGTGTCGTCTGCCTTCGAGGTGCATTGAGCGATAGCTGGGTGGCTGTGGTGAAGGATGCCGTCGATGACGCGGAACGGCGCTACCTCGAGTCGCAGTCAGAAGGATCAAGCGTCGAGAGCGTTCTCGAGCCGACACTGGAACATTCCCACCTTCACGCAATGGGTCAGCTCGGCGCGATGCTCGAAGCGCAGGGCATGGACGTGCTACGCGACAAGAAACCCGACAACGCCGACGGGCAGTTCATTCTGGTCAACAACGCCGTACTCGATTACCCCGCCGTACAGCGTCTCGCGCTCGAGAGCCCCCTTGCTGGGCTGGCCGCTCAGTTGTTCGGCGCGCGCAAAGTGAACTTTTTGTTCGACCAGATCTTCATCAAACAGCCTGGCGCCGGCACCCGGACCGCGTTCCATCAGGACTGGGGCTATTTCCACGTCGACGGTGAGCAGGTGGCATCATTCTGGACCGCGGCCGAACCCGTCGCGAAGGAGAACGGTGGCATGGGATATGTCCGCGGGTCGCACCGTTGGGACCTGCATTCCCCGAATGTTTTCGTTGGTCAGGCGGTCTCGGGTGACAACGGGTTGCCTTCGTTACCGGACATCGAAGGACACGAGTCCGACTATGACATCGTCTATTTCGACGTCGAACCCGGCGACGTGATCGTCCACAACTATCGGACCGTCCACGGCGCGCGCGGTAATACATCGCTCGATCGCACGCGGCGGGCCGTCTCCCTCCGTTTTGCCGGTGATGACGCCACTGTGCTGCACCGTCCCAGCGCACCAGCGGAGTTTCCCGTCGACCCGACCCTCCGGGACGGAGACCCGCTCGATAGCAAGACCTACCCGGTCGTGTGGCCACGCTAATGCACGGGAGCGGCCACACAACATGCTGTCCGGACTTTCGTGGTTTCGAGACAGTTCTCTCAATCGCCCTTTCTTAGATCACCGGGGGAGCCACCATGCGGATCGAACATCACCTGCTTAATGAACTACACGCCTTTCGTTATTCGGGTGAGGAGTGCCGTTACGCGCTTGTCATCTCACACGGCCTGGGTGGTCACGGCGGCATTTACGATCGTTTCTGTGAGCATCATGCAGCGAAGGGCGTCGACATCTGGAGCTATGACGCGCCGGGGCACGGTCGCTCCACAACCAACCGGCCGCGCGGTCAGTGGGACATGGCAGAGTGGGCTCAAGCTTCGCGTGACTTTGCAAAGCATGTTAATGATCTGACCGGTCTGCCAGTTTTTACCCTTGGGTCCAGCCTCGGTGTTGCTGCCGCCGTCTCTGCACTCGACTCTCCGGCGGTTACTGGCGCGATCCTGATGGGCTCAGGTGCAGTGCCCGGGAGTGCAGCCATCGACATGCGGGCTGGTCCATGGCGCAGCGAGGAGTTCAAACAGATCATCGAGATGCTGGGCAGAGGTGCACGCCTCGATATCCCAACATTTTTCAATTTCGATGAAGACTACGGCTACAGCGGCGCCCAGAAACAAAAAGAGCTGGACCCGTACAACACGTGGAGCTACGACCTGGCCTCCTGGGCAACGTTGTTCCAGTACATACCACCCGTCCTGCCAGCGGACAACACCAAGCCCGTGTTCTACACCGCGGGTGAACATGATCCGCACTTCCCGCCGCAAGCGTTCGAGTTCCTTGCATCCTGTATCGGCGGACCGGTACAGAAGAAAATCTTCAAAGATTCACACCACCAACTGATGTTGTTCGCCACAGAACCGTTTTCGGCAGCTGTTCACGAGTTCTGCACCGGCGTGATCAATCAATAAGGAAGCACACCCATGACCAAACCCAACGCTCTACATCACGTCGCCATCTCAACAGGCGACATCAAGAAACAGATCGCCTTCTTCTCGGACGTACTTGGCATGGAGCTGATTGCGCTCTACTGGATGCACGGTGTTGAAGGCGCATTTCACGGCTTCATGAAACTGGGCAACGAGGCAGTCGCTTTCGTCTTCAAAGAAGAGAACAAAAGTGTCGCCACCGTCATGGGCCAGACTCACGCGGGAAACGGCGGTGAAAAGTCGGCACCAGGTACGATGCAGCACCTGGCGTTCAACGTTGACTCTATGGAGGACATGCTGGCGATGCGTGATCGAATCCGATCACGTGACGTTCCCGTCCTCGGCCCCATCGATCACGGCTTTTGTGCGTCGATCTACTTTGCGGGCCCGGAAAACCTTTCGCTCGAAATCTCCACATCTTCCGCTGCGCAGAGCCCGCTCGATGACAAGGGCACCTGGATTGACCCTGAAGTCGTATCGCTGGCCGGCATCAGCGAGGCAGAACTGAAGAACTACAGGGCTCCTGCGGAATACAAGAACGACGGAAACGCGCTCGCGCAGCCGGCGTATAACCCGGCCGTGCCTCATATGACCTATCCCAAGGAAGCCTATGAGCGGTTGATGAAGACCCCTGATGCGGTGATCTGGGAACACGCAAGCGAGACGACTGCACCGAGTCCCAACGGCTACGGTTCATAGGAACCATCTGCGGAGGAGAAATAGTGAGCCAACTGTTCGGACCGATCAGACAATGCGGGATCGTCGTGTCCTCACTCGATACGGCATTGGACTATTGGACGGGAACTCTGGGCATAGGGCCGTTCTTCCGGATGAATCATCTCGAACTCGATCATTTCCGGTATCGCGGTCGGCCGTGCGAGTTGGATGTGAGCATCGCGCTTGCGAACTCTGGAGAAATGCAGATCGAGTTGATTGAGCAGCACAATGACGTTGCCTCGCCCTATCTCGATTTTCTCGACCGTCACGGCCCTGGACTTCAGCACTACTCGGTGTGGAGCGAGGACTATGACGACGCAATGAGCCGTCTCGCTGGGAAAGCGGTGACGGTGCTTGCAGAAGCGCAGCTGGTGAACGGCACGCGCTTCGCCTATTTCGACGGCGGCGACGACGGCCAGCCGGTCATGGAAATTGCCGAACTCACACCGGCAACTGCGCAAATCTTTCAGATGATCCGCGAAGAAGCAGGCCGCTGGGATGGAAGCGATCCGGTGCGCTGACCAATCGGAAGGCGCCCGCACACGCGTGTGGCCGCGAACGACCACTGAATGTAACAAGGAGCAACAACGCAATCATGAAACACGATATTCGCCTTCTGACACTAGCAGCCGATACGTTGCTGGAAACAACTACCAACCCACGCCACAGGCGCATTCTGGAGAACTATCGCCGGCATGCAATGCTCGAAGTCAGCGGACGGTATCACGATATTTTTCTGCCCGACATGACGGTGGAACAGCCCTTCTATCGTGTCGCCTCGCCACTGGGGATGGTAGAACTCGATGGCCAGGAGGCCGTAAAGGGCTTCTATCAAGGCCTGGTTGACTCAGGGACGACGGTGATGTTGCTGGAGCGCGAGAACATCGTGGTGTCGGACTGGGGATTTGCTTCCGAGGCGCTGTACAACACCTTCATGACCGCCGAAACCGCGGCAGCGAGCGGGCACGAGGTGGACGACCCGAACGGTAAATATATTGAAGGGCGCTGGCTCTGCATGATGTGGCCGTATGACGAGAAAGGCCGGATGATGGGGGAACACGTCTATCCGGCACCGATTGCGACCCTGCGGAAAATTCCGGACGACGAATTCGTCACCCTCGAAGAAGCGCGTGCCATCTTTGATCCGCTGATCGCCAAATGCGACCTGACGGAACTCGTCTGAGGGGCGATGGGACACCCTGCGTCCAGCGCGTCGATTAAACCCGACTGGAAAAGAACAACGTGGACTTGATCAAGCAAGCTGAAAACCTGGCCCCCTTGTTGCGCGAAACTGCTCGCGAAGCCGAGGCCAATCGCAAACCGCTCGACCATGTGATCGAAGCCATCCGGCAAAGCGGCCTCTTTGCTCTGATGGTGCCGAAAAAATATGGCGGCTTTGAGGCAGATCTGGATGTCTTCTTCGACGTGGTACTGACGCTCTCCCGTGCCGATGCCTCGATGGGTTGGATCACCGGTTTCTACATCGAGCACAATCTGTGGCTCCTCAACTATCCCGAAGGCGTTTGCGCCAAAGTGCTCGAGGGTAGCGACCACGTGCTGGCGCCAGCGGCCCTCAACATAGGCGGCGGCCAGGCGACGAAAGTTGACGGCGGCTATGTGCTCAACGGGCAATGGCAGTGGGGAACCGGCATCGTGCATGCTACGTGGGTGCTTGCAGGCGGCCTCGTCATCGACGAAGCAACCGGACCGGTACCGACGTTCTTTCTGATGCCGAAATCCGATGTGCAACCCATCGATACCTGGCACGTGACCGGCATGTGCGCGACAGGATCTTGGGATTTCAAAATCGATGATGTATTTGTACCCGATGATCACGCGCTTCCGTTCCAGCAATTCCTCGACGCGACCTCTGGCATTGCTGAGAGATATTCCGGTCCGCTGTACAGCACGCCCCTCATGCCTGTACTCGGATTTGCTGCGGGCCTGCCGATTTTGGGTGCCGCACAAATGGCACTGGCGGAGTTTTCGAGTCAGATGCGCCACAAAATCGAAAACAATGTGCTGCGCGCCGGCACCCCGCTGCCGGATGTGAGCGGTGTGATCGGTGAGGCAGCATTGAAGATTGATACCGCAGAGTTGGTGCTTCGAGATGTCATGGCCGATGTCATGGCAAAGCGCAACAGCGCGACCAACGAAGAGCGCAACTACTGGCTCTCACGCATGGCCTATGCGGTCTATACCTGCAAGGACGCGGTCCTTCGGATCAGCGAGGAGACTGGCGCCAGTGGCGGCTTTCTGAGCAACCCGATACAGCGCGCTGTCAGAGATATCTCCATTGCCACCAATCATGTTGTCTTTTCCAAGACCAGTCGCTACGGCGATGTGGGACGCGCGATGCTGGGGAAGAATGCAGTAAATACACGGGTGTGATGACTATGAAATTACTCTATATAGAAGCCAGCCCACGCAAGGACGATTCCTGTTCCAGCCGGGTTGCCAACGCGTTCGTTGAGGCGTATCGAGCAGCGCACCCGGACGACGAAATCGAACACCTGCCGTTGTTCGACATAGATCTGCCCAAGTTCAGCGGCGAAGGCGCCAATCAGAAGATGGCGCAGATCGTCGACATGATCAAAGGCGGTACTGGCATTGAAGTCAGCGGCGAATGGGCAGGGGTCGTACAGGAAATCGAACGGCTACGCAGCGCAGACAAAGTTGTCGTCTCTTCCCCTATGTGGAACTTCTCTATTCCCTATCGCCTGAAACACTATATCGATCTGGTCTGTCAGCCGGGTTTGAGCTTCTACGTGAATGCGCAGGGCCAGTACGTCGGCACCATCACTGACAAACCCATTCAATTCATTCTGGCGAGTGGCAGCCCTTACGAGGTGAGATTTCCGCGCGAGAGTGACGGCACGAAGACGGATTTCCAGCGAGCCTACTTGGAGCACATGGCCCGTTTCATTGGCTTTGAAGACATCCGCTTCATCAAGATCGAGCCGACCGGCATGTTGCCATCCGCTCAGTTGGAAGCACTGCTGAACACACGGTGTGAAGAGGCTGTCAGGGCAGCCGCGTCCTTTTGAGGAAGATGTTCATGGACTACAAACATCAGATTCGCAACGTCAAAGACTACATCCGTCTGCCACTTTGCTACGACCATTGGTATGTCGCAGGTCTGGCTGAAGAATTCGGCCAGGCGCCGGTCGCCAAAACGCTGCTGGAACGGTCAATCGTCTTCTATCGCACGCAGGCCGGTGACCTGGTTGCCATGCAGAACCGCTGCTTGCATCGCTCGTTCCCGCTGTCCAACGGCACGCGAGAAGGAGACAACCTGGTGTGTCGTTACCATGGCATTCGCTACGCGCCGGACGGCAGCATCGTCAGAGTGCCCTGCCAGGATCAGTTGCCAAACCGGAAGTTGCGCGTATATCCGGTGAAAGAAGTGGGTCCAATTGCCTTCATCTGGATGGGAAATCCCGATCAGCCCGACTGGGACAAGTTTCCAGAGTTAACGTTTCTCGAAGATCCCAAATGCCGAACCGTGTATGAAGCAACGCCCTATGCGGGCAGTTATCTGCTGATGCAGGAGAACTTGAACGATCTGACCCACTTCGCGTACCTGCACAAAGACAGCTTCGGCATCGGCGATTACTTCTTCGACTTCCCAACGACAGTCGAGAAGACTGAAAACGGTGTCTACTGCAATCGTATCGACACAGACCCTGCCCGTGCGCTTGCACCGCTGCCTGCCGGTGCAAAACAACGAGCCGAAGGGAAACCTGTTGAGCGGACGATGGCGGAATTGCGCTATCCCCCGGCGTTTTTCGAGGCTACGCGCCAATCTATGTCGGTGCGGCGGGCGATCCGGACCGAGAAGTGTACAACCAGTACATCATGCACTATCTGACCCCTGAAACGAGCACGTCGACGCACTACTACTGGTCGATCACCAACGACTACAACATTGAAGACGACAACTACTACGCGTTCTTCAAGGGATTCGCATCCAATGGGTTCGCTGAGGACAAATGGGCGTGCGAAGAAATGCAACGACTCCTGAACGATGATCACATCGACTACAAGGAAATGGTCATCGCCGGTGATAAAGCCGGCATGTTGTTTCGAGGTGTCATGCTGAATTGGGTGCTCGAGGAATACGTGGAAACTGCCGATCAGGCAGCATCATGAACGAGTTACACAGCGTTATCCGAGATACCCAGAGCTACATTCGCCTGCCTTTGCTTCATGAGCATTGGTACGTGGCCGGTCTCAGGGAAGAGTTTGGGAGAGACCCCATCGGGCGAACCCTGTTGGAGAAATCCATCGTCTTCTACCGCACCGAGGCGGGCGAACTGGTCGCGCTGCAAAACCGCTGCCTGCACCGCTCTTATCCACTCTCCGAAAGCAAACTGAGAGGGGACAATATCGTCTGCGGCTATCACGGAATTGAGTATTCACCACAGGGGGAGATCAACAGTGTCCCCTGTCAGACGCAATGCCCCAAAGGGAAGCTGAGAAAGTACCCGACCAAAGAATCGGGTCCATTCGTGTTTATCTGGATGGGGAATCCGGACAACGCAGATGAGCGCAAACTACCCGAGATGCCTTATCTGGAAAATCCCGAGTACTTTTCCATTCACGACGCCAAATACATAGAAGGCAACTACCTTCTGATGCAAGACAATCTGAATGATCTAACTCACTTCATATTCATTCATGCCAACACCTTTGGTGCCGCACGAAATTCGATAGACGATACCTTTCTGGAACACCCCGTTGAATTTCAAGAACGCAATGGTGTAACAGGTTGCTATCGAGTCATTGATAATACTGATCTCGTACAACTGGATTTGCCGCCGGACCAAAGAGCCGCGGTGGGCGATCGCAAGCTACGAAACTGGAACGGCGGTGTCAGTCACTCACCGGGCGTTTGGCTGGGAGAAAACTTCGTGCATGTGGATAACCCAGCACCGGGTCATCCGGAATGCTACAAGACGTACATCAATCATTACTTGACGCCGGAAAAGCACGACACCTGCCATTACTGGTATTCCATAACCATTGACTACATGAAGCCAGACCCGGCGATCGCCGCAGTGTCGAATCAATTCGTCGGCGCAGCATTCGAAGAAGATGTCGTCGCCGTGAAGCACATGCAGAAACTTCTCGCCGATGACAGAACCGAGTACACGGAAATCAACATCAAGGGCGACAAGTCAGCTGTGCTGTTCCGCCGCAAGATACTGGAGTGGGTGCGCAAGGAACATCCCAAGCTGGCGGACTCATGACGGGGTTCCCAAATGACAGTGGACATCGTGTTCGTGCCGGGATGGCTGGTCGGCGTCGCTCGGATTGTCCGTGACGCGGAGTGTGCGGATGAAGGCGGGCATATCTCAGTGGATCCAGAATCGGCCACGTGGCGACGCGTCACATCACCGACTTCGAGCGGCGTCGGGTCGTCGACCTGACGAACGAGCTCGCCGAAACACTTAAAGAACAAACGACTTCACGTCTGACCGCATCCCGTCGCAGACTACCAAGCAGAAACTAGACCTGGACGCCGGCCGCCGTCGACCCTGAGAAAGACGGTCGTCGCCGGACGCTTATCCATCGCCATTGTTCTTCTTGAATGGACGGCTTTGGGGTCGAGCTCGGCAGCTTCTATAGCAGCGTTGGCCGCTCATTGACTTGATCGAGCGACCGCTGGCATTGCAGTGCCTATGCGGACCCAAAACGGACCCAATTCTGTGAACGCTGTAGCGCGCTGTAGCACCGAGAATGAGTCAAATCAGAGAGTTGCGTGCTACAGCGCGCTACAGCGCGCACACTCTCCGAGTTCGAGCCCCGTCCGCTCCGCCAATTTCACGAAGTTGTAGCCCGATTGCGTTGTTAGCGATCGTTTGGATCGCGCCTCGTTTCTGTTGTTGGCTCGTCGGATATCATCCTCGACCTTCTTCGAGATTGGCATCGT